>NZ_JBVJKF010000003.1:0-491828 GCF_055585365.1 Streptomyces sp. NPDC053432
GGCTTGCCGGCGGCCTTGAGGACCTTGTTCAGGAGCGTCAGGTCGTAGATGCCGGCCAGGTCGGGCTGCTCGATCAGCTTGGCCTTGACCGCGTAATCGGCCTGCGCCTTCAGCGTCGAGGCCAGCGGGTCGTCGGTGACCACCAGGCTCTGCCAGGCCGGATCGATGATCTTCGCATCGAGCGGCTTGCCGCTGTCGGCCGCCAGCTTGGCGTTGGCCGAGGCCTTGGCCTTGTCCGGGTTGGCGTTGATCCACTCGTTGGTTTTCACCGTGCCCGAGAGGACCGCCTCGACGACGTCCGCGTGCTCCTTGAGGAACTTCTGCGACACGATGATGTTCGTGATCACGAACTTCTTGCCGGGCCACAGGTCGGCCTCGTCGAGGAGGACCTTGGCGCCCTCGGAGACGAGCTTCGAAGCGGTGGGTTCCGGGACCCAGGCGCCGTCGATGGAGCCCTGCTTGAAGGCGTCGGGGGTGACCTTGTTGTCGGTGCGGACGACGGAGACGTCGCCCTTGCCGGATTCGGGGTCGACCGACCAGCCCTTCTCCGCGATCCAGTTGAGGAACGCGACGTCCTGGGTGTTCCCCTTCTGCGGGGTGGCGATCTTCTTGCCCTTGAGGTCGTCCAGGGTCTTGATCCTGTCCGGGTTCACAACGAGCTTGACGCCGCCGGAGGCCGAGCCGGAGATGATCCGCAGGTTGGAGCCCTTGGACTTGACGTAGCCGTTGATCGAGGGCGAGGGGCCGATGAAGCCGATGTCGAGGGAGCCTCCGTTGAGGGCCTCGATCTCGGACGGGCCGGCGTTGAAGGACTGCGGCTTGATCGTGGTGCCGCCCAGCTCCTTCTGGATCAGGCCCTCCTGCAGACCGACCAGCGCGGTGGCGTGCGTCAGGTTGGGGAAGTACCCGATCCGGACCTCGGAGGCCGACAGCTTCTGGCCCCCGGGCGCAGCCGCGCCGGCCGGCTTGTCCACCGCCTGGGACCCGTAGCCGCAGGAGGCGAGGACGCCGATCAGCAGCGGCAGTGCGGCGACGGCGGCGACGCCGCGGCGCAGGGTCTTGCTGGTGTTGCGGGTGGCAGGCACGGGAGGACTTCCTCTCGTGACGCGGTCATCTCATGACGCACGTCTTCGTTCATGGAGCAGTGGCGGGTACGGCTGGTGGGGGGCGGAGGCGCGCATGCGGTGCGCGTACGTCAACGCCCACATCGCGTCACCCCTCCCTGGCCGCTGCCGAGGGCGCCGCTGCCCACGCGGCCGCCCTCCTTGGCGAAGGTGGAATAGGAATCGGCCAGCATGACCTAGAAGTCCCAGCCTTCTTCGTCCGCCACGGCCGCCTGGTCCTCGCCCCGGGCCTTGGAGGCGAAGGACTCGCCCGCCATGCCCGCCGCCAGCGTGGTGCCGTCGGCCGGGTCGATCAGCAGGAAGGACCCGGTGCGGCGCGAGTCGGCGTACGCGTCGAGCGCGAGCGGCTCGGCGGTGCGGACGACGACGCGGCCGATGTCGTTGGCCACCAGCTGCCCGGGGTTCGGGTGCTGGGACAGGTCGTCGAGGGTCAGCCGCGAGGGGATCTCCTTGACGATGGCCTTGACGGTACGGGTCGTGTGCTTGATCAGCACGCGCGCACCCACGGCCAGCGGCTGGTCCGCCACGTGGCAGACCGTCGCCTCGACGTCCTGCGTGGTGGCCGGCGCGCTCGCGGACGGCGCGATCAGGTCGCCGCGCGAGATGTCGATGTCGTCCGCCAGACGCAGCGTCACCGACTGCGGGGCCCAGGCGATGTCGACGCTCTCGCCGAGCGCGTCGATGCCCACGATGGTGCTCGTACGGCCCGAGGGCAGCACGGTCACGGCCTCGCCGACGCGCAGCACGCCGGAGGCGATCTGGCCCGCGTAGCCGCGGTAGTCGGGGTGCTCGGCGGACTGCGGACGGATCACGTACTGCACCGGGAAACGCGCCGGGCAGGCGGTGAGGTCGTGGCTGACGGGCACGGTCTCCAGGTGCTCCAGCACCGTCGGGCCGCCGTACCAGTCCATGTTCGCGGACGGGTCCACCACGTTGTCACCGGCCAGGGCCGAGATCGGGATCGCGGTGATCTCCGGGACGCCCAGGTCCGAGGCGTACGCCGTGAACTCCTCGGCGATGGCCGCGAAGACGGACTCCTCGTAGCCGACGAGGTCCATCTTGTTGACGGCCAGGACCACGTGCGGGACGCGCAGCAGCGCCGCGACGGCGGCGTGCCGGCGGGTCTGCTCGATCACGCCGTTGCGGGCGTCGACCAGCACCACGGCCAGGTCGGCGGTGGAGGCGCCGGTGACCATGTTCCGGGTGTACTGCACGTGCCCCGGGGTGTCCGCGAGGATGAACCGGCGGCGCGCGGTGGCGAAGTAGCGGTACGCGACGTCGATGGTGATGCCCTGCTCGCGCTCGGCCCGCAGGCCGTCGGTGAGCAGCGCGAGGTCGGGTGCCTCCTGGCCGCGGGCCTGGGAGACCGCCTCGACGGCCTCCATCTGGTCCGTCAGGACCGACTTGGAGTCGTGCAGCAGCCGGCCCACCAGGGTGGACTTGCCGTCGTCGACGGAACCGGCGGTCGCGAAGCGCAGCAGGGTGGTCGCCGACACATCGGCGAACTGCTCGGTCGTGCTGGTCATGACTAGAAGTACCCTTCGCGCTTGCGGTCTTCCATCGCGGCCTCGGACATCTTGTCGTCGGCGCGGGTCGCGCCCCGCTCGGTGAGGCGCGAGACGGCGATTTCGGCGATCACGGCGTCCAGCGTGGCGGCGTCGGAGTCGACGGCGCCGGTGCAGGACATGTCACCGACGGTGCGGTAACGGATGAGACGCGTCTCGGGCGTCTCGCCCTCCTTCGGGCCGCCCCACTCGCCGGCTGTCAGCCACATGCCGTTGCGCAGGAAGACCTCGCGCTCGTGGGCGAAGTAGATCTCGGGCAGCTCGATGCCCTCACGGGCGATGTACTGCCAGACGTCCAGCTCGGTCCAGTTCGAGAGCGGGAAGACGCGCACGTGCTCGCCGGGAGCGTGGCGGCCGTTGTAGAGCTGCCACAGCTCGGGGCGCTGGCGGCGCGGGTCCCACTGGGAGAACTCGTCGCGCAGGGAGAAGACGCGCTCCTTGGCGCGGGCCTTCTCCTCGTCGCGGCGGCCGCCGCCGAAGACGGCGTCGAACTTCAGCTGCTGGATCGCCTCGGTCAGCGGGACGGTCTGCAGCGGGTTGCGGGTGCCGTCCGGGCGCTCGCGCAGCTTGCCCGCGTCGATGTAGTCCTGGACGGACGCCACGTGCAGGCGCAGGCCGTGCTCGGCGACCGTGCGGTCGCGGTACTCGATGACCTCGGGGAAGTTGTGCCCGGTGTCGACGTGGAGCAGCGCGAAGGGCACCGGCGCCGGCGCGAACGCCTTCAGCGCCAGGTGCAGCATGACGATGGAGTCCTTGCCGCCGGAGAACAGGATCACCGGCTTCTCGAACTCGCCCGCCACCTCGCGGAAGATGTGCACGGCCTCCGACTCGAGGGCGTCGAGGTGCGACAGCGCGTAGGGCGCGTCGGCGTCGGACTCGGTGTGCACGTGTGCGGCGGTGGTCATGCCAGACCCCTCTCGGTGAGCAGCGCGTGCAGGGCCGAGGCCGACTCCTGCACGGTCTGCGTGTGCGACTCGATACGGAGGTCCGGGGAAGCCGGCGCCTCGTACGGGTCGTCGACCCCGGTCAGACCGGAGATCTCGCCCGCCGCCTGCTTGGCGTACAGACCCTTCACGTCACGCTCGGAGCACACCTCGACCGGGGTGGCCACGTGCACTTCGAGGTAGTTCGTCTCGGCGGCGGCGTGCCGCTCGCGGACGGCGTCACGGCTGTCCGCGAACGGCGCGATCACCGGCACCAGCGCCTTGACGCCGTTGCTCGCGAGCAGTTCGGCGACGAAGCCGATCCGCTGCACGTTGGTGTGCCGGTCCTCGCGGCTGAAGCCCAGTCCGGCGGAGAGGAACTCGCGGATCTCGTCCCCGTCGAGTACCTCCACGCGGTGGCCCTCGGCGCGCAGCCGCTCGGCCAGCGCGTAGGCGATGGTGGTCTTGCCCGCGCTCGGCAGCCCGGTCAGCCACACGGTGGCGCCCTGGTCGCTCACGCTCATCTGCTCTGTCTCCGTAAGTTCTTCGCTGGTCGTCATCAGCCGTGCAGTCCGCACTCGGTCTTGCCCCGCCCGGCCCAGCGGCCGGCCCGCGCGTCCTCGCCCTCCGCCACGCGGCGGGTGCAGGGGGCGCAGCCGACGGAGGCGTAACCGTCCATCAGCAGCGGGTTGGTGAGCACGCCGTGCTCGGCGACGTACGCGTCCACGTCGTCCTGGGTCCAGCGGGCGATCGGCGAGATCTTGACCTTCTGCCGCTTCTCGTCCCAGCCGACCACCGGGGTGTTCGCCCGGGTCGGGGACTCGTCGCGGCGCAGGCCCGTCGCCCACGCGGTGTACGCGGTCAGGCCCTCTTCGAGCGGCTTGACCTTGCGCAGCGCGCAGCACAGGTCGGGGTCGCGGTCGTGCAGCCTGGGGCCGTACTCCGCGTCCTGCTCGGCGACCGTCTGACGCGGGGTGAGCGTGATGACGTTGACGTCCATCACGGCCTCGACCGCGTCACGCGTGCCGATGGTCTCCTCGAAGTGGTAGCCGGTGTCGAGGAAGACCACGTCCACGCCGGGCATCGCCCGGGAGGCCAGGTGGGCGACGACCGCGTCCTCCATGGAGGAGGTCACGGCGAACTTCTTGCCGAAGGTCTCGGCCGCCCAGGTGAGGATCTCCAGCGCGGAGGCGTCCTCGAGGTCCCGGCCCGCCCGCTCGGCCAGCGCCTTCAGTTCCGCGGTCGTGAATCCGTCCGCCTTGAGATCTGCGTCTTGAGCCGTGGTCATATCTCGTCCCCTCCAGCGGTGTCGGACCGAACGCCCCGGGCCAGCAGCCCGAGGTACTTCAGCTGGAAGGCCCGGTTGCAGGCCCTGCATTCCCAGGCGCCGTGGCCCGTCTCGTTCGGAAACAGGTCCTCGTCGCCGCAGTACGGGCAGTAGAACGGTGCGGCGCGCTCGCTCACGAGAGGTCCTCGTCCTTCGCACGGGTCACCCAGGCGGCGAAGCGCTCGCCGTCCTCACGCTGCTCCGAGAAGCGCGTGACGACCCGCTCTACGTAGTCCGGCAGACCGGCCGAGGTGACCTTGAGGCCGCGGACCTTACGGCCGAAGCCGGCCTCCAGGCCGAGGGCGCCGCCCAGGTGGACCTGGTAGCCCTCCACCTGGTTGCCGTCGTCGTCCAGGACCAGCTGGCCCTTGAGACCGATGTCCGCGACCTGGATACGGGCGCAGGCGTTCGGGCAGCCGTTGATGTTGATGGTGAGCGGCTCGGCGAAGTCCGGCAGGCGGCGCTCCAGCTCGTCGATCAGCGAGGCGCCACGGCCCTTGGTCTCGACGATGGCCAGCTTGCAGAACTCGATGCCGGTGCAGGCCATCGTGCCGCGGCGGAACGGGGACGGCTTGACCCGCAGGTCCAGCGCCTCCAGCGCCCCGACGACCGAGTCGACCCTGTCGGCCTCGATGTCGAGGACGATCATCTTCTGCTCGGCGGTGGTGCGCAGGCGGCCGGAGCCGTGCTGCTCGGCGATGTCCGCGATCTTCGTCAGGGTGGCGCCGTCGACGCGGCCGACGCGGGGTGCGAAGCCGACGTAGAACTTGCCGTCGTTCTGCTGGTGCACGCCGACGTGGTCGCGCCACTGGCCGCTGGGCTGCTCGGGCGCGGGGCCGTCGGTCAGCTTGCGCTTCAGGTACTCGTCCTCCAGGACCTGGCGGAACTTGGCCGGGCCCCAGTCGGCGACGAGGAACTTCAGGCGGGCGCGGGTGCGCAGGCGCCGGTAGCCGTAGTCGCGGAAGATCGAGATGACGCCCTCGTACACGTCCGGGACCTCGTCGAGCGAGACCCAGGTGCCGAGGCGCACGCCCAGCTTGGGGTTGGTGGAGAGACCGCCGCCGACCCAGACGTCGAAGCCGGGGCCGTGCTCGGGGTGGTTCACGCCCACGAACGCGATGTCGTTGATCTCGTGCGCCACGTCGAGCAGCGGCGAGCCGGAGACCGCGGACTTGAACTTGCGGGGCAGGTTCGAGAAGTCCTTGTTGCCGACGATGCGGCGGTAGATCTCGTCGATGGCGGGGGTGCCGTCGATGATCTCGTCCTGGGCGATGCCGGCCACGGGCGAACCGAGGATGACGCGGGGCGTGTCACCGCAGGCCTCGGTGGTGGACAGGCCGACGGCCTCCAGGCGGCGCCAGATCTCGGGGACGTCCTCGATCCGGATCCAGTGGTACTGCACGTTCTGGCGGTCGGTGAGGTCGGCGGTACCGCGCGCGAACTCCTCCGAGATCTCGCCGATGACGCGGAGCTGCTCGGTGGTCAGCCGGCCGCCGTCGATGCGGACGCGCAGCATGAAGTACTTGTCGTCCAGCTCCTCCGGCTCCAGGATCGCGGTCTTGCCGCCGTCGATCCCGGGCTTGCGCTGGGTGTAGAGGCCCCACCAGCGCATACGGCCGCGCAGGTCGTTGGGGTCGATCGAGTCGAAGCCGGCCTTGGAGTAGATGTTCTCGATGCGCGTCCGCACATTGAGACCGTCGTCGTCCTTCTTGAACTGCTCGTTGCCGTTGAGGGGGGTGTGGTGTCCGACGGCCCACTGGCCCTCACCGCGGTGACGACCGGGCTTGCGGCGCGCGGCGGCTGCGGGAGCTGCGGCTGCGGGCGTTTCGGGGGTGGCGGCCATGGCGGTACGTCCTTCTTCGGCGGCTCAGGGCGGAGGGCAGGAGAGCAGGGGGTGGTGATGGAGTGGCCCCGGCACAGACTCTGACGACGCTGAGCGGGTGCGGCCGGTCGCCGCGCCTTCGCCGGGGTGGCCGGCGGGCAGGGCGGGGCGGTGTTCGGCCTTCAGGGGGCGGCGTTGACCGGCGCTTCCACGGCGACGATGCCGGGATTGCGGCGATGTGCGGCGGTTGCTGGTTCCGTCAGCGCGCCGGACAGATGGCGCTGGACATGCGGCCGAGGTCGACGTGCCGCCGACTCACCAAGGCAATTCCAGCTCCATTCATGACGGAAGCGTGTCATGTGCCTCTTGGAGGAGTCCACTAGTGTCCATTATTCGGACGAACTCGTCCCGAAGTGTGGGACGAGTGACGGGGGTCACTCCCCGGGTCCCGGCGGAGCCGGGGTCGCGGAGTGACCCCCGGAGCGGTCAGGCGCCGGCTCGGGCGCCGCCTCAGGGGCCGGCTCAGGGGCCGGCTCAGGGGCCGGCTCAGGGGCCGGCTCAGGCGCCCGGCCAGGGGCCCGGAGTCGGGGTCTCCTCCTTGGGCTCCGTCTCCGTTCTGAAGACCTTGAAGCCGCGGCGCTCGTAGTTGGCCATCGCCGTCGGACCGTCCTGGCTGCACGTGTGCACCCAGACCCGGCGGGTCGGGGTCCGCCCCGGCCAGCGCTCCGCGAGGTCCCACGCCCGGGCGACGCCCACCGACAGCAGGTGCCCGCCTATCCGGCGGCCCCGGAAGTCCGGGAGCAGCCCGAAGTACATGATCTCCACCACCCCGTCGTCCTGCGGGTCGAGCTCGACGTACCCCGCCGGGGTGCCCCGGTCGTACGCCACCCACGTCTCCACCCCCGGCCGCCCGAGGTACTCCACCCACTGCGCGCGGGTCAGGCCCAGCCGGTCCGTCCAGTGGATGTCGCCGCCCACGGAGGCGTAGAGGAAGCGGCTGAACTCCGGGGAGGGGACCTCCGAGCGTGAGACGGTGATCTCGGGACCCGGGACGGCCGCCGCGACCAGATCGTCCGGCGAGTTCATTTCGAGGGACCAGGTGGTGAGGGTGATGGTGCTCATGCACCTCAGGGAATCACATGCCCCAGCCGCCGACGGAGGGTCCTTCGGCTCCCTTCCCTCCCAGCCGGGCCCGGATCACCGACGGCGCCGTGGAGTGCGGGAGCAGCGCGGCCGGGTCCGGCGGACGGATCAGCTCCACCTCGACGTCCGGCGCGAAGCGGTACGGCCGGTGGGTCAGCACGCCCGCCAGGTGACGGCGTACGCGCGACAGCTCCGCCCGCACCGTCACCGTACGGGTCGGGTCCCCGAACAGCTCCGCCGCCAGCTCCGCCGCCGAGCACCCGCGCGGGTTCTCCGCCAGCAGGAACAGCAGCTCCGCGTGGCGCGGGCTCAGCTCATGCACCCAGCTCCCGGCGGCCCCGTACACCGTCGCCGAGCAGGCTCCCGACCGGCCGAGGTCGAGGACGACCCGGGTCACGGCCGTGCCCGTGCGCTCCCCGGCGATCCGCAGCAGCCAGCCGCCCGGCAGCGGCTCCACCGCGCACTCGCCCAGCTGCGCCACCCACACCCGGCCCGGCCCGAAGCCCTTCGGCAGCGGGATCCGCTCCGGGGGCACCATGCCCGTGACGGCCGCCGTCCAGCCGTTCGGGTCGACGGCGAGCGCCCTTCCCGGAAGCCGGGCCAGCAGCGGGGCGGCCACCGCCCGCAGCCGCTCCAGCGACTCCAGGTGACGCACCCGCAGCTCCCGCTCGGCGAGCCGGGCCACCGAGCTCACCCACGCCAGGGTCGCCGGGTGCATGGTGGCCAGCGGACCGCTGACGTCGACGACGCCCAGCAGGCGCCCGTCGCGCGGGTCCCGTACGGGCGCGCCCGCGCAGGTCCAGTCGTGGTGGCTGGAGACGAAGTGCTCCGCCGAGAACACCTGGACGGGCCGCCGGGCCACGAGCGCCGTCCCCACCCCGTTGGTGCCGACCACGGCCTCGTCCCAGTCGGCCCCCACCGCGAAGCCGAGCCGGTCCGCCTTGCGCAGGATGGAGGAGTGGCCCTCCCGCCACAGCAGCCGCCCGTCCGCGTCGGCGACGACCATGATGTGCAGGGCCTCGTCCAGGGCCGGCAGCAGCCCCTCGCGGAGCACCGGCAGGATCTCCCGCAGCGGCGAGCCGTGCCGCCGCTCCTCGGTCTCGGCGGCCGAGAGCACCCGCGAGCGCTGGTCCCGGTCCGGGTGCACGCCGCCGGCCATCATCCGGCGCCAGGACGCCGCGATCTCCGGTCTCGGCGGGGCCGGCGGCCGGGACCCGGCCAGTGCGGCCTCCCGTACCCCCTTGAGCAGGCGTGCGGCCTCCCGCGCGTCCATGGCCGAGATGCGTGCCGCGTCGACCGCGCCGCCTGTGGCGTTCACCACCGGAACCTCCCCGTCGAACAGGTCGTGCCGAGCGAGCCGCCCGTGGTCCTCGGCCGCCGTTCCCCCGGCACCCGCAGGGCGACTGTCGCACCAAGGGTTGCAACCCCATGCAACTCTCGCCAAGTCCCGGTCGGCCGACCGAAACTGTGCGGACGCCGCAAGGCGGCGTGACAGCTCCTCCTCGGGGCTCTTCCGGACCAGAGGTGGTGCCGAGTCGGCGCGGCGCCACCTCTGGCCCGGTCAACGGGCCCGGATCCCGGCTCGGAACGGTTTGGGGACCGTACACGGGAGCCCGGCGGCTCCCTCCTAGCCCGCGATCCGCGCCCGTTCCACCACCGCACCGAGGTCCAGGCTGTGCGGGAGCGTGCCGAAGGCCGTACCCCAGTCGCCGCCCAGCCGGGAGGCGCAGAACGCGTCGGCCACCTCGGGCGGAGCCCACCTCACCAGCAGCGACCCCTGGAGCACGAGCGCCATGCGCTCCACCACCCGGCGGGCCCGGGCCTCGATGCCCTCCAGGTCGGCGAGCTCGGTGAGCAGGTCCTTGACGGCCGAATCCAGCCGGTGGTCGGCGCCCCGGGCCAGGCCGATCTCCTGGAGGAAGGCGCCGAGGGCCTGCGGCTCGCGCTGCAGGGCGCGGAGCACGTCGAGGGCCTGGACGTTGCCCGAACCCTCCCAGATGGAGTTCAGCGGGGACTCGCGCAGCAGCCGCGGGAGCCCGGACTCCTCCACGTAGCCGTTGCCGCCCAGGCACTCCAGGGCCTCCGCCACCATCGGCGTGCAGCGCTTGGTCACCCAGTACTTCGCGACGGGCACCGCGAGGCGCAGGAAGGCCTTCTCCTGCTCGGTGCCGGCGTCGTAGGCGGCCGCGAGGCGCAGGGTGAGGGTGGTGGCCGCCTCCGACTCCAGGGCGAGGTCCGCGAGCACGTTGCGCATCAGCGGCTGCTTGATGAGCGGCGCTCCGAAAGCGGAGCGGTGCTCTGCGTGGTGAACGGCCTGCGTCAGCGCCTGGCGCATCAGCGAGGCAGAGCCGATCACGCAGTCCAGCCGGGTCGCCGCGACCATCTCGATGATGGTCCGCACCCCCCGGCCCTCCTCACCCACCCGCCGTGCCCAGGTCCCGTCGAACTCCACCTCGCTCGACGCGTTCGACTTGTTGCCCAGCTTGTCCTTCAGCCGCTGGATCGCGAACACGTTGCGCGTGCCGTCCGGCAGCACCCGCGGCACCAGGAAGCAGCTCAGCCCGCCCGGAGCCTGCCCCAGGACCAGGAATCCGTCGCTCATCGGCGCCGAGCAGAACCACTTGTGCCCCGTCAGCAGGTACTCGCCGGACGCGTCCAGCGCCTTTGCCCTCGTCGTGTTCGCCCGTACGTCGCTGCCGCCCTGCTTCTCCGTCATTCCCATGCCGAAGAGCACCCCGCCCTTCCCGGCGGCCGGCCGCAGCCCCTCCTCGTACACGTGCGAGGTCAGCCGGGGCTCCCACTCGGCCGCGAGCTCGGGGTCCGTCCGCAGCGCCGGCACGGCGGCGTGCGTCATCGAGACCGGGCAGCCGTGCCCCGCCTCGGCCTGCGACCACACGAAGAACCCGGCCGCGCGGCGCAGGTGCCCGGCCGGGCGGCCCCAGGCGTCGGTGAGCCCGGAGGTCACGGCGTGCCCGAGCAGCCGGTGCCAGGCCGGGTGGAACTCCACCTCGTCGATCCGGTTGCCGTACCGGTCGTGCGTGCGGAGCTTCGGCGGGTTCTCGTTCGCCTGCGCACCCCACTCCTGGGCCTGCGCCGAGCCGGCGGCCCGCCCGAGCGAGGTGAGTTCCTCCCGTACCTCGCCGAGGAGTTCGGGCTCCGCGGAGGCGAGGTGGCGCTCGACGCCCTCGGTGAGCGCCCGGTCGCCCCCGTAGACGTCGTGGCCCACGAGCGGCGGGGCCTGGTTCGTGACTGTGTGGGTGGTGGCTGCCATGCGGATACCGTAAGGACGTGCAGCCAGCAAAGGAAAGCTCCGAGCGGATCCCGGGACGCCCGGGACGGCTCCACCGGGCCCGCGCCCTCTACCGCAACGTGTCGAAGCGGAAGATGGGCTGGCTGCTGCTGAAGGACACCGTCAATTCGTGCATCGAGTACCGGATCCTCGGGCTCGCGGCGGAGGCGGCCTTCTTCACGCTCCTCTCGCTGCCGCCGCTCTTCCTGGGCCTGCTGGGCCTGCTCGGCTACGTGGACGGCTGGACGAACACCCAGTCCGTGCAGAGCATCGAGGAGAACATCCTGAACGCGGTCGGCACCGTCCTCTCCGACCGGGGCGTCAACGAGATCGCCAGACCGATGCTGGACGACGTCACCAGGAGCGGCCGCCCGGACCTGATCTCCCTCGGCTTCGCCATCGCCCTCTGGTCGGGCTCGCGCGCCGTCAACGTCTTCATCGACACCATCACCGTCATGTACGGCCTCGACGGGCAGCGCGGCATCGTCAAGACCCGGCTGCTGGCCTTCCTGCTGTACGTGGTCGCGCTGCTGATCGGGGCCATCGTGCTGCCGCTGATGGTGGTCGGGCCCGACGCGGTGGTGAGGCTGGTGCCCTGGGGCACGAACGTGATCGCGGTCCTGTACTGGCCGACGGTCACCCTGCTGTCCATCGTCTTCCTGACGACGCTCTACCACGTGTCCGTGCCGGTGCGCTCGCCGTGGATCGAGGACGTGCCGGGCGCGCTGGTCGCCCTGGCGATGTGGGTACTGGGCTCGTTCCTGCTGCGGATCTACCTCACCAACACGGTGGAGGGCCCGACGATCTACGGCTCCCTGGCCGCCCCCGTGGCCGTGCTTCTGTGGATCGGCATCTCGGCCTTCGCGGTGCTGGTGGGCGCCGCGGTGAACGCCGCCATCGACCGTGTCTGGCCCTCGGTGGCGACGGCGGCGGCGCGCGAGGCGAACGAGCGGGCCCGGGAAGCGGAAGCCGCCCAGCTGATCGCGCGGGCCGCCGCGTGGCGGGCCCTGGCCGAGGGCGAATCGGAGGACGACGAGGACGGTGGCGCCATGCCGTCGGAGTTCCC
Source organism: Streptomyces sp. NPDC053432 (assembly GCF_055585365.1). NCBI lineage: Bacteria > Bacillati > Actinomycetota > Actinomycetes > Kitasatosporales > Streptomycetaceae > Streptomyces > Streptomyces sp. NPDC053432. The sequence goes on from NZ_JBVJKF010000003.1 coordinate 12,260, forward strand.
CGAACGCTGGTCGAAGTTCCTGCCGCCGGAGGACTACTCCTCGCGGCTGCGCAAGCACTGAACGGCCCCGGCCGGTGCCCCGGGGCGGTTCCGTGCTCCTTCCGTGCTCCTTCCGTGCTCAGTCCTTGGACCAGACGACGAGCCGGCCGCTCACCGTCGGGCTGTACTCCTTGCTGCTCTCGTCGATGAGGGCCATGGCCACGGAGCCCCGGTCGGTGACGGAACACACCGCGGCGCCCTTCACGAGGCCGCGTCCCTGGGCGTCGGAGCCGCCGAGCTGCACGGGGCCGAAGCCGGTGCCCGCGGCCGCCCGGCAGCTCTCGAAGGTCTGGGGCTGTCCCGCGCGCAGCACCCCCACCTGCCGGCCGGTGGTCGACATCAGCTTCACGTACGCCGGTGCGTCGCCGGAGTTCCCGCACCCGAGGCTCTCCGGCCGGTACTCCAGCTCGATGGCGGCGGTCTGCTCCGCGGCCGGTCCCTGACCGGCGTACTTCACCGTCACTGACGTGGACACCCCGGCGTCGAGGTCGACGAGCTGCGTCTCGCCGCACGGCGGAGGGGCGATGCCCCACCTGCCCTGCTGGGTCCGGAAACCGGCGGGGGCCGTCAGGTCCGGACCGCTGCCCGACGGACCGGGGGAGGCCGAGGACGGGGCGGGCAGGGGCGCGACCTTCGCCCCGGACGCCGACGGCGAGGGCGAGGAGGGCGAGGAGGACGATGCCGAGGGCTGGGGCGACGCCGGGCCGGCCGTCGCGGGAGCCGCCCCGCTCGCGGCGGGCGGCGACGCGGTGTCGTTCTTCGCCGAGGTGGCGAACAGCGTCGCCACCGTCCCCACCACCGGGACGACGATCCCGATGACCCACCAGGCCCAGCGCGGCGGGTGGCCGGACGGCGCGGCGGGCGGCGCGGGGGCCGCGTACGGCCCTGCGTACGGCCCCGCGTACGGCTGTACGTGCGGCGGCTCGGTCGGCCTCGGCGGAACCCTCCCCGGATCGGGCTGTCCGACTGTGTCCGTCACTTCTCAACTCCCCCTGATGTCAACGGATGCGGTGACTTTACCGCCCGCTGATCTTCGGGGATGGCTTGGTTTGCCGGGGTGCACGAGGAAGCGCCGTCGCACGTGGTTTCCGGGGCCGTGGTGTGGCGGGCCGCGGGCCGTGGCCCGCCGGCGGGGCGTGCTGCCCGACGGCCGGCACCGCGCCCGCGCTGCCCGGCGTACCGGCGCACGTGCTGCGGGACCGGCGCGCCGAGCTCGCCGACCTGTGGCCGCGGCGGGAGGTCCGGCGGCGGTGGCCGCCGGGCGCGCGGCCGGAGCCGGGCCGCCCGACGGCTTCGCCTCCGAGGTGACGGCCCGGCTCCGCGCGGGGGAGACCGTGTCCGGGATCGCGGCCGTCGCTGGGGATCGGGGAACGGCGGCTGCACCGGCGCTTCCTCGACGCCTTCGGGTACGGACCCCGCGCCCTCGGCCGGATCCTGCGGCTGCGGCGCACCCTGGTCCTGGCCCGCGCGGGGACGGCGTACGCGGAGGTCGCCCACACCGGGGGCCACGTCGACCAGGCGCACCTCGCCCAGGAGGTCCGCGCGCCGGCCGGGACGACGCTGAGCGCCTACGCGGGGCCGGCCGGCGCGAAGAGGGAGACCTCGCAGCCGTCCGGGTCGAGGACCACGTCGTAGCGCCGGCGCCAGAAGGCGTCCCAGGGCTGGAGGTGCCCGGTGTGGCCGGCGCCGGTCAACTCGGCGTACGCCGCGTCCACCTCGGCGGGGGAGTCGCACGGGAAAGCGAGACCCGCGCGGCCGTCGCCGTCCGGGCGGGTCCACGACGGGTCGAAGGAGCGCATGGTCGCCTCGGTGTCCCAGCCGATCCGCAGCCCGCCGGGGCCGGCGGCCTCGACGTACGGCTGCCCGTCGGCCTCGGCGGGGATCTCCGGGCCGAGGGGGCGGTAGAAGCCGAGCGAGGCGGCCATGTCGGAGACGACGATGCCGATCATGTCGAGTCGGGGGGTCATGGGGCCAGGCCGGGCACGGCCCGGCGGGGGAGTCCTGAACGAATCGGACACGGCCGCCGCCATGTATTGACGGTCCGTCAGTTCCGGGTGCAGCTTGTACCCGGAGGCCGATGTCAGTCCCGGGAGGGTCCGTGCCGCCCCCGGCCGCCGCGGCCCGGTCCCGCACCGGGCCCCGCCGGGCCGCCCTCGTGGAGGCCCTCGGAGCACTGTGGAAGGGACCCCACGCATGATCCCCACCGGCGAAGTCGACCTGCTCGAGGACACCTGGTCCCGCGAGGTCCCGCACGAGCAGTTCACCCGGCTGCGCCGGGAGGACCCCGTGCACTGGCACGAGATCCCCGGCCCCCACGAGGGCTTCTACGCCGTCACCCGGCATGCCGACGTCAAGGCGATCAGCCGCGACCCGGAGCTCTGGTCCACGGAACTCGGCTCCTTCATGGTCCGCGACCAGAGCCCCGAGTCCCTGGAGTCCCTGCGCCTGGTCCTCCTCGGCATGGACGCCCCGCGCCACTCCCGCTACCGCGCGCTGGTCAGCGCGGGATTCACCCCCCGGGTCGTGCGCCGCCTCGCCGACCGGATCGGCGAACGGGCGGCCTCGCTGGTGGAGACGGCCGTCACCCCCGGCCGGGCCATGGACTTCGTGGACGAGGTGGCCGCGTGGCTGCCGATCCAGACGATCTGCGAGATGGTCGGCGTACCGACCGGCGACGAACGCCTGGTCTTCGACTGGAGCAACCGGATGGCCGGCGGCCAGGACCCGGAGCTCTCGGCGGGCAAGCACGACAGCGACCTCGCGGCCGCCGAGATCTACGCCTACTGCGACGCCCTCACCGCCGAACGGCGGGCGCACCCGCGCGAGGACATCCTCTCGACCCTGGTCCATGCCGAGGTGGACGGCGACCGGCTCACGCAGCACGAGATCAACATGTTCTTCGTACTGCTCTGCGTCGCGGGCAACGAGACCACGCGCAACCTGCTGTCCCACACCGTGCTCGCCCTCGCCGGACACCCCGCCGCCCGCGCCGAGCTCGCCGCGTCCCCGCAGGACGAGGCGCTGTGGAACTCGGCCACCGAGGAGTTCCTCCGGTGGGGCGGATCGATCCACAACTTCCGGCGCACCGCCACCCGCGACACCGTCCTGCGCGGCCGCGCCATCCGCGCCGGCCAGAAGGTCGTCACGTACTACACCTCCGCCAACCGGGACGAGGACGTCTTCGAGGACCCCTTCACCTTCGACATCCGCCGCACTCCGAACGAGCACCTCGCCTTCGGCGGTGGAGGCCCCCACTTCTGCCTCGGCGCCGGCCTGGCCCGTACGCAGATCAAGGCGCTCATCCGGGAACTGCTGCGGCGGCACCCCGACTTCGGCCTGGCCGGTGAGGTCCGCCGGCTGCGCTCGGACTTCATCAACGGCATCAAGTACCTTCCGCTGCGCTTCGGTTGACCCGCCCGTCCGCCCGTCCGCCCGCCGCCCGTCCGTCCGCCGCCCGGCGTGCGGCCACCACGGCGCACGCGGCCGCCAGCGGCAGCTCCGCCGCCAGCGCCATCAGCAGGGCCGTCCCCTGCCCGGAGGTCCCGGCCGAGGTCGTCACGTCGAACCAGGCGTCCATCGCCAGCAGCGCGGCCGTCGCGGCGGCCACGGGGGAGGCCCGGGGATCCCGTTTGCGCAGCAGGGTCCCCGTGCCGGTCAGCCCGGCGGCCAGCATCAGGTCCAGGCCGATCCACGCGGTGGACCAGTTGGACACCTCGGTGGTCTGCGGCAGGGTCTTCGCCAGGACGAGCATCCACGGCACCAGCGCCACCCCCGCCCCGGTGAGCACCGTGGCGAGCCGGGGCGCACGCAGACGGCCGGGGAACGGTCGGGTGCCGGGCTGCCGGATGCGGAACTGCCGGGCGCGGAACTGCCGGGCGCGGAACTGCGGGGCGACGAGCGTCATGGCTTCCGGGTCTCCTCACGGCGGCCCGCCGGTCCGTCCGCCGGGCACGCCCTCAGCCTCGTCCGCCGGACCGCCGGGATCAGTAGCCCCACCGTCCGAACCGGGGGTGGTGCCAGGTACACCCCCGCCCTGGCACCAGCGTGATGGCACCCCTCCGACCAGTGCGATTACCGTACGGGGCATGGCACTTCGCGGCGCGCTGAGGCGTACGTACACATGGACCGCGGCGCACGCACCGTGGTCGGTGTGGGCCCGGCGCAACACCGCCTTCACCGCGGCCGCGATCCCGGTGGCGCTGCCCGCCGCCCTCGCCCTGGCGTACGCGGTCGTACCGCCCGGCCACAGCCCCGTCGCGGTCCTCCTGCTGTTCGTCCTCAGCCCGCTGCTCACCACCCTCCAGCGCGGCCGTTTCTGGGCCCTGCTCGACCTCGACGTGCCCGAGGTCGTGCACACCGAGCGCTGGTGGCGGCCGCGCGGAATCCTCGAACGGGTGCGCTCCGAGGCGACCTGGCGCCAGTACGGCTACCACCTCGTCGTCAGCCCGCTCGTCGCCGGGGCCGGTGCGCTGGTGGTGCTCGCGTGGGGCGCGGGCGCCGCGGGCTCCACCGTGTACGCGTGGGACTGGGCCCTGCCACACCCCGACCGGAGCCCCGACCCCGACCTGATGACCGCGGCCGGGGTCCTGCTCCTGCTGTGCGCGCCCTGGCTGGCCGCGCTCGCCACCCGCGTCGACGCCTTCGCGGCGGCCGCCCTCCTCGGCCCCAACCGCTCCCGCGAACTGGAGCGCCGCGTCGAGGACCTCGCCGAGAGCCGGGCAGGCGTGCTGGACGCCGCAGACCTCGAACGCCGCCGCATCGAACGGGACCTGCACGACGGGGCCCAGCAGCGCCTCGTCGCGCTCGCCATGAACCTCGGCATCGCCCGCGCCACCCTGACCGAGCTGCCGCCCGAGGCCAGGGCCGTCATCGACGAGGCCCACCGCGAGGCCAAGGAGGCCATCGAGGAGCTGAGCAACCTGGTACGTGGCCTGCACCCGGCCGTACTGGAGGACCGCGGGCTCGACGCGGCGCTCTCCGGCATCGCGGCCCGGGCCCCGTTCCCCGTCGACCTGACCGTGGACATGGCCGCCCGGCCCGGCCCCACGGTGGAGGCCGTCGCGTACTTCGTGGTCTCCGAGGCCCTCGCCAACGTCGCCAAGCACGCCCGGGCCGGGCGCTGCTCTGTACGCGTCGAGAGCACCGGGGGAGGCCGTACGGGCGAGCGGCTGCGTGTCACCGTCACCGACGACGGGGTCGGCGGAGCCGATCCGGCACGCGGCACCGGCCTGGTGGGCCTGCGCAAGCGCGTAGGGTCGGTCGACGGAACCATCAAGATCACCAGTCCCCTCGGGGGACCGACCGACATCACCGTGGAGCTGCCGTGCGCGCCGTGATCGCCGAGGACTCCGTCCTGCTGCGCGTGGGCCTCGTCAAAGTCCTCGACATGGCCGGGTTCGACGTGGCCGCCGAGACCGGCGACGCCGAGGCGCTGCTCGCCGCCGTCGAGGAACACCGACCCCAACTCGCCCTGGTCGACGTGCGGATGCCGCCCGGCTTCACCGACGAGGGAGTGCGGGCGGCGCTGATGATCCGCCGTCAGTACCCCGACACGGCCGTGCTGCTGCTCTCCCAGTACGTGGAGGAACGCTACGCCGCCGATCTGCTGGCCACCCGCAGCGGAGCGGGAATCGGCTACCTGCTCAAGCAACGGGTGGCCGACGTGGAGGAGTTCGTGGACGCGCTGCGCCGCGTCGCCGCCGGCGGCACCGCGCTCGACCCCCAGGTCGTCGCCCAGCTCATGCTGCGCCGGGGCGGCGGACCGGACCCCCTGGAGCGGCTCACCCCGCGCGAGCGGGAGGTCCTCGCCCTGATGGCGGAGGGCCGCTCCAACGCGGGCATCGCCACCGAACTCGTCGTCAGCGAAAGCGCGGTGGCCAAACACATCAACAGCATCTTCACCAAGCTCGACCTGCCGCCGGCCGACGGAGACCACCGCCGGGTCCTCGCGGTCCTGCGCTTCCTGGACGGCACGCCGTGAAGGCCCCCGCCGCACCGGCTCCGGCCGCACCGGCCCCCGCCGGGCGGCCTTCCGGCCGGTCGCGGCGCGCGCACCGCGGGGCCTGGGTCGCGGCGGCGCTGCTCGGCGCGCTCCTGGTCCTGCTGCCGGCGGCCTGGCAGGCCTGGTCGCTCGGGGCCGTGCGGGACGGAGTCATCCAGGGAGGCGGCGACGGCCGCCCGGTGAGCGCGCTGGAGATCGTGGGCGGCGACGCGGACATCACCGTCACCCCCCGCGGGGACCGGCAGGTCGGCTACCGGGCCGAGGTCAGCTGGTCGCTCACGGCGCCCTCCGTCGAGACCAGCCGGCTCGGTGACGCCCTGCGGCTGACCGCGCGCTGCCCCGGCGCCGACTCCTGGCGGGTCGTCGCGGCCGGCTGCTCGGTGAAGCTGGCGGTGACCGTGCCCGCGGGGATCCCGGTGAAGGTGACGGCCCGCTCCGGCCGGGTGTCCCTGACCGGCCTCGGCGGCACCGTCGACGCGGAGGTCGACTCCGGCCGGCTGGAGATCAGCGGGCTGCGCGGAGCCCTGCGGGCCAAGGTGGACTCCGGCAGCCTCCACGCCGCCGACCTCACCTCCCCCCAGACCGACGTACGGGTCGGCTCCGGCCGCGCCGCGATGTCCTTCCTCGCCCCGCCGGAGCAGGTCGTCGGGAGGGTCGGCTCCGGCCGCCTGGCCGTCTTCGTACCCGTGGCCACCACCTTCCGCACCACCTGCGAGGCCGGCAGCGGCCGTTGCGAGGTCCCGGACGGCCTGCGCGACGCCGCCGCACCGAGGACCCTGGACATGGCGGCGGGCTCGGGCCGCGCACAGGTCCTCTACGGGCCGTGACCTGCTCCCCGTGGTCGGCCGGAAAAAGAATTGGCGGGGGAGCGAAGGCACTTGTTACGGTGTGGACGTTCCCGCCGAGGACTGGCAGGGAGCAGCCAGCACGCGATTGATCCGGAGGTGAGTTCATTGATGACTGTCGTCACGCAGGGCGCTGCCCGCACTCAGAAGGCCATCAATGTCACTTCCGTGGTCTCCGGCTGACCTCACACCTCTTCCCACGCACCACGCCGCCTGCGAGCGGGCGGGTGCGCGCTGCCGGGGCCACCCTGTGAAGGGTTCCCCTTGTCTCTCTCTTCTTCGTCCTCCTCTGCCTCCTCCCACGCGCACGCTCTCGCCCCCCTCGGCTGGGACGACGCCTGGGCGGCCGAGTTCACCCCCTACGCCGAGCAGGGCCTCCTGCCCGGCCGGGTCGTACGCGTCGACCGCGGCCAGTGCGACCTCATGACCGCGGACGGCATCGTCCGCGCCGACACCGCCTTCGTCACCCCGCACGACCCGCTCCGGGTCATCTGCACCGGTGACTGGGCCGCGGTGGAGGCGGGCGGCAACCCGCGCTACGTGAAGGCGTACCTGCCGCGCCGGACCGCCTTCGTACGCTCCACCTCCTCGCAGCGGTCCGAGGGGCAGATCCTCGCCGCCAACGTCGACCACGCGATCATCGCCGTCTCGCTGGCCGTGGAACTCGACCTCGGGCGCATCGAACGCTTCCTGGCACTGGCCTGGGAGTCGGGAGCGCAGCCGCTGGTCGTTCTCACGAAGGCGGACCTGGTCCCGGACCCGGTGACCCTCGGGCACCTGGTCCAGGACGTGGAATCCACCGCGCCCGGGGTCCAGGTGCTGACCGTCTCCTCCCTCACCGGGGAGGGCACGGACGTCCTCGCGGCGGTGGTCGGCAGCGGTACGAGCGTGCTGCTGGGCATCTCGGGCGCCGGAAAGTCCACGCTGGCCAACGCGCTGCTCGGCGAGGAGGTCATGGAGGTCCAGGCGGCCCGCGAGGTCGACGGCAAGGGCCGCCACACGACCACCACCCGCAACCTCCTCGCCCTGCCGGGCGGCGGCGTGCTGATCGACACCCCCGGGCTGAGGGGGGTCGGGCTGTGGGACGCCGAGGCGGGCGTCGGCCAGGTCTTCTCGGAGATCGAGGAGTACGCGGAACGCTGCCGCTTCCAGGACTGCGCGCACGAGTCGGAGCCGGGGTGCGAGGTGCTGGCCGCGGTGGACGCGGGTGCGCTGCCGGAACGCCGGCTGGAGAGCTACCGCAAGCTGCTGCGGGAGAACCAGCGGATCGTGGCGAAGACGGACGCGCGGCTGCGGGCGGAGCTCCGCCGTGACTGGCGGCTCAGGTCGGCGGAGGGCCGGGCGAACTATGCCGCGAAGCGGGGCGGCCGGGGCTGACCTTCGCGGGGTGCCGGGTGCCGGGTGCGGGGTGCCGTGGCCGAAGCCGCTGCGCGGAGCCGGTCCCCTACCCGCCCTTCCACCGTTACCCGGGCCTCCGCCCCGGACCCCGCGCCTCAAACGCCGGCGGGGCTGGATAGGGGGCTCCGCCCCGGGTCCCGCGCCTGGAACGCCGGCGGGGCTGGAGGGCGGGGGTTCCGCCCCGGGTCCCGCGCCTGGAACGCCGGCGGGGCTGGATGTGCCGGCCGTCCAGCGTCCGGGGACCAGGTCCGGGCGGAGCCCGGGATCTTTCCAGCCCGTCCGGCGTTTGAGGACCGGGTCCGGGCCGCGCCCGGGGAACGGTGGAAGGGCGGGGAGGGGCGGCTCCGCGCAGCGGCACCCCGCTTCCACCCCGGGCAGGGGCAAGGGCATCACAGGCCCCACGTGTGCACCCGCTCCGGGTGGATGCGGATCACCTCCGGGCTGAAGTGGGGCCCGAGGCCGTGCGGGCCCACCTCCAGCTCCGCACGCCCCCGGATCTCGATGCCGCGCACCCGCCACGGACTGGTGCTCACCAGGTCGTCGACCACCAGCGCCAGCCGCGGGTTCCCCCGCAGGTTGCGCCATTTCTTCGACGCGCCCATCGCCATTCCGCCGACCAGGATCGTCCCGTCCTGCTGCGGGAAGAAGCCCACCGGGTTCACCTGCGGCTGCCCCGCCGCGTCCACCGTGGCCAGCCGGCCCAGGTGCTGCGAGCGCAAGTACGCCTGTTCCGCTTCGCTGAAACCGTCGAATTCCCTCATGCCGCGAGCCTCTCAGGCGCGACCGCCTCCCGCATCGGGCCGCAGCCCTACGTCCGCGGTCCCGGCCGCCTTCTCGTCGGCGTCCGCCAGCCAGAAGTACACCGGCGCCAGCACCAGCTCGACGACCATCAGCGCCACCTGGAACCCGTGCGGCCACCCGTGCACGGCGAGGGACAGCAGCCGCCCCGCCGCGCCCAGCAGGAACACCGCGGCCAACCAGCGGACCACGCCCGCCGGGACCGGCGACCGGCGGCCCGCCCAGAGCCAGGCCAGCCCGTAGCCCGCGAACGTCGCGCCCAGGAACCGGCCCAGGCTGTCGACCGTGGCACCGGCCCCGGTCGCCCCCGGCACCGCCGCGTTCCCCAGGAGCACGTGCGCGAGCCCGATCGCCACGCACGCGGCGCCCATCGTCCGTACGAGCCATTTCAGAGCCCTGGCCTTGGTCATGGTCCGACCCCACCCCTCGCTGGTAGACGCACGTCAACTAACGCTGCCACCAGTACGCGCGCACTAGTAGACATATGTCAAGTAGCATCGCCCCGTGCCTCCCCGTCAGCGCCTCACCCCCACCGAGCGCCGCGCCCGCCTCCTCGCCGTCGGCGCGCAGCTCTTCGCCCAGCACCCCTACGAGGACGTGCTGATGGAAGACGTCGCCGAGCGGGCCGGCGTCTCCCGCGCGCTGCTCTACCGCCACTTCGCCGGCAAGCAGGACCTGTTCGCCGCCGTCTTCCGGCAGGCGTCCGACCGGCTGCTGGAGCAGGTCCCGCTCGACCGGCCCGGCGACCTGCTGGGCCAGCTCGTCGAGGGGCTCGACGTCCACCTCGACTACTTCGTGGCCCACCGCAACACCGTCCTCGCGGCGAACCGCGTCCTGGCCGGCGACCCCGTGGTCCAGACGATCATCGACGGTGAGCTGGACGCCCTGCGCACCCGGCTCCTCGGCGTCCTCCCGCTCGCGGACGACTCCGTACGGGACGCCGTGGCCGCGGTCCTGAAGAGCTGGCTGGTGTTCGTCCGGGTGCTCTGCCTCGACTGGCTGACCACCGAGACGTGCACGCGCACGGAACTTCGCGACACCTGCGTCGGAGCCCTGCTCGGAGCTCTGCGCCCGTTCCTGCGCGAGGACCTCGCCGGGCGGCCGGCCTGAGCGCGCCGCCTACTGCGCCAGCACCGCCCCCACCCACGCCCCCACGACCAGCAGGCACGCGAAGAGTTCCACCAGCACGCTCGTCCCCACCGCACGCATCACCGTCCGCACCGAGGCCCACGCCTCCCCGTGCGTGCCGAGGCGCAGCCGCTCGCAGAGGTAGACACCGCCCACGAAGCCGGGGACGGATCCGATCACGGGGACCAGTACGAAACCCAGCAGCGCGCCCGCGCCCGCGAACACCGCCATCCGCCGGGTGACCCCCAGCCCGCGCAGCCTGCGCGGCGGGAGCTGCCACTTCACCACCTGGATCACCAGCAGCAGCGCCGTCGCCGCGACCAGCAGCGACCAGGCCGGCGCCGAGCGCTCGTGCAGCGCCCACCACATCACCCCCGCCCACACCAGCAGGGTCCCCGGGACGCCGGGCACCATCACCCCGACCACCCCGAGGAGCAGCACCAGCCCCACCAGGAGCAGCTGAGGCAGATCCATGCTGCTCAGCCTGACCGACCAGGGGCTATCGGGCCACCCAGCCCCGCTCGTAGGCGTGCCAGCCGAGCTGCATCCGCGTCGTGACCCCCGCCAGTTCCATGAGCCCCTTCACCCGGCGCTGCACCGTCCGCAGGCCCAGCTCCAGGTGCTTCGCCACGCTCGCGTCCGTCAGACCCGCCAGCAGCAGCGAGAGGATCTCCAGGTCGGTGGCGTCGGGCGAGCCGCCGCCCTCCTCCGCCGTGCCCGACGCGCCCAGCCGCAGCGGCAGCGACTCCCGCCAGACCGCCTCGAACAGGCCCATCAGCGATTCCAGCAGCCCCGACGCGTGGACGACGAGCGCCGCCGGTTCCGAACCCCGCGAGGTCAACGGCACCATCGCCAGGCTGCGGTCCGCGATCACCAGCTTCGTCGGGACCTGCCCCGTCACCCGGATCCGCTCGCCACGGGCCAGGGCCGTCGACGCCTCCCGGATGCCGCGCGGCAGGGTCAGCACCTCCCGTTCGATGACCACCCGGTAGTCGACCCCGCGCACGGAGGCCCGTTCCTCGGACTCGTTCTCCGTACCCGTCACCACCTGGGGCCGGCCGCTGACCAGCGCGCACACCTCCTCCGCCGCGCCCAGCTGGAGCTGGTGGAAACGGTGCGCCACCGCGCTCGCGCCCTGCACCACCTCCACCAGGTCGTGCACCGCGGGCTCCGCCGCCTCCGCCCGGTACTCCTCCGCCAGCAGCGCCGCGGCCAGCTCGGCCTGTTCCAGCTCGTGCCGCTGCTGCGTGAGCAGGGCCCCCAGGGCGACCCCCGGCGGGGCCGCCACCCAGCGGCCCGGGCGGGCCGAGGACTGCGCGGCCAGGCCGTGGCGCTCCAGATGGCGCAGCGTCCGCTCCGTCTGCGACACCGGCAGGGTCAGCCGGTGCGCGAGATCGGGGGCCTCGGCCGCGCCCATCGCCACCAGGGCGCGGTACGCCGACTCCTGGCCCTCGTCCAGGCCTATGGCACCCAGCAACCCGCCCACCCCTCTCGACACAGCGCCTGGCGGGAAGCGGCCACGGCGCAAACCCGCCGCGGACATCATCGCCGCACCACCCGCCCCTCTGTAAAGGTCGTGCCACCGCAGCACCGACATCCGCCGGCCGTAAGCCACTTGAGCGGCAGCTTTGCCGTGCGAGCAGCAGTTGGCCGGAATTGACCTGGGGAGAGCGATGCGCCCGATATCGCGTACGGCACTGGGAGCGGCCACCGCTGCCGTCCTGGCCGTCACCGCAGTCGGCCCGTCCACGGCACAGCCGAGCGACGGGGCGCCTGGAACGGGGAACAGACCACTCGTCGGCAGCGAGGCGGCCGGAAAGCAGCCCGCCGCCCCCGTCACCGTCACGCTCGTCACGGGTGACCGGATCCTGGTCTCCACCGACGCCGCCGGCCGCACGGCCGCCACCGCGATGCCGCGCGAGGACGGCTCGCAGCCGCTCGTCCAGACCCGGCAGTCGGGCAAGGACCTGTACGTCTACCCCGAGGGCGCGGTCAAGGCGCTCGCGGCGGGCACGGTCGACCACGAACTCTTCAACGTCACCGGCCTCGTCCGGCAGGGCTACGACGACGCGCACACCGAGAAGCTCCCCCTCATCGCCGTCTACGACAGCTCCGTGAACGTGGCGCGCAGCGCCCCGCCGACCCCGCGCGGCGCCGACCGCTCCCTCGTCCTCGGCTCCATCGGCGCCGTAGCGCTCGCCGCCGACAAGGGCCGGGCCGCCGCCTTCTGGGCCGACGTCACCGCCGGTGCCACCGCCGACGGCCGCTCCCGCGCGGCGGGCGGCGGACTTAAGAAGCTGTGGCTCGACGGCAAGGTGCGGGCGAACCTGGAGCGGTCGACGAAGCAGGTGAACGCCACGGCGGCCTGGGCGGCCGGGTACGACGGCAAGGGCACCAGGGTCGCCGTCCTCGACACCGGCACCGACCTCGGACACCCCGACCTGGCGGGCCGCGTCGCCGCCTCCAAGAACTTCACCGACTCCGACACCGACGCCGACCGGCAGGGCCACGGCACCCACACCATCTCCACCGTCGGCGGCTCCGGAGCCGCCGGCGGCGGAGCCAAGAGGGGCGTCGCCCCCGGCGCCGGACTGCTCAGCGGCAAGGTCCTCAACGACTCCGGCTACGGCCTCGACTCGTGGATCATCGCCGGCATGGAGTGGGCCGTCGACTCCGAGGCCGACGTGGTCTCCATGAGTCTGGGCGACCCCTCCCGGACCGCCTGTGACGACCCGCTCGCCGCAGCCGCGGAGGAACTCTCCCAGCGGGGAACCCTGTTCGTGATCGCCGCCGGCAACTCCGGACCCGGCAACAACACGGTCTCCTCGCCGGGTTGCGCCGCCAGTGTGCTGACCGTCGGCGCCGTCGACCGCGACGACACCACGGCCCCCTTCTCCAGCCGGGGCCCCGCCGGGCTCGCGCACACCCTCAAGCCCGAGATCGCCGCCCCCGGCGTGGCCATCTCCGCCGCCGCCATGGGAGGCCGCGGGGTGTACGCGTACCAGTCCATGTCCGGCACCTCGATGGCCACCCCGCACGTCGCGGGCGCCGCCGCCGTCGTCAAGCAGCGCCACCCGGACTGGACCGGGCAGCAGATCAAGGCCGCCCTCGTCGGATCCGCCGACACCGCGATCCCCGGGGACGTGCGCGAGACCGGCGGCGGCCGCCTCGACGTCAAGGCCGCCGTCGACACCACGGTCACCGGCGCCCCCGCCGTCCAGGGCGGCGCCCACAACTGGCCGCAGGACGCGAGCGACCGCCGCACCGTGGAGGTCCCGTACACCAACCTCGGCAAGAGCCCCGTCACCCTGGACCTCGCCGTGGAGAAGGTCACCGGCAACGACGGCTCGACGGTCCGCAGCCGGATCGCCCGCCTCGGCCTGCGCACCGTGACCGTGCCCGCCGGCGCCACCGTCAAGGTGCCCCTCGCGCTCGACCCGGCCGCGAAGCTGGAACGCTCCCAGTACGGGGACGTCACCGGCCGCGTCGTCGCCACGGCCGACGGCGTGCACGTCTCCACCCCGTTCGCCCTGTACGTGGAGCCGCAGACGGTCACCCTGCGGGTCAAGCTCGTCGACCGCGCGGGCAAGCCGGCCGCCGGACCGTCCTCCCTGGACGTGATCGGCACCGACGACGCCACGGGCGAACGCCGCTTCAACGACGGCTCCGTGGACCAGGTCTACCGGGTCCGCCCGGGCGCGTACTTCCTCTCCGCCTTCGTCGCCACCCCCGACGCGGGCGAGGGCGCCACGCTGACCGACTCCCTCACGTACCTCGGCCGCCCGCAGGTCGAGGTGAAGAAGGACACGACCGTCGTGCTCGACGCCCGCAAGGCCGGGCGCCTCGACATCGCGGCCGACAAGCCGGTCGAGAGCCGTAACGCCACCCTCGCCTTCGCCCGCAGCTGGGACGACGCCTGGCTGCACGCGGGCACGGCGGCCGGCGGCCGCACCATCCGCGGCTTCTACGCCTCGGTCGAGGGCCGCGCCACGGACGGCGGGTTCGAGTTCGGCAGCTACTGGCGCGCGGGCGCGCCGATCCTCTCCGAACTGAAGGCCGTCGGCGGTCCGGTACTGCACCCGATCACCGCGACCACGGGCAGCGACAACCTCGACGGAACCGGCAGCGCCCCGCTCGTCGACGCGGGCACCTGCACCCCGCAGGAGCTCGCCGCGGCGGGCGCCAAGGACGCGGTCGTGCTGGTCAGGACCGTGGACGGGGCGCTGTACGAGGAGGCCCGGGACGCGAAGGCCGCGGGCGCCAAGGCCGTGCTCGCCTACCGCGAGGCACCGGGCCGGTGGGTCGGCTCGACCGGTTTCACGGGAGTGCTGCCCACCCTGTCCGTCGAGGCCGCCGAAGGGCGGGCGCTGCTCGACAGGCTGAAGGCGGGCAAGGTCACACTCGCCTGGAAGGGCACGGCGAGGAGCCCGTACGCCTACTCCCTCGCCTTCCCCGAGAAGGGCCAGGTCCAGGGCGGCCACACCTACCGGGTGCGCGACCGCGACCTCGGGCGGGTGGACTCCGCCTACAACTCCATGGGCATGGCTGGTGACTTCATCGACCTGTCGGGCGCGTACCGGCCGATCGGCACGGCGGTGTACTTCGGCTCGGTCGAGACCGTCGCGGTGCCGGGCACGCGGACCGAGTACTACTCGGCCGGCGACACCGCCTGGGACCAGACGCTCTCCAGCAGCTTCCCGTGGGGCGAGTTCATGGTCGGCGAGCAGCGCGCATACACCAAGGGCGAACGCCGGGCGGCGACTTGGTACGACGGCATCACCGGCCCGGTCGCCCCGCGCGACCGCGCGGGCAAGGAGACCCTCGCCGCCGAGCGGCAGGGCGGGCTGATCGGCTTCGCCCCCGCCATGTGGGGCGACGGCGCCCACGCCGCGCAGCCGGGTTCCTTCGGGGACATCGGCGGGCTCCAGCTCAAGCGGAACGGCGAGGTCATCGGGGACAGCTGGTTCCCGTTCGGGGTGTTCGAGGTCCCGGCCGAGGAGGGCCGCTACGAACTGACCCAGTCCATCGGGAAGATCGGCGCGCCGGCCCGTGTCTGGCAGCGGTCCACGGCGGTGACGACCACCTGGGGCTTCACCTCGAAGCTCGACCCCGCCGCGTACTCGCAGGGCCTGCCGGTCCTCTTCCCGAGGTACGCGGCCCCGCTGGACGGGCTGAAGACGGTCGCGGCGGCGAACGGCCAGCGCATCGGGCTGAGCGCCACCGGGCACGCGGGGTACGCGCCGGGCGCGCTGACGTCGGCGAAGCTGTCGTACTCGTACGACGGTGAGCACTGGACGGAGGCGGAGGTGAGCGAGCGCGGTGGCGTGTGGACCGCGGTCGTGGACCACGGCGGGGCCTCCGGCAAGCAGGTGTCGCTGAAGGCCGAACTGACCGACGCGAAGGGTGCCTCGGTGACCCAGACGGTCGTGCGGGCGTACGACGTCCGCTGACCGGTACGGGTGAGGGGGGAGGGGTCCACCGGGCGGCGGCCCGGTGGACCCTTTTCGCGCATTCGGCGTTTTCCGCCGGTGCGGTGGGCCGAGAATGAGGGCATGAGTCAGCAGGGCGCGGGCGCGGACGACTGGTGGCAGAAACTGTACGAGGACCCGGACGCGGTCCCGGACCCCGACCCCGGGGACACCCTGGACACCCGCTTCCACACGGCCTCCTCCCTGACCACACCCCCCTCACCACCCCCTGGCCCCCCACCAACCTCCCCACCCCCACCGCCCCCTTCGGCCCCGACGGCTCCGCATCCCCGTAAAACCCCTGCGGCCCCGCCGGCCACGTCGCCCCCTTCTGCCCTGCATCCTGAGACCTCTGGGACCGCCGGGACCGCTGGGACCGCCGGGACCTCTGGGGCCGCTGGGGCCGCTGGGACCCCTGCGGCCTCCGGGACCTCTGGGACTCCCCGGCCACCTGCGGCCCCCGCGGCGGCTCCGGCCGCGCCCGGCTCTGCGGCCCCCGCGGCCGCTCCGGCCGCGCCCGGCTCTGGGGCTCCGCCGCCTCCGGCGACCCCGTGGCCTCCTGTGGCCCCGCGGCCCTCTTCGGCCGCTTCGGTCCCGCCTGGCCCTGCCGCCCCCCTGTCCCCGGGGACCCCTGCGGTCCCCTCGGCCGCCCCGGCGGCCGTCGTCCCGCCGGTGCCGGCGGCCCGGGCGGACAAGGCGGCTCCGCCCGAGGCTCAGCCGTTGCCCTGGGAAGTGGCCACTCCGGCGGCCGTGCCGCCGCCGGGGGAGGCCGGGCTGCCCGTCCGGCCGGTCGTGCCCGGGCCGCGCCCGGACCCCGAGCCGCTGGACGGGGCGGCCGGCGCGGCGCCCCCGTCCCCGCCCCCACCCCCTCAGGACCCGCGGGCCGGCGGGGTCACCGGGTACGCCCTGGGGAACGTGGACGTGCCCGCCTGGACGGCGCCGGAGGAGCGGACCGTGCAGGTGACCGTCGGCCCCGGGCACGACGAGCGGCCCGAGGTGCGCCACCTCGGCGACC
Source organism: Streptomyces sp. NPDC053432 (assembly GCF_055585365.1). Classification (NCBI taxonomy): domain Bacteria; kingdom Bacillati; phylum Actinomycetota; class Actinomycetes; order Kitasatosporales; family Streptomycetaceae; genus Streptomyces; species Streptomyces sp. NPDC053432. Next base: position 28,952 of record NZ_JBVJKF010000003.1, read on the forward strand.
GCGCGCCCACCTACGCGGCGGAGCCCGGCGCGCTGCCGGCCGCCGACCCGGCCGCCCTCGACGACCTCACCCCCGACACCGTCCTGGAGGGCGCGCGCTACGGCACGTACACCCTGCGCGCCGCCTCCCTGCGCGGGGACTCCGCCCGCTACCGGGGCGAGGCCCGCCGCGACCACCTGCTCACCGCCCGCTTCGGCACCGGCGACGACGCCCTGGTGATGGTGGTTCTCGCCGGAGGCGACCGCGCCGCGCCCGGCGCCCCCGCGGCCGCCGCCGAGCTCTGCCGCACCGTCGCCGCGGCCGTCGGCCGGAGCCAGGAGCGGCTCGCCGAGGACATCCGGGCCGGCCGCCGCGACGCACTGCGCTCCGGCCTCCAGCGGCTCACCGACCGCGGCTACGGCCGTCTCCGCGCCCACGCCGCCGAGCTCGGCCTCGCCGAGGAGGCCTACACCGCCGGGCTGCGCGCCCTGCTGCTCCCCGTCGACCCGCAGTGCCGGACCCGGGTGTGCTTCGGCTCCGGCGCGGGCGGGCTGTTCCGGCTCCGCTCGGGCCGCTGGCAGGACCTGGAGCCCGGCGAAGCCGCCTCGGAAGGGGACTTCCGCTTCCGGGCCTCCGTGGCCCGGCCGGGTGACACCCTGCTCGTCTGCTCGGGCGGCCTGGCCGGCCCCATGCGGGAGGAGGCCCTGCTCGCCGCCGAGCTCGCCGCGCGCTGGTCCGAGCCGGAACCCCCCGGCCTGGCGGCCTTCCTCGCGGACACCCAGCTCCGCATCAAGGGTTACGCCGACGACCGGACGGCCGCCGCGGTCTGGGAGGCGTAACGGCCCGACAGGCGCAACGGCCCGACGGGCGTAACGGGTCCAAAAGGCCTAACGGGCCCGACAGGCGGGCCACGGACAAACGTGCATGGATGGAAGGCGCACCCGGCAGCAGCCGAACCGGAGAGGGGCGCCCCATCCATGGCCCGACAGAACGTGGCGGAGCAGTTCGTGGACATCCTCGTGCGCGCGGGCGTGCGCAGGATGTACGGAGTCGTCGGCGACAGCCTCAACCCGATCGTCGACGCGATCCGCCGAACCGGCGACATCGAGTGGATCCAGGTCCGCCACGAGGAAACGGCGGCCTTCGCGGCCGGCGCCGAGGCCCAGATCACCGGCCGCCTCGCCGCCTGCGCGGGCTCCTGCGGCCCGGGAAACCTGCACCTGATCAACGGGCTGTACGACGCGCACCGCTCGATGGCCCCGGTCCTCGCGCTCGCCTCGCACATCCCCTCCAGCGAGATCGGCCTCGGATACTTCCAGGAGACCCATCCCGACCAGCTCTTCCGAGAGTGCAGCCACTACAGCGAACTGATCTCCAACCCGCGGCAGATGCCCCGCCTGCTGCAGACGGCCGTCCAGCACGCCGTCGGCCGCAGCGGCGTCAGCGTCGTCGCCCTGCCCGGGGACGTCGCGTCCCTGCCCGCCCCCGAGAAGGCGGTGGAGCACGCCCTCGTCACCGCCCGGCCTACCGTGCGCCCCGGTGACGGCGAGATCGAGAAACTGGTCCGGCTGGTCGACGAGGCGGACAAGGTCACCCTCTTCTGCGGCAGCGGCACCGCCGGGGCGCACGCCGAGGTGATGGAGTTCGCCGGCCGGATCAAGGCGCCGGTCGGCCACGCCCTGCGCGGCAAGGAATGGATCCAATACCAGAATCCCTACGACGTCGGCATGAGCGGACTCCTGGGCTACGGCGCCGCCTACGAGGCCACCCACGAGTGCGATCTGCTGGTCCTGCTCGGCACGGACTTCCCGTACAACGCCTTCCTCCCCGACGACGTGAAGATCGTCCAGGTGGACATCCGGCCCGAACACCTGGGCCGCCGCTCCCAACTGGACCTCGCCGTCTGGGGTGACGTACGGGAGACCCTGCGCGTACTGAACACCAGGGTGAAGCCCAAGACGGACCGCCGCTTCCTGGACCGCATGCTGAAGAAGCACGCGGACGCACTGGAGGGCGTGGTCAAGGCCTACACGCGCAAGGTGGAGAAGCACACCCCGATCCACCCCGAGTACGTGGCCTCCGTCCTCGACGAACTGGCCGACGACGACGCCGTCTTCACCGTCGACACCGGCATGTGCAACGTATGGGCCGCGCGCTATCTTTCCCCGAACGGCAGGCGCCGCATCATCGGCTCCTTCAGCCACGGCTCCATGGCGAACGCCCTGCCGCAGGCCATCGGCGCACAGTTCACCGACCGCACCCGTCAAGTGGTGTCGATGTCGGGTGACGGCGGTTTCTCCATGCTGATGGGAGATTTCCTCACCCTCGTGCAGTACGACCTGCCCGTCAAAGTGGTGCTGTTCAACAACTCATCACTCGGCATGGTCGAGTTGGAGATGCTCGTTTCCGGCCTCCCGTCGTACGGAACTACGAACAGGAATCCCGACTTCGCGGCCATCGCCCGCGCGGCGGGGGCGTACGGGGTCCGCGTGGTGAAGCCCAAGCAGCTCACAGGGGCTTTGAAGGACGCCTTCCGGCACCCGGGACCGGCCCTCGTGGACGTGGTGACCGACCCCAACGCGTTGTCCATTCCGCCCAGGATCAGTGCCGAGATGGTGACCGGATTTGCACTTTCCGCCAGCAAGATCGTGCTCGACGGAGGGGTCGGCAGGATGATCCAGATGGCTCGATCCAACCTCCGCAACGTGCCCCGCCCGTAAGCCCGCAGGAGTGCGGACCGGCCCGGGGGGCATGCATCCCGTAGACCAGTTCGACAAGCTGCTCAATTGGGGACACACGACGAGGGAGGGGACATCGCCGTGCGGGTGGGGGCGAAGACCGGGAAGCCGTGGCGCAGAGGCAGGCCGGTGCCGCGCGAGCCGTCCGGTCCGGACGGGGCGGGCGCGATGGAGGGGCCGGCGATCAACCGGAGCGTGCGCCGGGCCGACTTGAAAGCGGTGGGGGAAGTCCGGCGGGCGCTGCGGGAGCTGATGCGCCACCGGTGCGCGGCCGACGCCGCCGAGGTGGCCGAGCTGCTCATCACCGAGCTCGTCACCAACGCCCTCGTCCACACCGACCAGGGGGCGGAGGTCTCCGCGAGCCTCGGATCCGGCCGCTTACGGGTGGAAGTCCGGGACTACGCCAACCGCAGGCCCCGGCCGTACGTACCGACCGCCGACGACGGTACGCACGGCAGGGGACTGGTGCTGGTGCAGGCGCTCGCCGACGCCTGGGGCGTGGACGCCCCGGACCTCGGCGGCGGCAAGGTGGTGTGGTTCGAGCTGGAGCGGGGATACGACGCGGGGCCCGCCTGACCGGCGGACCCCACGTGACCGGCACGACCGTACGAGAGAACCCGCGGTCAGCCGAACTGCTGCTCCAGGTCCTTCAGTTTGCGCTCCAGGGAGTCGAGCCGGGGGATGGTCTGGGTGTCGTCCTCGGCGGTGAGATCCACCGTCCGGGGGCCGGTCACCTCAACCGACCCGGTCCGGCTGACGGACTGCAGGGAGGGGCGGCGTCGCAGGGGCAGTTGTCCCGCTTCCGATATGGCCGGCTCCGCGCCGACCGGCGCGGAGCCAGCTCCCTGCGTGAGTTCCGGGAGTTCGACCTGGCGGCCGCGTGACCGCCCGAACGCCCTGTTCTGCCGGCCCAGCGCCTTGATGCGCGCCCGGTCGAGCCGGTTCTGGTCGCGCCTGCGGTGCCGGTCCTGCTCCCTCTCGCGCTTGTCCTCGCGCACCTCCTCCACGGCCTCGTCGAGGGTGCGCACCCCCTCCAGCAGCATGAGCGACCACGCGCCGAAGGTCTCGCGGGGTGCCCGCAGCCAGCGGACCATCCGGATCTGCGGCAACGGGCGCGGGATCAGGCCCTGTTCGCGCAGGGCCGCGCGGCGGGTCTGCTTCAGGGCCCGGTCGAAGAGGACGGCCGCCGAGAGCGACATCCCGGCGAAGAACTGCGGAGCGCCGTCGTGGCCCAGGCCGCGCGGGGCGTGCACCCAGTTGAACCAGGCGGCCGCGCCGGCGAACAGCCAGACGAGCATGCGCGAGCCGAGGGCCGCGTCGCCGTGGCTCGCCTCGCGGACGGCGAGCACCGAGCAGAACATGGCGGCGCCGTCGAGGCCGAACGGGACCAGGTACTCCCAGCCGCCGGAGAGGTTGAGGTTCTGCCGGCCGAAGCCGACCAGTCCGTGGAAGGAGAGCGCGGCGGCGACCGCCGCGCAGCAGAAGAGCAGGACGTAGGAGGCGGTCCCGTAGACGGCTTCCTTGCGCCGCCGCCGTTCCTCGCTGCGCTCCCAGCTGTCGTCGGCCGCGGCCTTCTCGCTCTCGCGCCTGCCCCGGGCCAGTACCGCAACCGCCGCAAGCACGCCCAGGATCAGCAGGCTGCCGGGCAGCAGCCAGTCCAGCGATATGTCGGTCAGTCTCATGCGGATGTCCTTGCCTCGCGTCTGCGGCCGTGCGGCTTTCCGGGCGCCATAGTGGCGCAGGGGATCCGCTGCGCACGTGGGTTTCGGGGCAAGTGGACGCCAACGGGGGGCGGGGCCCGCCGGATAGGGTGTTGTGACTCGAACTGGCGCTCTTAGTAACAGAGTTGAGTTCGAATACGGTCAGTCGTACGGGTGGGTTCAGGCGGCGGCCGCCGTGAGCCGGGCGACCCGGTCGGCGTCACAGGTGCGCGGGCAGGTGACACAGGTGTCGCCCGGGCGGATGGTGTAGAAGAAACAGCACCCGGCCCGGTCCCGGGTCGGCAGCTCCTCCCCGGCGGGTCCGGCCAGCACGCGGAAGCGCGCGCCCCCGGGGAACGGGGCGGCGGCGCCGGGCAGGAGCGCCTCCAGCTCGGCGATGGCGCGCCGCTCCTCGCCGGGCCCGAGCAGGCTCGCGACGTACCACAGGCTCTCGACGACCTCGTCGGTGACCAGGCCCCACAGGGCGCGGGGCCCGCGCCGCATGCGCGGGCCGAAACCTTCCAGCAGCGGGCCGAGGTGCTCGGCCACCGCGGCCCGCACCTCGGCGCGCAGCGCCTCTTCGCCGGGTACGACCCGTGCCCCGGGGAGGGTGGCCGCCGGGTCGTCCGGGAGGCAGGCGAACGTCTCGACGCGTACGGCCATCCGGGCGTCGGCGCGGTGGAACGCCACCCGGTCGGCGGGCAGCCGGGGGACGCGCCGGTGCAGGAACCACGGCAGGGTGATCAGCAGGCAGGCCGGCCACGCGTAACGGTGCAGCCCGAAGCCCGCCACCACGTCCGGGCGGGCCCGGCGGCCGTGATCCCGGGCGATCTGGGCCTCGTCCCAGGAGAGGAAGGCGTCCAGTGCCGCCCCGCCCGCCGCGAGCTCGTCGGCGCCGACCCATCCCGCGCCGCGGGGCGCCGGGTCGGGGGCGGACAGCTCGGTGACGCGGAGGCCGGCGTAGGCCGCGGTCAGCCGGGCGTAGGCGTCCGTCATGGGGGAGCCGGCCGGGGTCGTGACGGTCATGGGGGCCACCGAATCGCACGATCGTTAATAGGTAAGCCTTACCTTACCTGCCGTCGGCGGCCGTATCACCTTGTGGGACGTCGCATATTCTCGGAGCAGGTCGAGACCAGTGAGGAGGGCCGCCGTATGCAGCCGACGCCGTCGATCCCGTCGATCCCGTCGCTCCCGGAGCAGAAGACCGCCGGGAAGGTGCTGCGCCATTCGGTGCGCGGCCAGATCCTCGACGCCCTGCGTGCGGCGCTGGTCGAGGGGGAGCTGGCGCCGGGGGAGATCTACTCGGGCCCGGCCCTGGGGGAGCGCTTCGGCGTCTCCGCGACCCCGGTGCGCGAGGCGATGCAGCAGCTGGCCCTGGAAGGGGCGGTGGAATGCCTCCCGAACCGGGGCTTCCGGGTCCTGACGCGGACCCCGCGCGATCTCGCCGAGCTGGCGGAGGTACGGGGGCTGCTGGAGATCCCGGTCATGCTGCGGCTCGCCCGGTCCGTGCCCGCCGAGGAGTGGGAGGCCCTGCGCCCGGCCGCGGCCGCCACGGCGGAGGCGGCGGCCGGGGGCGACCTGCCGGCGTACGCGGAGGCGGACCGCGCCTTCCACCGGGAGGTGCTCTCCCTGGCGGGCAACGCCCAGCTCGTGGCGGTGGCGGAGGCGCTCCACCGGCGCGCCCAGTGGCCCCTCCCGGGAGCCCCCCGCGTCCGCCGCGCCGCCCTCGTCGCCGACGCGGCCGAACACTGGGCGCTCCTGGAGTCCCTGACGGCGGGGGACCTCCCAGCGGTGGAATCCCTGGTCCGCCGACACTTCGCCGGCTCCTGAGCCCACCTCCGCCTCCACCGCCGGTGCTCCGCGCCTCAACCCCGGCGGGCCTGCATACGGCCGCCGCCGACCCGCACCCGCGCGCAGCGCCACTCGCCCCCGGGCGGTCCAGAGCGCGCCTCCGGCTCCACCGCCGGCGGGGCTGGATGCGGCCGCCGTCGGCCCGCCCCCGCGTGCGGCGCCACTCGCCCCAGGCATTCCTGAGCCCACCTCCGCCTCCACCGCCGGGGCCCCGCGCCTCAAACGCCGGCGGGGCTGGATGCGGCCGCCGCCGGCCCGTACCCGCGTGCGGCGCCGCTTGCCCCCGGGTGTTCCTGAGCGCGCCTCCGGCTCCACCGCCGGGCTCCGCGCCTCAAACGCCGGCGGGGCTGGATGTGGCCGCTGTCGGCCAGTACCCGCGCGCAGCGCCACTTGCCCCGGGCGTTCCTGAGCCCACCTCCGGCTCCGCCCAGGGCCCTCGCGGTGGGGCTGGATACAGCGGGCGTCGGCACGCGCCCCGCGCGCGAATTCCAGCCCCGCCGGCGTTTGAGGCGCGGGGGCCCGGGGGCGGAGCCCCCGCAACGGCGCCGCGCCTGACGGGGACAGGACCCCGCAGGGGACCCCAACCCGGACCACGCGAGCCGCCCCGCAGGGGGCTGCCCAACTGACGCCCCCGTAGCTACCCCGCAGGGGAGCCCGCGCCTGGCTGTCCGAGCCGCCCCGCAGAGGTGGCCGGCCCGGCTGTCCGAGCCAGCCCGCAGGGGGGCCGCCCGGCTGTCCGAGCTACCCCGCAGGGGGGCCGTCCGGCTGTCCGAGCTACCCCGCAGGGGAGCCGGCAGGGGACGGTGTCGGGGACAGCTGGTCCGCCAGCCAGGTCGGGATGCCGCCCAGCAGGTGGAACAGCCGCCGCGCCTCCGCGCGCAGCCGCGTCGCCTCCGGCTCCGGCTCGGCCTCCGCCAGGGCGGCCAGCGCCGGGGCCGTGCCGACCAGGAAGCCCAGTTCCTCCCGGATGCGGAGGGACTCCAGGAAGCCCTTGCGGGCCTCCGCCACCTCCCCGTCCCGCAGGGCCAGCGCCGCGAGGTGCCGCCACGTGAAGGACAGCAGCAGTACGTCCCCGTGCGCCTCGGCCCCCGCGTGGGCCCGCCGGTACGCCGGCCGGGCCGACTGCGGGGCGTCCGCCAGGTGCTCGGCGACCAGCCCCCGGCGGAAGTCCAGCAGCGGGCGCGTCCGGGACCCCGGGGACAGCAGGGCGGCCGCCCGGCCCAGCGCGGAACGGGCCTCGTCGGCCCGGTCGCGTACGCCCAGCACGGTCGCCGCGTAGGCCAGCTGGCCGCGCTCGCAGGCCGCCGCACCCCGGTCGTCGTCGTCCTGCGCAACCGCCTCGGCGACCCGCAGCGCGTCCTCGGCCTCGGCCCAGCCCTGCCCCGTGAACAGGCACCTCTCGACCAGCAGCGCGGTCCGCTGGACGGCGGCCCCCGCGTCCGCGGTCCCGCCCGCGCGGGGCGTCAGCAGCGCCGCCGCGTCGGTCCAACAGCCGCGCGAACGCAGTCGCCATATCGCCCGCTGGAGGGGGTCTTCTCCCCCCGTGGATCCGGCACCGGACATGGCGGTCTCCGCCACATTGCCCTCCCCAAAGCAATCAAGCAGCACGTCGTCGAGCCCTGGGGCGAAATGAGAGCACGGATCGGCGGCTCCGGCCAAGGGGTCGGGTGAACTCTTTCACAAAGTCCGGACACCTCGTCAGCCGCCCCCGGTCGGCGGACCGGGCGGGGCGGATCGGATACGGCCTGGCCACGGCCGGGATCGCTCAGCTCATGCGCAGCGCCAGGAAGAAGTCCAGCTTGTCCTCCAGCCGCGACAGGTCGCGCGCCGTCAACTGCTCGATTCGCCCGACCCGGTAGCGCAGGGTGTTGACGTGCAGGTGCAGCCGCGTCGCGCAGCGGGTCCAGGAACCGTCGCAGTCCAGGAACGCCTCCAGCGTCGGGATGAGCTCCGCCCGGTGGCGCCGGTCGTAGTCCCGCAGCGGGTCCAGCAGCCGCGCCGTGAACGCGCGCCGCACGTCGTCCGGCACGAACGGCAGCAGCAGCACGTGCGAGGCCAGCTCGTGGTGGCCGGCCGCGCAGACCCGGCCCGGGCGGGCCGCGGCGACCCGGCGGGCGTGCCGGGCCTCCTCCAGCGCCCCGCGCAGTCCCTCGGCGGAGTGCACGGCCGCGCTGACGCCCAGGGTGAGCCGGCCGTCGTCCGCCAGGCCGGCCTGCAGCGGCTCCCGTACGGCCGCGAGCAGCTCGTCGGCGTGCAGGGCCGTGTCCGGGCCCCGGTCCTCGGAGGTGTCCCCGGGCAGCGAGGGCAGCGGCACCAGGGCGATGGCCTCGTCACCCGCATGGGCCACCGCGATCCGGTCCGAGGGCTCCGGCCCCGACACGGACGGGTCGACGAGGATCTCCTCCAGCAGTGACTGGGCCACCGGGCCGCCGGGGATGTCCCCGCCGTCCCAGTCCACCCGGGCCACCACGACCTGCCAGTGCGGCGCGCCGCCCACGCCGGGCAGCAGCACCGGGGCCGCCACCCGCAGGCGGGCGGCGATCTCGGCGGGCGGGGCGCCCGTCTGGACCAGTTCGAGGACCTCCTGAGCGAGGCGGCGGCGCACCGTGCGCGCCGCGTCCCGCCGGTCCCGCTCGACGGCGATCAGCTGGGTGACGCCCTGGAGCAGGTCGAGGCGCTCGGCGGGCCAGTCGCCCGCGTCCGCCTCCACGGCCAGCAGCCAGTCCGACAGCACGCTCTCGCGCACGTCCTTCGGGGCGGGACCGGCGGGGCCGCGCCCCGCTCCCCTGATCGGGAAGAGCGAGTAGGTAATACCCTGGATGGAGATCCGGTGCGGTCCCCTGCGGCCCGTCCGGACCGCCGCGAGGTGCTCGCTCGCCAGTGCGGCGCACACTCCCGGCGCCAGCGGTTCGCCGGCCCCGGCGATCTGCCGGCCCGTGGGGGACAGCACCCAGGCCCGGAGATCGAGGTCCGTGGTGAGCAGATCCAGCACCACATCGGGCCCGCCGCCCGCGGGACCCGAGGTCATCAGCCGGCGGTGCCGGTCGACCACGGCCGCGAGGTCCCCGGCGCGCTCCCCCGAGACCTGCCGCACGACGTATTCCGTGATCGTGGCGAATGCAACGTCCTCGTTCACCGCGAACAGGGGCAGGCGGTTGCGGACGCAGGCCGAAACCAGATCGTCCGGGATGTCTCCCAGCTCGGCCTCGCCCGCCGCGAGCCCCGCTACACCCGCGCTCGCGAGCAGGCGCACGAACGGCTCGGAATCGGCCGAATTTCGTCTCCATGCCAGGCCGGTGAGGACGAGCTCACCTCCGGACAGGTATCGGCTGGGATCGCGCAGGTCGGTCGTCATGACCCCGCGGACGGTACGGTCGAGCTCTTCCTCGCCGCCCAGCAGCCGCAGCCCCAGCGCCTCGGTTTCCAGCAGTGCGCGCAGCCGCATGATGTCGCCGCCGATCTGTCTCGTTGTTGCCGTTGAAAATCGGGCAGGGTGTCGCGTCCTGCCTTTCATACGAATCTACAAGACGAGGGAGCCCCTCAGCCAACTCCTTCATGGTTTCGGTGACTGCACCCGGGGGACGCGCGGCTTGTGTACTGGCTCCACACCGCATTAACAACACGTGAACGACCGGTCCAGAGGCGTCGGCTTCCTGGCTTGAAGTGAACGACCCGGAGCGGCCCGGCGGCCGAAAGGCCACCAGGGCCCCCACAAGACTTCCGGGCGGTGTGACACGGGAACGTCACACTTGCCAGCCGCACCGCCCGGAGCAATACGAGGTGCCGCACCGCTCGCGGTCCCTTCACCTGGCAGTACCCCTGCAAAAAAACACACGTAGTACCAGCGGGTCACCCCCGCACTACCCGCAGTACACGCAATGAAATCTCGCGTCGCCTCGGGCCGTCACCCCGGGTCGTGCAGCCAACGCAGTTTCCCAAATCCCGCGTCTTCAATCTTCTTGCGGGTGCCCCTATGAACCTTGGGAGTCAGGCACCATGACCCAGTCGTCAGTGGAGCCCAAGACCAGTGCGGAAGAGGCCGGCGACGGCTCTCTGAACCCCGCCGGCCGTTCTTGGCTCGACCGGTACTTTCACATAACCCACAGAGGGTCCAACATCGGCAATGAGGTTCGTGGCGGTATCACGACCTTCATGGCGATGGCGTACATCCTCCTGCTCAACCCGCTCATCCTCTCCGGCAAGGACGTCGCCGGAGACACCATGAGCCAGAAGGCCCTGATCACGGCCACGGCTTTCGCCGCCGCCCTGACCACGCTCCTCATGGGCTTCGTCGGCAAGGTGCCGCTCGCGCTCGCCGCCGGACTCTCCGTGTCCGGTGTGCTGTCCTCGCAGGTCGCTCCGCAGATGACCTGGCCGCAGGCCATGGGCATGTGCGTGATGTACGGCGTCGTCATCTGTCTCCTGGTCGTCACCGGCCTCCGCGAGATGATCATGAACGCCATCCCGCTCGCGCTCAAGCACGCCATCACGATGGGCATCGGCCTCTTCGTGGCGCTGATCGGCCTGGTCAAGGCCGGCTTCGTCGGCAACGGCGGGGAGTTCGCTCCCCCCGTCACGCTGGGTGCGGCCGGTGAGCTCGCGGGCTGGCCCGTGTTCCTCTTCTGCGTCACCCTGCTGACGATCTTCATGCTGCAGGCCCGCAAGGTCCGTGGCGCGATCCTGATCGGCATCATCGGCGGCACCGTGCTCGCCGCGATCCTCAACGCCGTCGTCGACATCGACGCGAAGGCCTGGAGGAACGGTCCCCCGACCCTCTCCGGCTCCGCCGTCTCGATGCCCGACTTCTCGCTGTTCGGCAAGGTCGAGTTCGGTGGCTGGGGCGACGTCGGCGTCATGACGGTCGGCATGATCGTCTTCACCCTCGTCCTCGCCGGCTTCTTCGACGCGATGGCCACCATCATCGGTGTCGGTACCGAGGCCAAGCTCGCCGACGAGCAGGGCCGCATGCCGGGTCTGTCCAAGGCGCTCTTCATCGACGGTGCCGGTGGCGCCATCGGTGGCATCGCGGGTGGTTCCGGCCAGACGGTCTTCGTCGAGTCCGCCACCGGCGTCGGTGAGGGAGCCCGCACAGGCCTCGCCTCCGTCGTCACCGGCCTCTTCTTCGCCGCCTGCCTCTTCTTCACCCCGATCACCCAGCTGGTCCCGGGTGAGGTCGCCTCCGCGGCCCTGGTCGTCATCGGTGCGATGATGATGCAGAACGCCCGCCACGTGGACTGGGCCGACAGCGCGACCGCGATCCCGGTCTTCCTGACCGTCGTGATCATGCCGTTCACCTACCAGATCACCGCTGGTGTCGCCGCCGGTGTCATCTCCTACGTCGCCATCAAGGTCGCGCAGGGCAAGGCCCGCGAGGTCGGCGCCTTCATGTGGGTGCTCACCGGTATCTTCCTGGTCTACTTCGCCCTGCACCCGATCGAGGGCTGGCTCGGCGTCAAGTAAGCCGGGGGAGTGATCACCACCTGACCCTCCGCGCATCCGACACCGGATCCGAGACACCTCCCAGGAGGCCGCCGTGCTGGACATCGCCGAGGAACTGAACCGGTGGGTCCAGCAGGGGCGCGAGTTCGCCGTCGCCACGGTCGTGGCGGTCGGCGGAAGCGCCCCGAGGCAGCCCGGGGCCGCCCTCGCCGTCGACGGCGGGGGGACGGCGATCGGCTCGGTCTCCGGTGGATGCGTGGAGGGCGCGGTGTACGACCTGTGCCTGCAGGCGCTGGAGGACGGCGAGACCGTCCTGGAGCGCTTCGGTTACAGCGACGACGACGCCTTCGCCGTGGGGCTGACCTGCGGAGGAACCGTCGACATCCTCGTCACGGCGGTCCGTGTGGGTTCTCCCGCGCGGGCCGTTCTCGCGTCCGCGGTGGCTGCCGTGTCGCGCGGCGAGGCCGTGGCCGTGGCGCGGGTCGCCGAGGGCCCCGCCGGCCTGATGGGCGGAGCGGTCCTGGTCCGTGCGGACGGTTCGTACGAGGGCACGCTCGCCGCCCTGCCGCATCCCGGCGCCGCCCCCGGCGGGCACCCCGGGCTGGACCGCGCCGTCGTCGACGAGGCCCGCGCCATGCTCGACGCGGGCGCGACCGGCGTCCTGGAGATCGGCGCGGACGGCCGGCTCTGCGGAGAGCCGCTCAAGGTGCTGGTCGAGTCCGGCGTCACGCCCCCGCGGATGATCGTCTTCGGCGCCATCGACTTCGCCTGCGCCCTGGTGCGGATCGGAAAGTTCCTCGGCTACCGCGTGACCGTGTGCGACGCCCGGCCGGTGTTCGCGACCAGGACCCGCTTCCCCGAGGCGGACGAGATCGTCGTCGACTGGCCGCACCGCTACCTGGAGGCGCAGTCGGCGGCCGGCGGTCTGGACGGCCGAAGCGTCCTGTGCGTGCTCACCCACGACGCCAAGTTCGACGTGCCGCTCCTCGAAACGGCCCTCCGGCTTCCCGTCGCGTACGTCGGCGCCATGGGCTCCCGCCGCACCCACGAGGACCGCAACAGGCGGCTGCGCGAGGCGGGCGTCACGGAGCCGGAGCTGGCCCGGCTGCGCTCCCCGATAGGCCTGGACCTCGGCGGCCGCACCCCGGAGGAGACCGCGCTGTCCATCGCCGCGGAGATCGTCGCCAACCGGCGCGGCGGCAGCGGCGTGTCCCTGGCGGGCGCGCACACCCCGATCCACCCCGACCCGGAGAAGAAGGTGACCGGCCGGATGGGTTCGGTCGCCTGACGGACCCGTTCTCGCGGACGGCAGGGCGCAACTCCGAAGGGGTTGCGCCCTTTTGACGTTCCGTCTATTTTACCGGCCGGTAACAGGAGGCACTCTCTCCATCCCTTCCCCCACATCGGAGCCGAGCGGATGACACGTACCCTGCGAACCCTGGGCATGCTGGCCGCGGCCGGCCTCCTCGCCGCCGCTGCTCCGGCCGCCGCCGCTCCGGCGGCCTCGGCTCCGGCGGCCTCGGCTGCGGGCGACGGACTGCGGGAGGTGCTCTTCGTCGGGAACAACTGGGAGGGCACCGCCGACGTCCTCGCCTCCACCGGAGACCTCGGGAAGATCGGCCGGATCGACGTGATCCCCGACAAGGCGGAGCGGCTGCGGGAGATCTACCTCAACCCCGTCAAGCTCGCCTTCTTCCTCGGGGTGCGGCAGACCGCCGGCGAGGGCCACGACCAGTTCGTGGACGACATGTACACCACCCCCGACGGCACGGCCGTGGTCGCCTCCCGGCCCAGTTTCGCCGACGTCGTCTCCATCGACGTCCGCACCGGCCGGGTGAACTGGCGGTTCCCCGTGGCCGGCTACCGCGCCGACCACATGGCGGTCTCGCCCGACGGGACGAAGGTCGCGGTCTCCGCCTCCACCGCCAACACCGTGCACGTCCTCGACATCGCCACCGGCCGGCAGGTCGGCTCCTTCGCCACCGGGGACAAGCCGCACGAGAACGTCTTCAGCCGCGACGGCCGCTTCCTGTGGAACAGTGCCATCGGGGACGTGACCTCCGCGCTCGACGCACCCTGGCTGGACTGGACGAAGGGCGACCGGAAGATCACGGTCGTCGACGCGCAGACCTTCCGCACGGTCCGGGTGATCGACATGCGGGAGCGGCTGGACGCCTTCGGCCGCCCGGACCTCTCCGACGCCGTACGCCCCGTCTCCTTCAGCCCCGACGAGTCGAAGTTCTACTTCCAGGTGTCGTTCCTCAACGGATTCCTGGAGTACGACGTCGCCTCCGACCGGATCACCCGCCTCAAGATGCTCCCCGCGAACCCCGCCACCGCCACCGACCGCACCAAGTGGGTCAATGACTCCCGCCACCACGGCATGTCCATGAGCCCGGACGGATCCAAGCTCTGCATCGCGGGCACCATGGACGACTACGCGACCGTCGTGGACCGGGCCACCCTCACCGAGGGGCCGCTCGTGCCCGCCGACAAGCCCTACTGGGCCACCGTCGACGGCGACGGCACCTCCTGCGTGATCTCCGAGAGCGGTGCCGACCGGATCACCGCCATCGACTTCGCCACCGGAACCAAGCGGGTGTCCGTCCCGGTGGGCGACCACCCGCAGCGCGTCCGCCTCGGCCACGTCCCGGCCGGCTGGACCGGCCCGACGAGCGGCTGAAGCCGCCGGCGGGCCGTCGGCCGAGGTGCTCGAACTGGCCAAACGTACACATCAGGCCATTTTGGTGTGACCGGTCCGGGATGACCGATTAGTCTCGCGATCATGGTGGACATCCGTGAGGTACCCGAGGCAGACATCGACCGTGCTCTGGAGCTCGCGTACCTGGTCTTCCACGACCGCCCCGGGAAGGAGGCACGGGAGCGGCACCACGACCTGCTGGCGCGTTGCCGCCGGACCGGTGCCTACGACGGGGACGCCCTCGTCGGGTTCATGGCCGCGCACGACTTCCGGCTCTCCGTGCCCGGGGCGGACCTTCCCTGCCCCGGGCTCACCTTCGTCTCCGTCGCCCCCACCCACCGCCGCCGCGGCGTGCTCACCGGGCTGATGGCGGAGACGCTGGAGTACGCCACGGCGACGGGCAGCCCGATCGCCGCGCTCTGGGCATCGGAGGCCGCCATCTACGGCCGTTTCGGCTTCGGAAGCGCCACCACCGGAGTCACCGTGGAGATCGACTCCACCCGCCCGCTGGCCCTGCGCCTGGCCCCGGACCCGCGCCCGCTGCGGCTCGTGGACCCGGCCGGGGCCCTCGCGGAGATCGCCCCCTTCCACGAGGCCGCCCGCGCCGTACGGGCCGGCCGCCCGACCCGCAGCCCGGCCCGCTGGCGCGAGGAGTGGCTGTGCGAACAGGCCGAGGAGGACGACGAGCTGAGCCCGCCCCGGATCATCGTCCTCGGGGACCCGGGCGAGCCGATCGCCGGCTACGTGGTCTACCGCACCAAGGCCGAGGACGTCCACCGGCCCGTCCGCGCGCCCGGGCTGGTCCGCGTGGAGGAGCTGGAGGCCGAGACCCCGGCGGTGGCCGCCGCCCTGTGGGAGTGCATGGCCGCCCTCGACCTCACCGGCAAGGTGACCGCCTGGGGCCGGCCGGTGGACGACCCGCTGCTGCACTTCGCCGCCGACCGGGACCAGGTCCGGGTCACCGCGCAGTTCCCCGCGCTCTGGCTGCGCCTGGTCGACGTGGGGGCGGCGCTGGCCGCGCGGTCCTGGGCCGCGCCCGTGGAACTCGTACTGGAGGTGCACGACGTACGGCTGCCCGCCAACGCAGGGCGGTTCCGGCTGAAGGCGGGGCCGGGCGGGGCGGCGTACGAGCACGCGGACACCGCCCCCGACCTGGCCCTGGACGTACGTGACCTGGCCGCCTGCTACCTGGGCGGGACCCGCGTCGTCGAACTCGTCGCGGCCGGGCTCGTACGGGAGCACACGCCCGGCGCCGCGGCGGCGCTGGACGCGGCCCTCGTGCCGGGGAACGGACTGCTGCCGCACACCGCCGACGCGTTCTGACCGGATCCGGCGGGGCTACGCGGGCAGGGAGATCCGGGCGGCCGACATGCCGAAGCCGGGCGTCCGGAGCCGGACGGACAGCGCGTCGGGCATCGGGTGGAGGTCCTCGGGCCGGTAACGACGGGCGTTGCGATGCCAGTTGAGGATTCCGGCGTGCCAGTCCTCCAGCTCGCCCACGTACGCGTCCAGGGCGGCCCGGGCGCCGGCGTCGAGCTTCCAGTCGTCGTACAGGACCGGCAACTGGGTCGCCACGATGTGCTCGAACTCCTCCGTGCGCTGCGTCATCAGCGCGTGGCAGATGTCCAGGGCCTGCGGATAGCCGATGTCGAAGAAGTTGCGGGTCACCAGGATGTAGTTGTGCAGCTCGCCCTCGACCTCCACCTCCTTCTGGTAGGAGAAGACGTCGTTGATCAGGCACGCGGCGTCCGAGACGGCGTTCTCCAGCGAACGGATGGTCCCCGAGGCGTAGATCTCCTCGGGGATGCCCCGGTCCTGGTACCCCAGTCGGCACAGGTACATGGTGAGGCGCGATCCGAAGGTGAGGCGGCGCATCTCGGCGTAGTCCACCGGGTCCGGGACCCGGTTGTGGACCTGGTTGTCCACCTCCCACACCCAGCTCTCCAGCATCCCCACCAGCGTCTCGCGGAACTCCGCGCGCCGGCCGGGGGACATGCCGGTCGTGGTGCGGATCCACAGATCGCGCAGCCCCCGCTCCATCGCCGTCACCGGCGCGGGCTGCCGGGCGTGGTCCACGGGCACCATCGCGATCAGGCGCGCCGTGGCCGCCTTGGCCGCCGCGAGGTCCCTGCTCCGCCCGAAGACCAGCGGATAGTAGTCGTCCGCGTACGTCCCCCAGCTCAGCCAGCAGGCGTTCAGGACCAGCTCCTCGGGCGAGGCGTCCGGGTCGATGCCCGCCGAGCACAGTGCGAAGTCGTAGCCGCGCAGCTTCTGTTCGTCCCAGACGACGGAACCGGGATCGCCGGGCTGCGGCTCCAGCAGGCCCATCCCCCGGCACCAGGCCACCGACTCCTCGCGGGCGCGGGCCAGGTGCGGGCTGAGCCTGAGCTCGTGCGGCATGTAGATCTCGGGGACGACCGAGGGCCCGGTCCGCTCGTGGGGGACGTGGGTGAAGGAGCGGTGGCGCAGCTCCATCGAGCGCTTCGTGAAGACGGACCGCAGGTCGAGGGCGCTGGTGCCGAGGCCGCTCGGGAGGAAGGGCAGGGTGACGGGGGCGGTGCGCCTGGCCCCCTCGTTCATGTAGCGGCTGGAGACCATGTGCCATTCGTGGCCGCCGGACTGCCAGTCCTGCAGCCCCTTGACGTATCCGAGGACGGCCGCGATCTCGGCGGGGTCCATGGCGTGGTCGGCGAAGAGCTGGGGCAGCTCGGTGAACACCGTCTGCTCGAACTGGTGGAGGCGGGAGGTCAGCAGGTCGTTCGCGGCCTCGGCGGCCTCCTGGGTGCCGCAGCGCAGGAAGGTCTCCAGGACCAGGACGGCGTTGGACAGTTCACCTTCCTCGGTCACCTCCCGCTGGTAGGAGAACAGGTCGTTCCTGATGTGCACGGCGTCGGAGAAGGCGTCGCGCAGCACCCCGAGGGCCCGCGCGCGTGCGACGCGCGCCGGTACCTCGGCGGACACGTACTCGATCAGTCCGGCCGACCAGGGCGCGCCGCCCACCTTGCGGCGCATCTCGATGTATTCGAGGGGGTTCGCCACGCGCCCGATGTCGATGTTGGCGAGCTCCCACATCGACTCGTCCAGGAGGTTCCTCGTCGACTCGGAGAACCGGTCCCTCCAGTCCGCCGACATCGCGGGCACGGTCCGCGCCCACAGGTCGGCGAGCCCCGCCTCGACGGGATTCGTCGGCTCGGGGAAGCCCTGCGCGAGATCCATCGGCATGAAGGCGGCGAGCCGGTCGAGGTACTCCCTGGCGCCCGCACGGTCCTTTGTCCGCTTGAACGTCTCCAGGAAGTGGTCGTCGAAGAAGAACACCCACACGTACCAGTCGGTGACGAGTGACAGCGCGTCGCCGTCGCAGTCGGGGTGGGTGTGGGCGCACAGCAGCGCGTAGTCGTGCGCGTCGAGGTCGGACTCCTCCCAGACGCCGGAACCCTCCAGCATCCCGAAGTCGCGCGCCCACCGCTTGGTGTGGACCCTCGCGGCCTCGTAGTGGGGGTTCATTCGTGCCGGATGGGGCACGTAGAAATCCGGCAGTTGGAACGGCTGCGTCACAGCGGGCGGGCCCTTTCGCTCACGGGTGCGGGGGCCGGTTCGCTCCGGCCCCCGCACGAGATCAGCAGTGCCCTACCCCTGGTGCCGCCGCGCCAAGGGGAAATTCACTTCATCAGGTGATGGGTGTGCTCTTCCGCGGTGCGTGCGCCTGCGGGGGGACAGACGGCTGCCCGCCGAACTGCTCCGCCTGCATCCGGTACATCGAGGCGTACCGGCCGCCGAGCGCCAACAGTTCCTCGTGACCGCCCTGTTCGACGAGCCGGCCCTCGTGCAGTACGTGGATGACGTCGGCGTACCGCACCCCCGACATCCGGTGCGTCACGAGGACCACGGCCCGCTGCGGCCCCGCCAGGCCGCGGATGGACTCGAAGGCGGCGATCTCCGCCTCCGGGTCCAGCGCCGAGGTGGGTTCGTCCACGACGACGACGCGGGCGTCGCGGAAGCGCGTACGGGCCAGGCCGAACTTCTGCCACTGGCCGCCGGAGAGTTCGGAGGCGCCCCGGAACACGCGGGCGAGCAGGGTCTCGTAGCCGTGCGGCAGCTTCTCGACGATCCGGTCGGCCCCCGCGTACCGTGCCGCGGCCACCAGCTTCGCGGCCTGCTCCACGGCCCGGTCCGGGTCCTCCTCGGGCCTGCCGATGGCGATGTTCGTACGGGCGGTCACCGGCCAGCGCTCGAAGTCCTGGGTGAGGAGGGCGATCCGGTCGAAGACCGCCTCCCGGTCGGCCTCCCGCACGTCCACCCCGTCCCAGCTCAGCGACCCGGAGTCGGGCAGGTGCAGGCCGGCGAGGAGTTTGACGAGGGTGCTCTTCCCCGACCCGTTCTCCCCGACGAGGGCGACGACGGTGCCCGCCTCGATGGTGAGGGAGACGTCCGACAGCGCGGGTTCGTCCCGGTCCGGATAGCGGAAGCAGACCCCGTCGAGGCGTACGGCGGAGAGCCGCTCGGGCAGCGCCAGCCCGCCGGCCGGAATGGCCCTGCGCCCCGCCTCGGCGACGAACCGTTCCAGGTCCCGTACGTACAGGGACTCCTCGTGCAGGGTGTTGGTGGTGGCGACGAGCGCGCCCAGACTCGCCGACCCGGTGCGCACCGCGATCACCGCGGTACCGGCGACGGCGAGATCCATCCGCCCGGTGACGATGAGCGCCCCCATCGCCCCGTACGTGACCAGCGCGGCCGCCCCGGACAGGGCGGCGGCGAGCAGCTCGGTGGCGGCCTTGTCCTTGGCGAGGCGGGTGGCCTCGCCCTCGGCGTGCTCGCCCATGTTGCGGTAGTGGCCGAGCAGATGACGGCCGACGCCGTGCACCCGTACCTCGGGGGCGGACGTACGGGAGATCAGCAGCTGGCCGAGCAGCCGCGCGGCCCGGGCGTGTTCCGCCCACGTGATCACGGACAGGTACCGGCGCTGCGCCACCCGCATCGCACCCCAGCCGCGCGGGGCGGCGATCAGCACCAGCATCGGCAGCAGCAGCGGGTGCAGCACGGTCAGCACCCCGCCGGTGGCCACCAGCGAGACGACTCCGCCCAGCGTCGCCACGCACGCCCCCACCGTCCGGCGGGCCGAGGGAGGACCCCACTGCGCGCTGTCGAGCAGCCGCCGGAACTCCCCGTCCTCGATGGCCTCCAGCTCCACCTCGACGGCGGCCTTCAGGTACTGCTCGTGCGCGGCCCGCTCCACCTTGGGCTCCAGCCGTCCGGCCGCCGCCGTCGACCGCGAGGCCAGCACGGCCCCGAGTACGGCGACCACCGCCCCGGCCGCGAGCGCGGGCCCGGCCGCGTGCAACCGGACGCCGGGACTCCCGGCGCCGAGCAGCGTCCGCAGCACGTCGCTCAGTACGAGCAGCCCTACGGCGGCGGTCACCCCCTGCCCGGCCTCGGCGACGGCGACGGTGAGCAGGGCCCGGCGGTCGCACTCCCAGGCCAGCCGCAGGGTCCCGCGGACCATGCGGGGCATGGCCCGCAGCGTACTGATCAGCCGGCTCTCCAGCTGGGCGTACTCGTGTTCGGCCCACCCGGCGTCGTACCGCAACGGCCCGCCGAAGAGCCGCCGCTCGCTCTCGGAGACGGCGGGCTGAACCCTCTCGGGCCTACGGAGCAGCCTCATGCGCGGCCACCTCCGCCCGGTGCCGGGTCGAACACCACATGTACGTGCACGGATCGCAAGATTCCTCCCGAGCTGCCACGGCCACGAACTGACGCCGCAAGAACGTGGCTGCTCAGAGCGGCGTCACGGCTCCCGGGGAACGAACGCCCGCACACACGTCCGCACCGGCGGCCGACCCCAAGCGGCGCCCGGGCAGCGCTCCGTGACGCGGCGTTCGAACCACCCGGAGGTGGAGATGACCCCCTTGGAGGGATTGCGCCCGTCTCGGAGGGGGTGGCGCCCGGGCATGTCCCGGGGTGTCGGGGCATGGGGTGATTGTCGGATTAGGTTAGTTTGTCCGTGTTGTGGTTCCGGCGTTCCGGGAGGGAACACTCATGGCTATCGATCTGGACAAGGTGCTCGACAAGGCGTGGGCCGAGAAGCCCCTCTCCGAGGTGCTTTCGGCTCCCGTGTCCGCACTCAAGGGCGTCACCGACAAGGACGGCGAGCTGCTCGCCCAGGCCTTCGGGGTGCGGACCGTCGCCGATTTCGGGCAGCTGAAGTACGCGCGGTGGGCGCAGGCGCTCGTGGCGCTGAACCAGACCGTCAAGGTCTAGTCGGCCGGGCGCAGTCCACGTACTCGGGGTCCGTGGACATGGCAGTGAGAAGACCGTCCTCCTCACCCTTCCAGGGGGTGGGGAGGACGGTCTGCGTGGCGGAGACCCGGCGCGGTGTTACTCCGCCTCGGCCTCGAGGTTGCCCTCCGTGTCCAGGTAGACCTGGCGCAGGGCTTCGAGGACCTGCGGGTCCGGCTTCTCCCACATCCCGCGGGACTCGGCCTCCAGCAGGCGTTCCGCGATGCCGTGGAGCGCCCAGGGGTTGGCCTCCTCCAGGAACGCGCGGTTGGCGGGGTCGAGGACGTAGGTCTCGGTGAGCTTGTCGTACATCCAGTCCGCGATGACGCCGGTCGTGGCGTCGTAGCCGAAGAGGTAGTCGACCGTCGCGGCGAGCTCGAAGGCGCCCTTGTAGCCGTGGCGGCGCATCGCCTCGATCCACTTGGGGTTGACCACGCGGGCGCGGAAGACGCGGCTCGTCTCCTCGACCAGGGTGCGGGTCTTCACCGTCTCGGGGCGGGTGGAGTCCCCGATGTAGGCCTCGGGGGCCGTGCCGCGCAGGGCGCGGACGGTGGCCACCATGCCGCCGTGGTACTGGAAGTAGTCGTCCGAGTCCGCGATGTCGTGCTCGCGCGTGTCCGTGTTCTTGGCGGCGACCGTGATCCGCTTGTACGCCGTCTCCATCTCCTCGCGGGCCGGGCGGCCTTCGAGGCCGCGGCCGTACGCGTAGCCGCCCCAGACCGTGTAGACCTCGGCCAGGTCGGCGTCCGTACGCCAGTCGCGGGAGTCGATGAGCTGGAGGATGCCCGCGCCGTAGGTGCCCGGGCGGGAGCCGAAGATACGGGTCGTCGCGCGGCGTTCGTCGCCGTGGACGGCCAGGTCCGCCTGGGCGTGCGCCCGTACGAAGTTCTCCGCGGCCGGCTCGTCCAGGGAGGCCGCCAGCCGGACCGCGTCGTCCAGGAGGGCGATGACGTGCGGGAACGCGTCGCGGAAGAAGCCCGAGATGCGCAGGGTCACATCGATGCGGGGGCGGCCCAGTTCGGCGAGCGGGACGGCTTCAAGGCCGGTCACGCGGCGGGAGGCCTCGTCCCAGACCGGGCGGACGCCCAGGAGGGCGAGTGCCTCGGCCACGTCGTCGCCCGCCGTGCGCATCGCACTCGTACCCCACAGGGACAGGCCGACGGAGGCGGGCCACTCGTCGTCGTGGTCCGCGCGGTAGCGGGCGAGGAGGGAGTCCGCGAGGGCCTGGCCCGTCTCCCAGGCGAGGCGGGAGGGGACGGCCTTCGGGTCGACCGAGTAGAAGTTGCGGCCCGTCGGCAGGACGTTGACCAGGCCGCGCAGGGGCGAACCGGAGGGGCCCGCCGGGACGAACTCGCCGTCCAGGGCCGAGACCACGTGGGCGATCTCGTCCGTGGTGCCGGCCAGGCGGGGGACCACCTCGCGGGCGGCGAAGGACAGGACGTCGGCGACCGCCTGGGGGTGGCCCGCGGCCACGGCGGGTACGGCCTCCAGGGACCAGTCCGCGTCCTCCATGGCCCGGACCAGGGCGCGGGCCTGCTCCTCGACGGTGTCCGCCGAGGTGCGGGTGGCCGCGGACTCGTCCAGGCCGAGGGCCTCGCGCAGGCCCGGGAGGGCCGTCGTGCCGCCCCAGATCTGGCGGGCGCGCAGGATCGCGAGGACCAGGTTGACGCGGGACTCGCCGGCCGGGGCGCCGCCGAGGACGTGCAGACCGTCGCGGATCTGGGCGTCCTTGACCTCGCACAGCCAGCCGTCGACGTGCAGGAGGAAGTCGTCGAAGCCGTCGTCGTCCGGGCGCTCGTCCAGGCCCAGGTCGTGGTCGAGCTTCGCGGCCTGGATCAGGGTCCAGATCTGCGCGCGGATGGCCGGGAGCTTGGCCGGGTCCATGGCGCTGATCTGCGCGTACTCGTCCAGGTGCTGCTCCAGGCGGGCGATGTCGCCGTACGACTCGGCGCGCGCCATCGGCGGGACGAGGTGGTCGATGAGGGTCGCGTGGACGCGGCGCTTGGCCTGGGTGCCCTCGCCCGGGTCGTTGACCAGGAACGGGTAGATGAGGGGCAGGTCGCCGAGGGCCGCGTCGGGGGCGCAGGAGGCGGACAGGCCGGCGTTCTTGCCCGGGAGCCACTCCAGGTTGCCGTGCTTGCCCAGGTGGATCATCGCGTCGGCACCGAAGCCGCCGTCGGCCGCCGCCGCCTGGATCCAGCGGTACGCCGCCAGGTAGTGGTGCGACGGCGGCAGGTCCGGGTCGTGGTAGATCGCGATCGGGTTCTCGCCGAAGCCGCGCGGCGGCTGGATCAGGATCAGGAGGTTGCCGCGGCGCAGGGCGGCCAGGACGATGTCGCCCTCCGGGTTGGCGGAGCGGTCGACGAACATGTTTCCCGGCGCCTCGCCCCAGTGCTCCTCGACGCTCTCGCGCAGGTCGGCGGGCAGCTCGGAGTACCAGCGCTTGTAGTCCGCCGCCGGGATGCGGACGGGGTTGCGCGCCAACTGCTCCTCGGTCAGCCAGTCCTGGTCGTGGCCGCCGGCCTCGATGAGCGCGCGGATCAGCTCGTCGCCGTCGCCGGAGACCAGGCCGGGGATCTCGGCGGCCGGACCGAAGTCGTAGCCGTGGGAGATGAGGGTGCGCAGCAGCTCCACGGCGCTGGCCGGGGTGTCCAGGCCGACCGCGTTGCCGATGCGGGAGTGCTTGGTCGGGTACGCGGAGAGGACCAGCGCGATCCGCTTGTCACGGCGGTCGGTGTGGCGCAGGCGGGCGTGGCGCACCGCGATGCCGGCGACGCGGGCGGCGCGTTCGGGGTCGGCGACGTAGGCGGGCAGACCGTCCTCGTCGAGCTCCTTGAAGGAGAACGGGACCGTGATCAGGCGGCCGTCGAACTCGGGTACGGCGACCTGGGTGGCGGCGTCGAGGGGGGACAGGCCCTCGTCGTTCTCCTCCCAGGCGGAACGGGAGCCGGTCAGGCACAGGGCCTGGAGGATCGGCACGCCGAGGGCGGCGAGGGCGCCGGCGTCCCAGGACTCGTCGTCTCCGCCCGCGGAGGCGGTGGCGGGCTTGGTGCCGCCGGCGGCGAGGACGGTGGTGACGATCGCGTCCGCGGACTCCAGGGCCTGGAGGAGCTCCGGCTCCGGGGTGCGCAGGGAGGAGACGTACAGGGGGAGCGGCCGGGCGCCCTGGGCCTCGATCGCGTCGCAGAGGGCGTGCACGAAGGCGGTGTTGCCGGACATCTGGTGGGCGCGGTAGTAGAGCACCGCGATGGCGGGGCCGGTGGTCTGCGTGGAGGTGCGCTCCAGGGAGCCCCAGGTGGGGGCGGCGGCCGGGGGCTCGAAGCCGTGGCCGGTGAGGAGGACGGTGTCCGAGAGGAAGCGGGCCAGCTGCCCGAGGTTGGCCGGGCCGCCGTGCGCGAGGTAGGCGTGCGCCTCGGCCGCGATGCCGATGGGGACCGTGGAGGCCTCCATCAGCTGGGCGTCGGGAGCCTGTTCGCCGGTCAGGACGACGACCGGGCGGGTCTGGCCCGGGGCGAGGAGGACGTCGAGGCCGTCCTGCCAGGCGCGCAGGCCGCCGAGGAGGCGTACGACGACCAGGTCGACCCCGTCGAGGAGCGCGGGGAGGTCGTCGAGGGGCAGCCGGGAGGGGTTCGCGAACCGGTACGGGACGGCGGTGTCGCCGGTGGCGGCGGTGTCCGCGGTGGCGGCGGTGTTCGCGGCCAGGTTCGCGGCGCGGGCGCTGAGCAGATCGGTGTCGGACGTCGACAGCAGCAGGATCATGCGGCGGCAGGCCTTCCTCGGGGTTTCCGCGCCCCGGGCAGTGAGGACAGCGGGAGTTCCTGACTCACCCCGCGGGTCGCTCCGCGGGATTCACAGTGGCGGGACCGCGCCGGAATCGCACCGGGCTTCCTCCCATGTCGCCGTCCTCGGCGATGGCGGACCGTGTGGCGCCGCCGGGGGTCATCCTAGGGGGGCTTTGCCCTGGCCGGGCGAGGTGGGGGGTGGGGGCGGTTGCCGGGGCTCTGCCGTTGTGCTGCGCCGGCGGGGCGGTTCGGGTGCGGGGCCGTTGCCGGGGCTCTGCCGTTGTGCTGCGCCGGCTGGGGCGTTCGGGTGCGGGTCCGTTGCCGGGGCTCTGCCCCGGACCCCGCGCCTCAAACGCCGGCGGGGCTGGATTGGCCGGGCGGGGGCTGGATTGGCCGGGCGGGGGCTGGATTGGCTGGGCCGGGGGTGGATTGGCCGGGCGGGCCTGGATTGGCTGGGCCGGGGGTGGGTTGGCTGGGCGGGCCTGGATTGGCTGGGCGGGGGTGGGTTGGTGACGGTGTGGGTGCTCAGGGTGGCGACGGACACAGGTCGGGGGAGCGGAAACGTAGGTATGCTCGCCGCCATGCCCCAGCCCCCTGTCGCCGCATCGCGGGACGAACCCGTCATACGGGACCGCGGTGACGCCTGCCCCGGCGCGCTGCGGCTGCACGCCGCGGACGACGGGTTCCTCGCGCGGGTGCGGATCCCCGGCGGGCTGCTGACCGCGTCGCAGGCCGCCGCGCTGGCGGTCGCCGCCGACCGGTTCGGGGACGGGCACCTGGAGCTCACCTCGCGCGGGAACGTACAGCTGCGCGGCCTCGCCGACGGGTGCGGGGGCGGGCTCGCCGAGTTGCTCGACGCGGCCGGGCTGCTGCCCGCCCCGGCCCACGAGCGGGTGCGCAACATCGTCGCCTCCCCG
Source organism: Streptomyces sp. NPDC053432 (assembly GCF_055585365.1). NCBI lineage: Bacteria > Bacillati > Actinomycetota > Actinomycetes > Kitasatosporales > Streptomycetaceae > Streptomyces > Streptomyces sp. NPDC053432. The sequence continues at coordinate 54,332 of NZ_JBVJKF010000003.1, forward strand.
CTCGCCGACCCCGGCCCGGCGACGGCGCTCGACGCACTGCTCTGCGCCGACGCCCGCGTCACCGCCCTGTCCGGGCGGTTCCTGTTCGCCGTCGACGACGGCCGTGGGGACGTCGCCGCCCTCGACCCCGACATCACCCTCCTCGGCCCCGACGCCGACGGCCGTACGCTGCTGCGCCTCGGCGCGGCCCGCGACGCCGTCGAGGTCCGGGCCGAGGACGCGCCCCGGGCCGCCCTGCTGGCCGCCCACCACCTCCTCGACGCCGTCGCGGAGGCCGGGACCCGGGCCTGGCGCGTGGCCGAGCTGACCGGCGAACACGCCCTGGACACCGGTGAGTTCGGCCGGGTGCTGGACGGTTTCGGGATCCCCGCCCGGTACGTTGCCGACGCGGCCGGGCCGTGCGCGCCGCCGCCCGCCCCCGGGGCCCACGGGGACGCGCTCTGCGTGCTGGTCCCGCTCGGCCGGCTCACCACCGCCCAGTGGCGGACGCTGCCGGGAGACCTGCGGATCACGCCCTGGCGCAGCATCGTCGTCACGGGCGGCGCCCCGGCGGCCGTCGACCCCGGGCTCGTCACCGACCCCGGCAGTCCCTGGCGGTCCGTCACCGCCTGTACCGGGCGGCCCGGTTGCGCGAAGTCCCTCGCGGACGTGCGTGCCGACGCGCGTGCCCTCGTACGGGTGGCGACGGGCGAGCTGCCCGTGCACTGGTCCGGCTGCGAGCGCAGGTGCGGGCACCCGCGGGGGACGCAATGGGTGGACGCCCTCGCCACGGGGGACGGATACCGGTTGTCCGTGCACGGGCGGGAAGTGTCCCGCGAGCCGGCAGACCTGGCGGCCGCGCTGTCGGCCGCGCGCCACGCGAACCCCTCAGATTCCGAAGCCGCAGTGAAGAAATGAGCGAGTACACCGTGTTCGAGTACGAGAAGGACGGCGCCGCGATCTACCGCCAGTCCTTTGCCACGATCCGCGCCGAGGCGGATCTCTCCGGGCTGCCCGCCTCGGTCGCCCAGGTCGCGGTGCGCATGATTCACGCCTGCGGGATGACCGACCTGCCCCGCGACCTGGGGTACACGCCCGAGGTGGTGCTGCGGGCCCGCGCCGCGCTGGAGGCCGGCGCGCCGATCCTGTGCGACGTGCAGATGGTCGCCAGCGGGGTCACCCGCAAGCGGCTGCCCGCCGACAACGACGTGATCTGCACCCTCTCCGACCCGGCCGTGCCGGAGCTCGCCGCGAAGATGGGCACCACGCGCAGCGCCGCCGCCCTCGAAGTCTGGCGTGACCGGGGCCTGTTGGAGGGATCCGTCATCGCCGTCGGCAACGCGCCCACCGCGCTCTTCCGGCTGCTGGAGATGATGGAGGAGGGCGCCCCGCGTCCCGCCGCCGTCATCGGCGTGCCCGTCGGCTTCATCGGCGCGGCCGAATCCAAGGACGCCCTCGCCGCGCACCCCTCCGGGCTCGACCACCTGATCGTGCGCGGGCGGCGCGGCGGCAGCGCCATCGCCGCCGCCGCCCTCAACGCCATTGCGAGCGTGGCCGAATGAGCGGCGGCAAGGGACGGCTGTACGGGGTCGGGCTCGGGCCCGGCGATCCGAACCTGATGACCCTGCGGGCCGTCGAGGTGATCGGCGAGGCGGACGTCGTCGCGTACCACAGCGCGCGCCACGGGCGGTCCATCGCCCGCTCGATCGCCGCGAAGCACCTGCGCGAGAGCCACATCGAGGAGCCGCTGGTCTACCCGGTGACGACCGAGACCACCGACCACCCCGGCGGGTACCAGGGCGCGATGGAGGAGTTCTACGAGGCCGCCGCGGCCCGGCTCGCCGCGCACCTGGACGCCGGCCGGACCGTCGCCGTGCTCGCCGAGGGCGACCCGCTCTTCTACAGCTCGTACATGCACATGCACAAGCGGCTCGCGGACCGCTACGAGACCGAGGTGATCCCCGGCGTCACCTCGGTGAGCGCCGCCGCCGCCCGGCTCGGCACCCCGCTCGTCGAGGGCGAGGAGGTGCTGACGATCCTCCCCGGCACCCTGCCCGAGGAGGAGCTCACCGCCCGGCTCGCCGCCACCGACTCGGCCGTCGTGATGAAGCTCGGCCGGACCTTCCCCGCCGTGCGCGGCGCGATGGAGACCAGCGGCCGGCTCGCCGAGGCGCGCTACGTCGAGCGCGCCACCATGGAGGGCGAGCGGACCGGGCTGCTCGCCGAGACGGACGCCCAGAGCGTGCCGTACTTCGCCGTCGCCGTAGTGCCCAGCCGGATCGGCAACCCGGGCAGCGTGCCCTCGGGGCCCGGCGAGGTCGTGGTCGTCGGCACCGGACCGGCCGGGCCGCTGTGGCTGACCCCGCAGACCCGGCGGGCGCTCGCCGACGCCGAGGTGCTCGTCGGGTACACGACGTACCTGGACCGGGTGCCCGTCAAGCCGGGCCAGGTCAGGCACGGTTCGGACAACAAGGTGGAGTCGGAGCGCGCCGAGTTCGCGCTCGACCTCGCCCGGCGCGGCAAGCGGGTGGCCGTGGTCTCCGGCGGCGACCCCGGGGTCTTCGCCATGGCCACGGCGGTCCTGGAGGTCGCGGGCCAGGACGGCTACAAGGACGTGCCCGTACGGGTCCTGCCGGGCGTGACGGCGGCCAACGCGGCGGCCGCCGCGGCCGGGGCGCCGCTCGGCCACGACTACGCGACCGTGTCGCTGTCGGACCGGCTCAAGCCGTGGGAGGTCATCGCGGAACGGCTGCGCGCCGCGGCCACCGCCGACCTGGTGCTCGCCCTGTACAACCCCGGTTCGCGCAGCCGGACCTGGCAGGTGGCGCAGGCCCGGGAGCTGCTGCTGGAGCTGCGCGCGCCGCAGACCCCGGTGGTCGTCGCACGCGACGTGGGTGGGCCGGAGCAGTCGGTGCGGATCGTCACGCTCGCCGAACTGGAGCCGTCCGAGGTGGACATGAGGACGATCCTGCTGATCGGTTCCTCGCAGACGCAGATCACCGAGCGGGCCGACGGGTCGCGGATCACGTGGACCCCGCGCCGGTACCCGTGACCGGGGTGGAGTGACGGGCGTCGGGCCCGGGGTGCCTGCTTCACCCCGGGCCCGGCGTGTTCACGCCCGCTGCCGCAGCCAGTCCAGGGCCGCTGCCACCGAAGCCGCCTCAGCCACGCCCTCCGGGACGGCCGGGCGGCGTACGACGAGGACCGGGACGCCCGCCTCACGGGCCGCGGTGAGCTTGGGGGCGGTGGCCGAACCGCCGCTGTCCTTGGTGACCAGGACGTCGATCCGGTGGCGGGCCAGCAGCGCCCGCTCGTCGTCCAGGGTGAAGGGGCCTCGGGCCAGTACGACTTCCAGGCGCGGCGGCACCGGCGCGTCCGGCGGGTCCACCGAACGCACCAGGAACCACGTCTCGGTGAGGTGCGCGAAGGTGTGCAGGCCCATCCGGCCGGTGGTGAGGAAGGCGCGGCCGCCGAGGGAGGGCAGCAGGGCCGCCGCTTCGGCGAGCGAGTCCGCGAAGGTCCAGGCGTCGCCGGGCTCCGGGGTCCAGCCGGGGCGGCGCAGCGCCAGCAGCGGGACGCCCGAAAGCGCCGCCGCGCGCGCCGCGTTGAAGCTCATCCGCTCCGCGAAGGGGTGGGTGGCGTCCACGAGGTGGGTGACCCCGTGGGCGGCGATCCACGCGGCCAGCCCGGCGGGCCCGCCGAAGCCGCCGATCCGGGTCTCGCCGGGCGGCAGCACGGGCGCGGCGACCCGGCCCGCGAGCGACGTGGTCACCCGGTAGGGCGCGGCCGGCGGCCCGGCGGCGGCCGCCGCGCCGGGGCGGCCGTTGCCGCGCAGCGAGTCCGGCGAGGAACCCCACCCCACTCCGACTCCCGGGGCCGCGCCGGCTCCCTGCCCCAGGCCGGCTCCCTGCCCCCGGCCGGCTCCCTGCCCCAGGCCGGCTGCCGGGCCCAGGTCGGCTCTCGGGCCCACGCCGGCCTCCGGGCCCGGGCCGGCTCCTGGGCCCAGGTCTACTCCCGGGCCCACGCCGGCTCCTGGGCCCACACCGGCTCCCCGCCCCACGGCGGCTCCCGGGGCCGTGCCGGCGTCCGGGCGCGCGTCGGCGTCCGGGCCGGTGCCGGCTTCCGGGCCCGGGCCCGGGCCGGCTTCCGGTCCGGTGTGTGCGAGCAGGTGCCCTCCCCCGTCGGCCAGCGCAGCGGCAAGGCGGCGGGCTTCCGTCGTGCCGCCCAGGATCAGGACGTGGCGTCCGGAGGCCGTCTCAGCAGACATGCCGGTCGCGTTCGGGGGAGTACAGGTGGCTGTCGCGGAATTGCTCCGCGCCCAGCGTGCGGCCCACCACGATGACGGCGGTGCGGACCAGCCCGTGCTCCTTCACCTGCGCGGCGATGTCGGCCAGGGTGCCCCGAAGGATCAGCTCGTCGGGGCGGCTGGCCATCGCCACCACCGCCACCGGGCACTCGGCCCCGTAGTGCGGCAGCAGTTCGTCGACGACCCGGTCCACGTACCGGGTGGCCAGGTGCAGGACCAGCAGGGCGCCGCTGCGGCCCAGCGTCGCCAGGTCCTCGCCCGGCGGCATGGGGGTGGCCTGCTGGGCGATCCGGGTGAGGATCACGGTCTGCCCGACGGTGGGGACGGTGAGCTCCCGCTTCAGCGCCGCCGCGGCCGCCGCGAAGGCCGGCACGCCCGGGACGACCTCGTACGGGATGCCGGCCGCGTCGAGCCGCCGCATCTGCTCCGCGACCGCGCTGAAGATGGACGGGTCGCCGGAGTGCAGCCGGGCGACGTCCTGACCCGCCTCGTGGGCCCGTACGCACTCGGCGACGATCTCGTCCAGGTTCAGCTGCGAGGTGTCGACCAGGCGGGCGTCCGGCGGGCACTCGGCGAGCAGTTCGCGCGGGACGAGGCTGCCCGCGTACAGGCAGACCGGGGCGGCGGCCAGGGTCCGCGCACCGCGCACCGTGATCAGATCGGCGGCGCCGGGGCCGGCACCGATGAAGTACACGGTCATGTCTGGTCCTGATCCTTTTCCTTGGTGACTGACCACTGGGTCACGGGCATCGCCTGTCGCCAGCCCGTGAATCCGCCCACCGGGACGGCGTGCGCGACGGCGAGCTTCACCAGTTCGCCGCCGTGCCGGCGGTAGCGCTCGGTGAGGACCGCCTCCGATTCCAGGGTGACGGTGTTGACGACGAGCCGGCCGCCGGGCGCCAGCGCCGCCCAGGCCGCGTCGAGGAGGCCCGGCGCGGTCAGCCCGCCGCCGATGAACACCGCGTCGGGGGCGGGCAGTCCGGACAGCGCGTCCGGGGCCGCGCCGACGACCACGCGCAGGCCGGGTACGCCCATCGCCGCCGCGTTACGGGTGATCCGCGCGGCCCGCTCCGGGACCCGCTCCACCGCCACGGCCCGGCAGGAGGGATGCGTCCGCATCCACTCGATGCCGATGGAGCCGGAGCCGCCGCCGATGTCCCACAGCAGCTCGCCGGGGGCCGGGGCGAGCGCGCACAGGGTCGCCGCACGGACGTGGCGCTTGGTCAGCTGGCCGTCGTGCTCGTAGGCGGCGTCCGGCAGGCCTGGGGTCGCGCCGAGGCGCGGGGCGGGGTGGGCCGGGTCGCGGCGGCAGTCCACGGCGACCACGTTCAGGGGGTCGCCGGGCGGGTGGTCCCAGCTGTCCGCACGGCCCTCGTACGTGTCCTCGCGCTCGGAGCCGAGCTGCTCCAGGACCCGCATCCGGCTCGGGCCGAAGCCCCGCTCACGGAGCAGAGCGGCGATCTCGTCCGGGGTCGCCGCCCCGGCGCTGAGCACCAGCACCCGGCGCCCCTCGTACAGGGCGGCCGCCAGCCGGGCCACCGGGCGGCCGACCACCGTGACGACCTCGGTGTCCTCCACCGGCCAGCCCAGGCGCGCGCAGGCGTACGAGACGGAGGACGGGTGCGGGTGGACGAGGAGCCCCCGCGGCCCGAGTTCCTCGGACAGGGCGCGGCCGATCCCGTAGAACATCGGGTCGCCGCTGGCCAGTACCGCGATCCGGCGCCCGGCGTGCTCGGCCATCAGCCTCGGCACGGCCGGCCGCAGCGGGCTCGGCCAGGCCACCCGCAGCCCGGCGCACTCGGCGGCCGGCAGCAGGTCGAGCTGGCGCGGCCCCCCGATCAGCACCTCGGCACGGGACAGCGCGGACCGCGCGGGGCCGGTGAGCCCGGCCCAGCCGTCGGCGCCGAGGCCGACGACCGTCACGGGTATGGGGGGCGGTGCGGAGCTCACTGCGCGGTACCTCGGGGACGGGGAGGGGACGGGCGGACGGGGAGGAGCGACGGGGCAACGGGCGGGCGGACGGCCGCGCGGGCGCACGACTGCGGAACCGCAGCCTACTGGCCTGCGGATTCCGGGGAGGAACCTGCCCTGGCTCCCGGACCGGGACCCACGCGGGCTACCCTCGGTAACCCATGTTTCGCGAGGGAGCTGAGGGAGTTGCCATGCCCGGCTGGAACACCACGGACATCCCCGACCAGCGCGGCCGCACCGCGGTCGTCACAGGGGCCAACAGCGGGATCGGCTACATCACCGCCCGCGAGCTCGCCCGGCGCGGCGCCACCGTGGTGCTGGCCTGCCGCAGCGCGGCGCGCGGCCGGGCGGCCGTGGTCAAGCTGCGCACGGAAGTCCCCGCGGCCGAGGTCGAGTTCGCCGAGCTCGACCTGGCCGAGCTGGCGTCCGTACGGGAGTTCGCCACGGCCTTCGGGAAACGCCACGCGTCGCTCGACCTGCTGGTCAACAACGCCGGAGTGATGGCCCTGCCGTTCGGGCGCACCACCGACGGCTTCGAGACGCAGTTCGGGGTCAACCACCTCGGCCACTTCGCCCTCACCGGACTGCTGCTGCCCAAGCTGCGGGCCGCGCCGCCCGGCGCCCGCATCGTGAACGTCTCCAGCGGCTTCCACGCCCTCTCCGACATCGACCTCGACGACCTGGGCGACGAACACGGCTACCGCCGCTGGGTCGCATACGGCCGCTCCAAGACCGCCAACCTGCTCTTCACCCACGAACTGGCCCGGCGTTTCTCCGCCGCGGGCTCCACGATCACCGCCGCCGCCTCCCACCCCGGCTACGCCTCCAGCAACCTGCACTCCGGCGCCGCGAAGGTGGAGGGCCCCAGCCTCGTCTCGCGGATGTCCGCCGTCGGCAACGCCGTCCTCGCGCAGCCCACCGCCTCCGGGGCGCTCCCCACCCTCTACGCTGCCACCGCCCCCGGGGTGCGCTCCGACGACTTCATCGGTCCGCGCTTCGGCTGGCGCGGAGCACCCGTCCGGTCCTGGCGGGCGAAGTGGACCCTCGACGACGCGTCCGGCGAAGCGCTCTGGACCGCCTCCGAGAGGCTCACGGGAGTCTCGTACGCCTCCCTGCCGCGCTGACACCCTCCGGAGCCCCGCGCGCGGACCCCGCGCACCGGCGGCCGGGCGGCCGGCGCGCGGGCGCCCCGCCGTGAGCCCGTCCGCCCCCGGGGCGCATCCGGGCGCCCCGGACCGCCCCTGACCTGCCCACCGCCCTCCCCGGGAGACTCGGCGACATGAGCGACGACGACATGGACAACCACCCAGGAGCCCCCGACCACGCGGTGGTCCTCGGGGCGGGCATCGCCGGGCTGCTGGCGGCGCGGGTCCTCGCGGACCGGTTCGCGCGGGTGACCCTGGTCGAGAAGGACGAACTGGCCGAGGCCGCACCGTCCTTCCGGCCCGGCATCCCGCAGTCCCGGCACGTGCACGTGCTGTGGTCCCGGGGCGTCCGGCTGATCGAGGAACTGCTGCCCGGGGTCACGGAGAAGCTGCGCGCCCGCGGGGCGGCCCTGCTGAACAGTCCGCGGGACTTCCTCTGGCTGAGCCCCGCCGACTGGTTCCACGAGGTCGACGGCTCGGACATCCTCCTGGCGAGCCGCGAGCTGCTCGACTGGACGTTACGCCGCGAGGTGCTGCGCGACGAACGGATCCGGCTGCGCGCCGGCAGCCAGGCCACCGGGCTCGTCGCCGGGCCTGACGGCCGCTCGGTGACCGGCGTGGAGCTCCGCGACGGTGACCCGCTGGCCGCGCGGTTCGTGGTCGACGCGACGGGACGCACCTCCAGAGCCCCCGCCTGGCTGGCCGCACTCGGCTTCCCGACGCCGGAGACCACCCGCTACGACTCCCACCTCGGCTACTCCAGCCGGTACTACGAGATCCCGGCCGACCCGGAACGGCGCTGGCGGGGCCTCTACGTCCAGGGCCGCCCCGACCTCCCGCGAGGGGCCGTCCTCATCCCGCAGGACGGCGAGGACCGGTGGCTGGTGACCCTCATCGGCAACGGCGAGCACGCCCCGCCCACGAAGGACGAGGAGTTCCTCGACTTCGCCCGCAGTCTGCGCAGCCCGGTGCTCCACGACGCCCTGCGCGACGCGAAGCCGCTGTCCCCGGCGACCGCGTTCCGCTCCACCGCGAACGAATGGCGCCACTACGAACGGCTGGACCGCTGGCCGGCCGGATTCGTCGTACTCGGCGACGCGGCCTGCCGGTTCAACCCCGTCTACGGGCACGGGATGACGGTGGCGGCGCTGGTCGCCGACGCCCTGCGCAAGGAGATCGCCCCCCTGGGCGCGCAGGACATCCCGGCGGCCGCCCGCCGGATCCAGCGCCGTGCGGTGGCCGAGGCGGAGACGGCCTGGCAGATCGCCACCAGCGAGGACATGCGCTACCCGGGCACGGAGGGCCCGGCACCGGACCGGGCCACGAAGGTCCTGCAGGGCTACATGTCGCGGGTGATGGCCGGCGCCAACTCCGACCAGGTCATCGCCGACCGCTTCTTCGGGGTGCTGTCCCTGTCGGCCCCGCCGACGACCCTGCTCAGCCCGGGCACGGTGGTCCGGGTCCTCTCCAAGTGGCGCCTGCCGACCACCCCGACGGCCCCCGCTTACCCGCCGCACCACGCCCCGCCGGGGAGCCCGCGTCACGGTGAGCAATAGGCGATGGCGGACGCGTTGCGGTCGTTGTCGGCCGGGTCGACGTTCTGAAAGGCCACGTACCAGGTGTCACCCGGGGTGACGGTGCTGGTCTGGAAGGAGGCAACCGGGAAGATGTAGACGCTGCCGCGGAAACCGCCGGAGATCGCCTTCTGGCCGGGTGGACAGGTCGCGATGTCAAAAGCGACCGGGCCGTTCGCGACGACTGTGGTTCCTGGTCCTTCCACGGGCGTGACGTCACTGGTCCCGGCTGCGCCCGTCGCACCCGTCGCACCCGTCGCACCCGTCGCACCCGTCGGTCCGGTCGCACCCGTCGGTCCGGTCGCGCCCGTCGGTCCGGTCGCGCCCGTCGGTCCGGTGGCCCCGGTGGGGCCCGTGGCACCGGCCGCACCATCCGTTCCCGGGGGTCCGGCCGGCCCCGTGGCGCCTGCAGGGCCCGTCGGACCGGTCGCCCCGGGGGCTCCACCGCCGGGACCGGTCGGCCCCGTCGCCCCGGTCGGACCCGGCTCGCCGGGTACGCCCTGAGGGCCGGTGGCACCCGTGGGACCGGTCGCCCCCGTATCGCCCCGAGGACCCGTCGGACCCGTCGGCCCCGTCGGCCCAGTCGGCCCCGTCGGGCCTGCCGAGCCGCCCCCGTCGGCGCATTCGTCCCACCACGGCTTGCAGTGGTCGGGCCCGGGGTCTGCCTGGATGCTCGCCGCCTGCCGGTACTGAGTGGTCGCGAGGGCGGGGCCGGCGAAGCCCAGCAATAGCAGGGCGAGCGATGCCATCGCGCCCCCTGCGACCCATGCGGTCCTTCCGGGGAGTGGACCGAGCGTGGTCGACCGGTTGTCGTGGTCAGCGCTCATGCGCGGCTCCTTGAGAACCCGAAACGAGTGATGTCGCGAACGGGAATCCCATTCCCCGGCAGCATCGGTCTGCGGATTCGCCGCCTTGAGCGCCCCGCCGGACGATCAGCCCATTGGAGCAGAACACCTGCGCGGCACGGGCCCGCGAGGAGCGGGCCGAGGCGCTTCACGATGCAGCAGGCGGTCCCGGAGGGAGCCTGCTGCGCCCGCCCTAGTGTTTGGCGGCGCGCTCGTACAGCTGCCGGATCCCGTCGCCGAAGTAGCTGCTGTACGAGGTCTCCTCGTCGCCGCCCCCGTCACGCCCGCCGATCACCCCGATGAGGGTGCTGCCGTCGGTCAGGATCGGGCCCCCGCTGGTGCCGTTGGGTACGTCCGCGCAGTCCAGCCGCAGTTGCGCCGGCCCCGCCGACACCGCCGTGTTGCGGCAGTCCAGCGGCTCCTCGGTGTCGTTCGGATAGCCCACGACCCGTGCGGGGACGGGGAGTTCGGGGCGGAACGCGATGGTCTCGGCCCCGGTGACGTCCTCCAGCCGCTGCCCGGGGTAGCCGGGGCGGCGCAGCCGGATGAAGGCGACGTCGTGGTCCGGATCCTGGTCGTCGGTCCAGCGCGGGTCCACGTCGATGCGCGTCGGCACCCAGATGCCGTACGGTGCCACGCCGTCGCGGTAGCCGGGGGCGAAGGCCAGGTTGGTGCGGAAACCGCGGCTGTACACGCAGTGGGCGGCGGTGACGATCAGGTCGCCGGCGGGGGAGTGGACCACCGCGGCCGAGCAGTGGTGGTCGGGATCGGCGTCCTGGCCGGGGGAGAACAGCGCCCCGATCGCGGGCTCGGCGGCGGCCGGCCGGGCCTGCAGCGGCTCGGAGGGCTTCCACCCCCCGGACCGCCAGTTCACCCGCGCGTCGCCCCCGAAGGCCTTGCCGTCCATCGGCGGTTCCGCGACCTCCCGGACGATGCCGTCGAGCACCTCGGAGGCCGTCTTGTCGGCCCGCTCCGGGTCCTGCTGGTACACGCCCCGCTCCGGATCCCCGTCCGCGAGGTGGGCGGCGATGGCGCGCAGCTCCCAGACGTACCAGCCGCCCGCGAGGACCAGCGCGCACAGGACGGCGAGGAGCACCGAGCCCCTCACGACGCGCGCCTCAACCCTGCCGACCATCCGGTGCTCCCACCCCAACAGACATCAACGACCTCTCATCAGATGGGCCGGGGGGCGGGGTGGGTTCCGGGTCCGGGACGTGTTCGTGCTCACAGTCGGGGCGGAGGCCGCGGTGTGCGTTTTCCGAACTCGCACATCCCTGACGCCGGTTGGCGGCTCGGCGCTATCGTGCCGGGCGGGGGCGAGTGACGGTGCGAGGGGGCGGGTGGGATGCGGTTTCTCTTTGTCCACGGTACGGGGGTGCGGCGGGAGCGGCACGACGCACTGTTCACGCTGGTGCGGGAGCGGCTGGCCGCGCGCTTCCCCGGGGCGGACGTCGACTCCTGCTACTGGGGTGACCGCTTCGGCGCGGACCTCGGCGCGGGCGGCCGGTCCGTGCCGGGCCTGCGGCCGGGGCCGGACGCGGAGGAGGCCGATGCCGAGACGGCCGCCTGGGCACTCCTGATCGCCGACCCGCTGTGCGAGGTGCGGGTGCTGGCGGAGGCCGGCTGGGAGGGCGGCGAGGACGACGACGGCTTCGCCATGCCGGGCGTCCGATCGGAGGGCGCCAGGGTGCTGGACCTGCTGTCGGCCCTGCGGGACGGGTACCCCCCGGCGGGGGCGTCCGCCGGGGCCGGTGCGGGCCTCGCGGCCGGTGCCGTCCATGCGGCCGACGGATCCCCCGAGGCGGGCGCGGTCGGCGTGGCCCGCATGGCCGGCGCGGCGGGCGGTGGCGGTGAGCTCGGCGGGCTGTTGCGCGGGACCGGGCTCGGGATGCACCTGCCCGGGGCGGTGGACCTCGTCGCCCGCTCCGCCGAGGCCGCGCGGGCCGGGGAGCGGGCCGGGGAGGCGGCGCACGCGGCGGAGCTCGCCACCGTCCTCGCGCGGGCCGTGACCGCCGCCGCGCTCGCCTCCGCGGGGGCCGAAGCCGACTGCACCGGAGCCGAACGCGACCGCCTCGTCGAGCTGCTCACCACCCGCCTCGGCGGCGACGCCCGGGTGCCCGGCGCCCGCGCCGCCGCCGTCCTGGGCCGGCTCGCGCTGCGCGTCACCACGCAGCCCCTGCTCAACGCCTGGCGAGGCTCCCTCACCGTCGGGGCCGCCCCCGCGCTCGGCGACATCCTGCGCTACCAGGCCCGCGGCCACGCCCTGCGCGCCTTCCTCCACGCCGGGATCACCTCCCGGCCGGGGCCGGCCGTACTCATCGGCCACAGCCTCGGCGGCATCGCCCTCGTCGACCTCCTCGCCCTCGCCGCCGCCCGCGGGGAGCCCGTACCCGGCGTGGAACTCCTCGTCACCGTCGGCTCCCAGGCGCCCTTCCTGTACGAACTCGGCGCGCTGACCGCGCTGGAGCCCGGCGAGAGTCTTCCGTACGGCTTCCCGCGCTGGCTCAACGTGTACGACCGCCAGGACGTGCTCGCCTACCTCGCGGGCCCCGTCTTCCCCGGCGACCCGCGCATCAGCGACCACGAGGTGGGCAGCCGCCAGCCCTTCCCCGCCTGCCACAGCGCGTATTGGAAGCAGGACACCCTCTACGAGCGCATCGGGCGGGCGGTGACCGAGGCGGGGATCGGGTGACCGCGGACCTGGGCCTCCTGCCGCCGGCCCTCGGCCCCGGGCGGACCTTCGCGCTGGTCGCCGGGGTCGAGCGGTACGCCGTCAGCCCCCGCTGGAACCTGCGCGGCCCGGCCCGCGACGCCCTCCGCTTCACACGCTGGCTGACCGGGCCCGGCCAGGTGCCGCCCGGCAACGTCCGGCTGCTGCTGTCCCCGATCGACGACCCCGACACCCTCGACTGGTCGGGCTCCCCGGCCATGGCCGCCCTGCGGACGGCACACCGGCCGGCCACCGAGGGCAACGTGAAATCGGCGCTGCTCGACGAACTTCCGCAGTGCGACGGCGACCTGCTCTGGATCTTCTGGGCCGGACACGGCTACCTCGGCCCCCGCGACGAGCTGATGCTGCCCTGTTCCGACGCCCACCCCGGGCAGATCCGCCACCTCAACCTCGACTCCGCGCTGCGCTGGTGGCGCACCGACCTCGTGGGGCGCCGCAGGTTCCCCCTCCAGGCCGCACTCGTCGACGCCTGCCGGGTCGACGCACCCCGCGACACCCGGTGGAACTTCGGCACCAACGACTACGGGGGCGGTAGTTCGGTGCCCGGCCGGCGCCAGTTCCGGCTCTACGCCTCCCGCGAGGGCGAGGCGGCGCAGAACGACGCCGAACGGGGCGCGGGCCGCTTCACCGAGGCCCTGCTCGCGGAGCTCGGCGAGTGTTCCGTCCGCGAGGGAGTCACCGGACTCGCCGCCTCCGCCCGCACCATCCACCGCGCCTTCCGGGAGCAGCGCGACCGCGGCGAGGGCTGGCAGCTGCCGCAGTTCCTCGTCGACCGGGACTGGGACGCCTGCTCCTTCCTCGACGAGGACCTCCCCGGCGGCACCGACCGGCCCCGGCACGCACCGCCCCGGGCCACCCGGCTCGACCAGGCCGCCTGGGACGGGCTCGGTGTGCTCTTCGCCGGCCGGGCCCTGCCGCGCCACGCCCACGAGGCCTACGCGTGGGCGTTCAAGGCGGCCGGCTGCACCACCCCGACGGCCGGCGGCCTGCCCGGCGACAGCCTGCTCGACGTGGTCCAGGACCTGGACGAGCGCCAGGGCGGCAGCACCAGCGGCACCGGCAGCACCGGCATGCCGCTGGCGGTGCCGTTCGTGCGGTTCCTCGCGGACCGGGCCGCGGCGACCGACGCGGCATGGGCGGCCCGGCTGCTGGAATGGGTACGCGAGACCCGCGCACGGCTGGACCTGCCCGTGCTGCCGCCGCCCCCGGGGCCGGCGCCCCGGACCGCCCTGGACGTCCGGCTGGACGTGCCGCCGGGCGGCGAGGACGGCTTCCTGGTCCGGATGTGGCTGCGCGGCGACGGGACGCGGCAGGTGTGGGAGTCGGAGGGCGCGCCGCTGACGCTGGAGGCCGTACGCGAGGAACTGCTGCGGCAGCTCGCGCTGATCGGCGGGGGCGCGGCGCGGGACGGCGGCCCCGCGCCCGGGGCGCCGCACGCGGTGGTGGACCGGATCGAGTTCCACGTCCCCTACGAGCTGCTGGACACCGACTTTGACCAGTGGCCGGTGCCGCGCGGACCGGCGGGGCGCCGCCGGGCCCTCGGCCTGCTCTACCAGGTCGTGGTGCGCTGCCCGGAGGAACGGGCCGACACCCGGGCCGAGTGGCACACCAAATGGCGGTGGCTGTGCATCCGCGGCGGCCGCCACCCCGAAGCCGTCCGGGTGGTGTGGGACGCCGAGACCACGGACACCCTCGGGATGGAGCTGGCCGCGGGACCCGCCCCCGCCTGCGTCGTGGCGCACACCACCACCGCCCCCCACGAAGGGCTGCTGGAGGCCGTGCTCGAAGGGGGCGTCCCGGTGGCGGTGTGGCGGCGCGGCGGCGGCACCCCGGAGCCCGCACTCCTCGACCTGCTCGCCCCCGCCGGGCCCGACGGCCGCCCCGACCCCGGGGCGCTCGACGTGCTCGACCTGCCGGCGCGGGTACGGGAAGTGCGCCGGGCGGCCGCCGGAGTGCCCCCGCGCGGAGCCGCGCGCCCCCTGCAACCGCCGCCGGGGGCAGACCAGTTGGTGCTGTTGTGGGACGATCCCGACGACGTGCCCGGCCTCCGGCCCCTGGCCTGCCCCCCTGATCCGTGACCCGCCGCCCCCGATCTCCGAACCCCGATCCGCGATCCCTTCTCACCGATCCCGATCCCGATCCCGATCCCGACCCCGACCACGGACAACGGCGACACCGACGATGGAGGCACAGGCAGTGGCGAAGGACTGGTGGCTGTACCACGGGACCGGTGAGGGCACGGAGCGGCGTGCCCGCCTGGAGGCCGGCCCGCCGCCGCCCTGGCGCAGGTTCAACGGCGTCCCGGACCCGGAGTACCGGCCACCGGGCTGCGAGGGGAAGGCCTGGGAGCAGACCGTGGAGCGCGGGGAGGGCTACGTACCCGACGAGCCGGAGAAGGACGTGGTCAACACGGCGCTGCACCTGCGCAGGCCGCTCCTCATCACCGGCAAGCCGGGTGTCGGCAAGTCCACGCTCGCCTACAGCATCGCGACGGACCTCGGTCTGGGGCCCGTACTGCACTGGCCGATCACCAGCCGGACGGTCCTGCGTGACGGGCTGTACCTCTACGACGCCGTCGGCCGCCTCCAGGAGGCCGGGCTGGAACAGCTGCGTCCGCCCGGCGCCGTGCCCGCCGGGCCGGCCGCGTCCCCCGACGCCCCCTCCATCTCCCGCTACCTGAGCCTGGGCCCGCTCGGCACCGCCCTCCTGCCGCAGGACCGGCCCCGCGTGCTCCTCGTCGACGAGATCGACAAGAGCGACATCGACCTCCCCGGCGACCTCCTCACCGTCTTCGAGGACGGCGGTTTCGTCATCCCCGAACTCGCCCGTCTCGCCCAGCAGAGCCGCACCGTCCCCGTCGGCACGGCGGACGGTCTCGACGCCGCCGTGCGCATCGAGGAGGGCCGCGTCCAGTGCCGGTACTTCCCCGTGGTCGTGCTCACCAGCAACGGCGAACGCGACTTCCCGCCCGCCTTCCTGCGCCGCTGCGTCCGCCTCCACCTGGACGCCCCCGGACCGGACAAGCTCGCCCGCATCGTGCGCCGCCGCCTCGGCGTCGACATCGAGACCGACGAGGAGTACCGGGAACTCGTACGATCCTTCCTCGACCGCGCCGAGGACGGCGACCTGGCCACCGACCAGCTCCTCAACGCCATCCAGCTCCGGCTCGCCGGCGCCTGGTCGGCTCCCGGCGACCGCGACCGCTTCCTCGACACCGTCATGCAGCACCTGACCGGGCCGACGGCGTGATCGAGGAACTGCTCGCCGCCTTCGCCGACGGCGCCGGGGACGGCGGCCCGCGCCCCGGCGTGGGGGTCGAGGAGATCGCCGACATCCTGTGGCTGGCGGCCCGGGTGGACCCGGCCGGCGCCCGCCCGCCCGGGACTCCGCAGGCCGCGCCCGGGGCGGAGCCGCCGCCGGCCGCCGAACCCGCGGCACCCGAGCCGGCCCGCGGCCACGGCGGCGGGCGGGACGCCGCGGAACCGGACGTACGGCTGTACCCGGCCGCCGTGCCCGTCCGCGACCCCGAGGGGAAACCGGCAGCGGCCACCGACGGCACACCGGCCGGCGCCGCCGGGTACCGCCGCGGCACGACCCTGCGGCTGCCCCGTGCCGGTTCCCTCGACGATCCGCTCGGCCTGATGCGCTCCCTGCGCCCCGTCGGCCGGCGCTCCATCGGTGGGCCGGGGGAGGAACTGGACGAGCAGCTCACCGTGGAACGCAGCATCGAACGGATGGTGCCCACCCCGGTCCTGCGGCCCGCCGAGAGCCGCTGGCTCGACCTGGCCCTGGTCGTCGACACCCACCACTCGATGCTGCTCTGGGCCGACCTCGTGGACGAGCTCCGCAAGGTCCTGACCCGCAGCGGGGTCTTCCGCGACGTGCGCACCTGGCAGCTGACCGGCACCGCCTCCGGAGCCACCCCCATGGTCACGCACCGCCGCGGCGGGCCGCCCCGCAACCCCCTCGAACTGGCCGACCCGGCGGGCCGCCGGCTGCTGCTCGTACTGTCCGACACGGTGGCCGGCGGCTGGCGCGAGGCCCCGCTCCAGGGCGTACTGCGGCACTGGAGCGCGCACAACGCCGTGGCCGTGCTGAACGTGCTGCCCGAACGGCTGTGGACGCGCGGCGCCGTCCGGCCCGTCCCGTTCTCCGTCCGCGCGGACCGCCCTGCCGTCGCCACCCGCTCCTGGCAGCGGTTCCCCGGCGGGCGCGCCACCCGGAACCGGGCCACCCCGCGCCGCCGACGCCCGGCCGACGGCGTCGCTCCCGCCGCCGTCGTCCCCGTCGTGGGGACCGCCCCGGCGAGCCTGGCCCGGCTGCTGCGCGTGGTCTCCGGCGACGGCCGCCGACACCGTCTGGCCTGCCTGCGCCTCGACGCGCGACCCGGGTCCGCGGCGCCGCAGGCCCCTCCCGGTCCGCCCGTGGCCGCCACCGCCCTGGAGGTCGTGGAACGCTTCCGCGCGAACGCCTCCCCGACCGCCCAGCGGCTCGCCGCGCACCTGGCCGCCGTACCGCTGACCCTCCCCGTGATGACCCTCGTACGGCGCTCACTGCTGCGCGAATCCGAGCACGGGCACCTGGCGGAGGTCGCCCTCGGCGGGCTCTTCGCGCCCTGGGGCCCCGAACAGGACGCGGACGACATCGAGTTCGAGTTCCTGCCGGGCGTACGGGAAGCGCTGCTCGGCTCGCAGCTGCGCGGCGAGGTGGCCGCCGTACGGGAACTCGTACGCCGCCGCGTCTGGGAGTACGTGGCCCGCAACCGGGGCCCCGGACCGGACTTCTCCGCGATCCGCGTCACGACCGGGCGCGACGGCCGCCGCCTCGTGCCGCCGGACGCCCAGCCGTTCGCGGCCCGCCCCCGGCCTGAGCCCGGCCTGGCCGACCGCGTGGTCCGCGTCCGCTACGACACCGCGGCGGAGCCCCTGGACGTCGGCACCCTGCTGACGCCGCGCCTGGTGCTCACCGTCGGGGACGACCTCCCCGTCACCGGCGTGCCCACCTGGATCAGGGCGGGGGGCCGGGAGATCGCCTGCCGGCCCGTGTGGTGGGACGAGGCCCTGCCCCGCGTCGTCCTGCTGCGCGCCGACGAGGACCTGGCCGACCCGGCCGTCCTCACGGAGCCCCTGCGGTGGTCCGACGAGGTGGCGGGACAGGGGCCGGGCCGGGTGGACGGCTTCACCGACCAGGGGGAGCGCATCGCGCTGACGGGCGAGGTGCTCCCCTACAACGGCGCCCGCAACGGCGAGCTCGTACGGCTCTCCGCCGAACCGGAGGACTGGACGCACTACCGCGGCGGCCCGGTCTCCCGCGACGGCGCCCTGATCGGCGTCGTCCACGGCGTCTGGCCGGACCGGATGGTGTTCCTGTCGGGCCGGGCCCTGCTGGACCAGTCGGGGTTCGAGGAGGGCCTGACCGCCCCGGGAGGGCGGCCACCGGCGCTTCTCACCGTGGCGGCCCGGCTCGTGGAGCCCACCGCCGGGCACGAGGGCTCGAACGGGGACGGGGTGCGCAACCCGGCCGGGGCCCACCTCGGCACGTTCCTCCGGGACCTCGTGCGCGACACGGGGGTCACGGCCGAGGTCAGGCCCTACGGGGACGCGCGGTTCCTCGTGGTCGACGGGCCGGACGCACTCGGCCGGGCCGGCCGGATCCTGTCCGAACTGACCGTGCGGGCACGCCGGTTCGTCGAAGAGCACCCGCCGTGGGTGGCGGGCGTGTCCGTGGTGGTGAGCACGGGACGGAACGTCTCCGCCGAGGTCTTCGGGCAGGTTCAGGAACTGGGACGGCGGGCGTCGGCGCAGCCGCTCCTCGTGCTGCTGTCCCATCCCCTGCTGGAAGAGCTCGGCGTGCTCCTGGGGACCGCGGGACTCCGCACGCTCGCCGTGGCCGGGGACGGCCCCCCGGGCTGGGTGTCCATCGGTGACCCCGCCGAACTGGGCCAGGCCCTGGTGGACGCCGAGCAGCTCCTGGACGAGGCGGTGGACTGGCCCGTCTGCGGCGACCGGACCACGCGCCCACGGGGCTGCATCGGCATCAGGCTGCCGGGGTACGACCGCTGCCTGACCCATCTGGACGGCTCCGAACGGGGCGCCTACCTCAGGACCCTCGGGCCGGGGTCACCCCTGGACTTCAGGGGAACCACCTTCGGGCCCGGACTGCTCGGCCTGGTGCTGCGGCGGCTGGAGGAGCCGGGGACGGCCACGGGGACGGTACCGGCAACTGGAGTGGCGCCGGGGCCGGCGGAACGGGTGAGGCTGGGCCCGGTCGCCTTCGACCGGGCACGCTTCACGGAGCCCTGGGTCACCACGGGCGCCGAGTTCATGGACCGCGCCTCCTTTCATCGCGCGGTGTTCGAGGGGCGCGCCCTGTTCGGCTGGTCCGTCTTCGCAGGACGGGTCTCCTTCGACGGCGCGGTGTTCCGGGGCGACGCGGAGTTCGGGCAGGGCCGGTTCCGCCAGGGGGCCTCGTTCCGTCGAACCCTCTTCATCGGTTCCGCGGGGTTCTCGTATTGCACCTGCGACGGGGAAGTCTCCTTCGAGCGCGCGGTGTTGGAGGCGCCGTCCGACATGAACGGGATCCGGGTCCGCGGCTCCGCCGACTTCAGCCGCGCTGTCTTCCGCGACATGACGGGGCTGCACGGTGCCCTCTTCGAGGGGCCGGTGTCCTACGCCCGTACGGCGTGGGAGCGCGGCCTGCTGTCGACCGGAGCCGTCTTCAAGGCCCCGGTGGCCTTCGACTTCGCGGACTTCCGGGGCCGCGTCCACTTCGAGAGGGCGAGCTTCGAAGCGAACGCGGGGCACGCCCTGCCGTCCTCCGGTGCGCCGGACCGCTGGATCGTGGAGCAGGAATCCGACGGCACCTGGGCCATGCACTTGCGAGACCCCGATTCCGGGGAGGGGGCCGGCTCAGGATCCGGAGTGTGAGACCTTCAGCCGCCGCTCGGCCCGCCCCTCCGCCGGCGTGGCGGCCAGGCTCGCCTCGATCTCGTCGAGCGCCCGCCGCGCCGTGGCGATCCGTTCGCGGACGTCCGCCTCCGGGCCGGCCTGCGCGGGAACGCGGCTGTTCTCCTCCTCGATCTCCCGTGCTTCGTCGAGGGAGTTGAGGACCACACCGATCAGCACGTTCACCAGCACGAAGGAGGCCAGCAGCGCGTACGACGCGTAGAAGACGATGCTGAGCCGGGAGATCTGCAGCCCCGCCCGCACCGCGTCCGTCAGCCCGTCGAGCGTGGTCAGCAGGAACAGGGTGAGCCCGGCCCGGCCCACCGAGCCGTAGTGCTCGGGGTCGGCCTCGGCGAAGCAGACCCAGCCGATCATGGCGTACACGTACACCACCAGCGCCCCCACGAACAGGAAGCTGGCGGTGCCCGGCAGGCTGCGGCCCACCGCGATCAGCAGGATCCGCAGGTGCGGCAGGAAGCGCGCCGTGCGCAGGACGCGGGCCAGGCGCAGCAGCCGCAGGATGGTGGTGTTCTCCCGGACGAACGGCAGGAAGGCGGAGGCCACGACCGCGAGGTCGAAGAGGTTCCACGGGTCGCGGAAGAATGCTTTCGGCTGGTCGGCCTGGGCGCCGATGCGCAGCAGGATCTCCAGCGTGAACAGGGCCAGGCAGCAGTTCTCCGCGGCCCCCAGCACCAGCCGGTACTCCCCGGCGAGACCGCTGTACGTCTCCAGGCCCATCAGCGCCGCGTTGAACAGGATCGCGCAGAAGACGACGATCCCGAAGGCGGGGGCTTCGGTGACGAGCCGGCAGCGGGCCGCCAGCTTCATCCGGCCGCGTCCGGCCGGCTTCGGGTTCGTCGTCGCGCTGGTCATCGTGCTCCTCGTACGGTCGACTGCGTCGCAGGCGGGCGGGCAGGCGCTCGGTCGGCGCCGTGCCCCATGCCTCTAACGCGTTACAGCCGATCGGGTTTCACACCCGTCGCACCCGTACCAGGAAACACTTCCGGTCCCGTCAGGCGATTTCCGTGCGGCGGCCGCCCCTCGGGATGACGAGGGGGGTCCCGGCGACCGGGCACTCGATGACCGCGGCCCGCAGCCCGAAGACCTCGTGGACCAGGTCCGGGGTGACGATCTCCGACGGAGGACCGGCCGCGACGACCCGGCCGTCGCGCATCGCGACGAGGTGCCCGGCGTACCGGCAGGCGAGGTTGAGCTCGTGCAGCACCATCACCACCGTGCGGCCCTCCGTGCGGTTGAGGTCGGCGACCAGTTCGAGGACGTCCACCTGGTGGGCGAGGTCGAGGTACGTCGTCGGCTCGTCCAGCAGCAGCACCGGCGTGTGCTGGGCCAGGGCCATCGCGATCCACACGCGCTGGCGCTGGCCGCCCGACAGCTCGTCGATGGAGCGGGCCGCCAGCTCCGCGGCGCCCGTCGCGGCCAGAGCCGCGTCCACCGCGGCCTCGTCGGAGGAGGACCACTGGCGCCACCACCGCTGGTGGGGGGTGCGGCCCCGGGCCACCAGGTCGCGTACGGAGATGCCGTCCGGCGCGGAGGGAGTCTGCGGCAGCAGGGCCAGGCGCAGTGCGAACTCCCGTGCGGACAGGCCCGCGATGTCCTCTCCGTCCAGGTGGACGGCGCCGCCGACGGGCTTGAGCAGCCGGGCCAGTGCCCGCAGCGCGGTGGACTTCCCGCACGCGTTCGGGCCGACCAGCGCCGTCACCCGCCCGGCGGGGATGTCGAGGTCGAGCTGCTCGGAGACGATGCGGTCGCCGTACCCCAGACGCAGCGCGGAGGTGGCCAGCGCGGCGGGGGCGATGCCCGTGGACGGGGTCTCGGTCAGCGGGGCGGTCATGTCAGCCTCCCTTTCCGGCCCGGTTGGTACGGGCGAGGAGCAGCAGCAGGTACGGGGCGCCCACGGCGCCGGTGAGGACGCCGACGGGCAGTTCGGTCGGGGCGAGGACGAGGCGGGCGGCCAGGTCGGAGAGGATCAGCAGGACCGCCCCGGTCAGCGCGCTGGTGACCAGGGGGATGCCCGCGCTGCCGGTGACGCGGCGCGCGATCTGCGGGGCGCCGAGGGCGATGAAGGCGATCGGCCCGGCCGCGGAGGTGGCCAGTGCGGTGAGGCAGGTGGCGAGGACCAGCAGGGCGATCCGGGCGTGCCGCAGCGGGACGCCGAGGCTGCGCGCGGTGTCGTCGTCGTACTGGAGCAGCTGGTAGGGGCGGGCGAGCGCCAGGGTCAGCGGTACGAGCACGGCCAGTGCCAGCCCGGCCCATCGCACGTGCTCGTAGCCGCGCCCGTTGAGGCTGCCGGTCAGCCACACCATGGCGCGGGAGGCCTGGTCGATGTCGGCGCGGGCCAGCAGCCAGCGGGTGAGCGCGATCAGCGCGCCGTTCGCGGCGAGGCCGACGAGCACGAAGCGGTAGCCGGTGATGGTGCCGTCGCGGTAGGCCA
The DNA here is from genome assembly GCF_055585365.1 of Streptomyces sp. NPDC053432. Classification (NCBI taxonomy): domain Bacteria; kingdom Bacillati; phylum Actinomycetota; class Actinomycetes; order Kitasatosporales; family Streptomycetaceae; genus Streptomyces; species Streptomyces sp. NPDC053432. The sequence goes on from NZ_JBVJKF010000003.1 coordinate 76,279, forward strand.
GCAGGTAGATGGCGAGCGAGGTCAGCAGGGCGCCGGCGAGGGCCCCGAACGGGACGGCCCCGAAGGTGCCGGCGCCCGCCGCCGTGACTCCGCCGATGAGGATCGAGCCCACCGCGCCGGCCCCGGCACCGGCCGCGATGCCGATCAGGTCCGGGCTGGCGAGCGGGTTGCGGGTGACGGCCTGGAACACGGCGCCCGCCAGCCCGAACGCCGCGCCCACCAGCAGCGCGGTCAGGGCGCGGGGCAGCCGCAGCTGGTGGACGATCAGGTCGGCCGCGCCGGAACCGGTGCCCAGCACCGCGCCCAGCACGTCGCCGACCGGGATGGCGAAGGTGCCCAGCGACACGGAGGCGATCAGCCCCGCGAAGCCGGTCAGGACGAGTCCGAGCACCGCGAGCGCGGCCCGGGGGCGCACGGCGAAGCCGACGGGCCCGAGCTCGAACCGCAGCCGGGGCAGCGCCTTCTGGCGGCCCGTCGTACGCGTGGCGGGAGGAGCCGCCGTACCGGTCGTGCTCATCGGGTGTGCTCCTTGAGCTTGCCGCGCTTGACCAGCAGCGCGAGGAACGGCGCGCCCAGCAGCGCGGTCACCACGCCCGCCTCCAGCTCGCCCGGCCGGGCCACCATCCGGCCCACGACGTCGGCCGCGAGCATCAGGGAGGCCCCGCCCAGCGCCGAACACGGCACCAGCCAGCGGGCGTCCGGCCCGGTGAAGGCCCGTACGACGTGCGGGACGACCAGCCCGATGAAGGTCACGGGACCGGCGGCGGCGACGGCCGTGCCGGTCAGCAGGACCACGGCGAGGGCACCCAGGGCCCGGGTGGACCTGACCGGGGTGCCCAGCGAGCTGGCGAGGTCGTCACCGAGGGCGAGCGCGTTGAGACGGCCGCTGAGCCCGATGGCGAGGACGAGCCCCACGGCGACGAACGGCAGCAGCTGCACGCCCAGTCCGGGGTCCCGCCCCGCCAGGGAGCCCACCGCCCAGAAGCGGTACTGGTCCAGGGTGCGCACGTCGAGCAGCACCAGGGTGTTGGTGCCCGCGTCGAGCAGTACGGTCACGGCCGCGCCCGCGAGGGCGAGTTTGGCGGGGGTGGCACCGCCGTAGCCGGTGCCGCCGACGGCGTAGGCGACGAGCCCGGCCAGCGCTCCGCCGAGGAAGGCGAACCAGATGTACTGGTACGAACTGGTCAGCCCCAGCATGCCGATGCTCGCCGCGACGGCGAACGAGCCGCCGGCGCTGATGCCGATCAGGCCGGGGTCGCCGAGCGGATTGCGGGTGATGTCCTGGGCGACCGCGCCCGCGGCGCCCAGCGAGAGTCCGACGAGCAGGCCCAGGAAGGTGCGGGGCATGCGGAGTTCGCGGATGACGACCGCGTCACCGGCGTCGCTGCCGGATATCGCGGCGAGGACGTCGGAGAGCGGCACGGCCTTGGTGCCGATCGCGAGGGAGGCGCAGGCCATGGCCGCCACGATGACGACCAGCGCCGTGAGGACCAGGGACCGGGAGGCAACTCTGCGGGGTGGCGGGACGGTTGGGGCGCTGGCCGCGTCGGCGGACGCGGTGACGGGCTTCAGAGACACTCACACAAGGTAAGGGATGCCTAACCGAATTTGTTCCATGGTTCCGTCTGGATTTTGACCACGAAGAGCAGCTAGTCTTCACAACGCGTTCACTCAGGCAAGCCTTACCTAAGCATAAATGTTCCCTCTGGAGAACCGAGAACCGATGAACACCTCCACTCAGCGCCGCCGGCCGGGCCGGATCGCCGCTGCCGTCCTCACAGCGGCCCTCGCCCTCTCGCTGGCCGCCTGCGGCGGCAGTGGCGACGACACGAAGGCGGGCGCCGAGTCGTCGAAGCCGACGACCGCCGAGTCGGCCGGCTTCCCGCGCACGATCACCCACGACAAGGGCAGGACCGAGCTCAAGGCCAAGCCGAAGCGCGTGGTGGCGCTGGACAACAGCCTGGTCGAGGCGGTCGTCGCGCTCGACGCACCGCTGGTCGGCGGGATCGGATCGTACCGGGACCAGAAGGGCTTCCCGCCCTACCTCGGCGCCGCGGTGAAGGACACCAAGGACGTCGGCCCGCTCGACAGCCCCAACCTGGAGGCGATCGCGGCCCTGAAGCCCGACCTGATCGTCTCGGCGACGGTCCGTCACGCCGACTTCTACGACCGGCTGAGCCAGATCGCGCCGACCGTCTTCGTGAAGACCACCGGCCCGATCTGGAAGGAGAACATCACCTTCCTCGGCCAGGCACTGGGTCAGGAGGAGAAGGCCGCCGCCAAGCTGGCGGCGTACCAGACGCGCGCCAAGAAGATCGGCGACGCCATCAACGCCAAGGGCGGCGGCTCGGCGCCCGACGGCAAGCCGACCTTCTCGGTCGTCCGCTTCGTCGACGGTCCCACGCGCATCTACCTGCCCAAGACCTTCAGCGGCATCATCCTCACCGACATGGGTCTCACGCGTCCCGAGAACCAGCGCGACGAGGCGAAGTTCAACATCGAGATCAGCGAGGAGCAGATCCAGCAGGCCGACGCGGACCACATCTTCATGACCAGCTTCTCGGGCGGCGAGGAGCGCAAGAAGAAGTTCCTCGCCAACCCGCTGTGGCAGCGCCTGAACGCGGTCCAGAAGAACCAGGTCCACGAGGTCGACGACGCCACCTGGATGACCTCGGTCTCCCTCCAGGGCGCCGACGTGGTCCTCGACGACCTGGCCAAGGCCTTCCAGGTGGACCCCGCCAAGTAGGCGGCGCGGCTCACCGGAGCGAGGGGCCGGCCTCCGCCCCGTATCCCATGGGTACGCGGCGCGGGACCGGCCCCTCGGCGTGCGCGGAGCCGTGTTCAGCTCTGCTCCTCGATCCGGCGCAGCCGTTCCGCGTCGCACGTACGGGGGCAGGTGGCGCAGGCGCGGGCCGCGTCCAGCGTGTAGTACATGCAGCAGCCGAGCCGGGTGCGGGTCGGGTGCGGCCGCCCGGCGCGGTCCGCGAGCCGCCGGAAGCCGGCGCCGCCGGGAAAGGGGGCCATGGCCGTCGGGAGCAGCTCGGTCGCCTCGCGCACCGCCCGCTCCTCCTCGCCCAGGGCGCGGCCGAGGTACCAGATCCCGGAGACGAGGTCGTCGGTGACCATGCCCCACAGGGCCCGGTCCCGGCGGCGGACCCGCGGCCCGATGGCGGCCAGCAGCGGACGCATGTGATCCGCGACGGCCGCGCGCAGCTCGGCGCGCAGGGCCTCCTCGTCCGCGACCACCCTGGCCCCCGGCAGGTGCGCCGCCGGATCGCCGGGCAGGCAGGCGAACCCGGCCCCGGGGGTGATCTCGAACGCGCCCGTGGAGAGGTCGACGCGCACGTCGCGCGGCCGGACGCGGGGCACGCGCCGCTCCAGGTACCAGGCGCCGCTCATCAGCAGGCTGACGGACCAGAGGTAGTCGTGGAGCGCGCGCGAGGCGGCGACATCGGGGCGCGGGTCGTGCCCGTGCCCCGCCCGGATGCGTTCGGCCTCGGCGGCGACGAAGGTGTCCAGCGCCCACGGGCCGTGAACCGGTTCCGCCCGCCCCGCGGGCTCCGGCCGATGCGCCAGCTCCGCGCCGCCGACCCACCGCCGGGGCTGCGTGGACGGCTGTGCGAAGGAGCGCGCGGAGGAGGGCCCGGAGGAGGGCGTACCGGTGGCCGCCACCCGGACGTCCAGGGCCTCGCAGACCGCCGCGAGGTGCCCGTAGGTGTGTGCCAGCGCGGCGGTGCAGTCCCGGGCGGGACGTGGGGGAGAGGCGATGCGCGGGGCCGCGGTCATCGGTTCCCGATCATGTGCGACACGAGGACTCCATACGAGGGAGTAGGTAAGGCTTACCTTAACGCAATGATCTATGATCAAGGTTGCCGCGCCACCCCGCGTGTCTCGAACGGGAGTTGAGACTAAGGGTTGGCTAACCTAAGCTGCCTGTGCCGGCGGGTGCGGAACCCGGTGCGGACATCCGTCGGCGCCGAGGCGTGCCGGAAAGCGGTCACCCGCTCACCCGGTCACCCGCTCACCCCCCAGCCCAGGACTCGGAAGGGGCCCCCAGCCCATGCGGTTGTACCTGCTCGCACTCAACCCGACCGACTCGGTGACCGAGGGGTTCCTCCCCGCCGCGGCCCGGCTCGGCCTCCAGGTCACCGTCCTCACCGACCAGCCCGACGCGCACCGCCGCTCGGCGCCGGACGTCGAGGTCCTGGAGTGCGACGTACGCGACTTCCGCGCGGTCGTCGCCCGGATCGCGGCCCACCACGCACCCGACGCGGTCTTCACCAACAGCGACCACCTCCAGACCCAGGCGGCCCTGGCCGCCGACTACTTCGGCCTCCCCGCCAAGGACTGGCGGGCCGCGCTGCGCGTCAAGGACAAGGCCCAGATGCGGCGCCACCTCGCCGCGAGCGGACTCGACGCCGTATGGGCGACGGAGCTCGCCGCCGGTCAGGACCCGGCCGCCCTCACCGCCCTCGACGTGCCCTACCCCTGCGTGGTCAAGCCGCGGGAAGGAGTGGCCAGCGAGGACGTGGTGCTGGTGGAGGGGCCCGAGGAACTCGCCCTGCGGTGCAAGGAGATCCAGCAACGCCGGCCGTCGGCCGCCCTCGTGATCGAGGAGTACCTCGCCGGCGAGCTGTACACCATCGAGACGCTCGGCGACGGCACGGTCCGCCACGTGCTCGGCGGATTCCACACCCGGCTGTCCCCGCCTCCCTGCTTCATCGAGGAGCGCTCCACCTTCGTCGGCGCCCACCCCGAACCGGTCACCCGGCAGGTCCTCGCCCAACTCGACGCCCTCGGGGTCGGATTCGGCATCTGTCACACCGAGTTCGTCGTGCACGAGGGCCGCGCCCGCATCATCGAGGTCAACTACCGCGCCATCGGCGACCAGATCGACCTGATGCTCGCCCGGCTGCTGGACATCCCGCTCTTCGAGCACGTCCTGCGCACCCACCTGGGCGTGCCGCTCCCCGCCGACCTCGGCGCCCGCACGGACGGTGCCGCCCTCGTCCACTACCCCTGCGCCCGGAACTCCGGCACCCTCACGGCCGCGCCCGGGGCCGCCGACCTCGGCGTCGACGGCGTCGAACTGACCTACCGGCCGCTGCGCGCGCTGGGGGAGCGGCACGAGGTCTACGGCACCAACCGCGACTACCTGGGCGTACTGCGCGCGGTCGGCCACGGCGCGGACCAGCGGACCGTCGACCGCGTCGCCGCCGAACACCTCGCGGCCCAGCGCTGGGAGATCACCCCGTGACCACGACCGCCCCGGCCTCCGTGGCCTCCGTGCCCGTCCCGGCCGTCCTCGCGGACGCCACCGAGGCCGAGCTGATGCTCCGCGTCCTCGGTGCCCTCCTGCGCGAGGACGTCGTCGGCCTGCGCACCCGCACCACCCCCGTCGACCGCGCCGACGGCCGCTGGCTGCGGATACCCGCCCCCGAAGACGGCGACGCGCTGCTCCTGCCGGTCGCCCCGGACGGCTACCAGGGCGAGTACGGCGCTCGGCTGCCGCTGCTGGCCCGGGAGTCGGACGGCCGCGAACTGACCACCCACGACGAGGTCCTGGGCGCCCTCCGCGCCCTCGCCGACCCCGCCGACCGCGCCGGCTTCGACGCCTTCGCCGAGGAATGCCGCCAGACCCTCGCGACCATGCGCCTGCACGCCCGCACCCGCGACGAGGTCGCCACCGCCCTCACCGCCGCGCACGGGGAAGACCCGGCCCACTGGACCGGGCCCGCGGCCGGACTGGCGTACGACACCCTCGCCGCGCGCCTGGACCATCCGGTGTACCCCACCGCGCGCGGCCGCTCCGGCCTCGACGAGGACCAGCTGCGGTCCCACGCACCCGAGTTCCACCCGCACTTCGCACTGCGCTGGATCGTCGTGCCCGAGCGGGACCTCACCGTGGCGGGCGGCCCCGCCGCGCTGCCCGCCGCCTGGCCCACCCCGGCCGCGCTCGGCCTGCCCGGACTCGACGGCAGCCACCTCGCCCTCCCCGTCCACCCGCTCACCGTCGGCGCGCCGCTGCGCGAGGCCCTGAGCGCCGCCGGCCTCGCGGACCGGGCCGTGCTCGCGCAACGCCCGTACCTCGACGTCGTCCCGACACTGTCCATGCGCACGGTCGCCGTCACCGCCGACCCCACCCTGCACATCAAGGTCCCCATGGCCACCGCCACCCTGGGCCTGCGCAACCGCCGGATCATCCGCCCCGGCTTCCTCGCCGACGGGGTCGCCGGCCAGCGGCTGCTGGAGAGCGTCATCGCCCGCGAACCACGCTTCCAGGGCGTGGTCCTGCACGCCGACGAGACCGTCCACGCCCACGCCGGACACGAGCTCCTCGCCGCGCTCTGCCGCCGCCTGCCGGCCGGACTCGACGACGCCGTCGTCACCCCGCTCGCCGCGCTGCTCGCCGAGGCCCCCGGCGGGCGGCCGCTGATCGACCACCTCGCCGACCGGTTCTACGGCGGCGACCCGATCGCCCTGCTCGACGCCTACCTGCGGCTGCTCTTCGACTGGCAGACCACCCTGTTCGGCCACGGCATCGCCCTGGAGTCGCACCAGCAGAACATCTCCCTCGTACTCGACCACGGCCCGGCGGGGGACACCCGCATGCGGCTGCTGCTCAAGGACGACGACAGCCCGCGCGTCCACGCGGACCGCGCACGGGCGAGCCTCGGCGCCGACGTCCCCCTCGGCTTCGACGACCCCCGCATCCTCTGCGAGGACGACCGGGCGCTCACCGACATGTTCACCACCATCACCCTGCACCTGTGCGCGGGCTCGTACGCCTTCGGGCTCGCCCGGCACGGCCGCGCCGGGGCGGGGGCCCTGCTGGACCTCGTACGCGACCGGCTCGCCGAGGCGGTGGAACGGCTCGGCACCGGGGCGGGGGAGCCGGGAGCCGTGCTGCGCGCCCGGGTCCTCGACGCGCCGGAGCTGCCCGTCAAGGCGATGGTCAGCGCCGGAACCCTGCTCAGCAAGGAGCGTTCGGGCGCGGCCGACATCAACAAGCACTACACCACCGGCCCCAACTACCTCCTGGCCGCCGGGGGCGCGCGATGAGCGCCGCGGCGCCCCCGGAGCTGCGCGACGCCTCGGCCGCGGACGCCCCCGAGCCCCGCCCCGTCCTCGGCCGCAGGCAGGTCCACGCCGTCGCCGGCTGCTACTTCGTGGCCTCCTTCGCGGCGCTCGGCCTCCCGCCCTTCCTCACCGAGATCCTCCCGGAGCTCGGCGACCGCGACGCCAGCTGGGCCGGCGTGCTATACATCGTCCCCACCGTCTTCGCGGCCGTCGGCGCCCCGCTGTGGGGCCGGCTCGCCGACCGGTTCGGCCGCAAACGGCTGCTGCTGCGCGCCCAGCTGGGGCTGGCGGTGTCCTTCCTGCTGGCGGGCTGGGCCGAGTCCATCCCCGCCTTCACCGTGGCCCTGGTGCTCCAGGGCGTCCTCGGGGGCACCTTCGCGGCCTCCAACTGCTACCTGGGCGCCGCGCTGGAGGGGCCGGAGCTGTCCAGGGCCCTCACCCTGATGCAGGGCGCCGCCCGCGCGGCCCTGGTCCTGGCACCGATCGTGGTGGGCGGCCTCTCTCCGTGGCTGTCCCCGCACCGGCAGTACGCCCTGCTGGCCGTACTCCCGCTGACGGCGGCCGCCCTGATCTCCGCCCTGCCCGAATCCCGCACCCCCCGCCGGACCTCCGACACGCCGGCCGCCGTTCCCCCGCCCGGGGCGACCCCTGAGGTCCCGTCGGACGGGGCGGTCCCTTCGGCTCCGGCGGGCGGGGGACAGGGCGCCCCGGCGGGCGGGGCGGCTCCCACCGGTCCTGCGGCCCCCGCTCCCGCTCCCGCGTCCTCGGCGGCCACCGGGGCGCCCGCCCCGCCGGCCGCCGCCGGAGGGGCCCGGCGGGTGACCTCGCTGCGCGGGCTGTACGCCCTGGAGTTCGCCTTCGTCTTCTCCACCGTGATCTCCTTCCCGTACCTGATCTCCCTCATCGAGGAGCGGATCCCCGGCACCTCCCCGGCCGTCTCCGGAGTCCTGTTCGCCCTGCCCCACCTGTGCTACCTCGCCGCGGCGATGTGGGTGCACTCCACGTTCCACCACCGCCCCCGCCTCGGCCTCGCCATCGGCTTCGCGTGCATAGCCCTCGGCCTCGCCGGGCACGGGCCCGCCCACTCGTTGGCCACCCTCGTCGCCGTCCGGCTGCTGCTCGGCGCCGGACTGACCCTCGGACTCGTCTGCCTGGCCGTGATGGCCTCCGACTGCGCCAAGGGCCGCGCCCCCGGCGGCCTGTTCGGCTCGATCGAGTTCTTCTCCAAGGCCGGCGCGGTCGCAGCCGGACTGGCCGCCGCCGCGGGCAACGGCCTGTACGGACCCACCGCGCCCGTGCTGACCGGCACCGCCGTGGCACTGGTCACCGTCCTCGCCACCGCCCTCCCGGCCCTCCGGACCCTCCCGGCCCCGAACCTCCGCTCTCTCCGCACCCGCTGGAGCCGTTGATGTCCCTGACCGATGCGATCGGCACCGCCGCCGTCCTCCCCTCCGCCGCGGCCGCAGCCGCAGCCTCCGCGTCCGCGTCCGCCTCCGCCGTTCCGGCCGGGCTGCCCACGGCCGACGAGGCCGTCGTCCACACCCTCCTGAACTGCCTGCTGCGCGAGCTGTCCGGCCCCGAACACCAGACCGCCGTCGCGGACGGCCACCTGCTGCTGTGGCTGCCCCGCCGAGGGGTACTGCTGCGCGCCGCCCTGCGCCGTACGTCCCTGCTGGGCGCACACCGCTTCAGCGGACCCGTACGCGAGCAGCGGGACGGCGGCTGGGCCGAGATCGGCTGGCGCCGCCTCGCGGAGTACGCCCACGACGAGCTGGCCCTGCGCACCGACGTGCGCAACGAGGAGTTCCTGGAGCAGATCGCCTCCAGCCACCAGGCCGTGTCGGCCGCCCTCGCCGTACGCGCCGGTCGACCCGCCGGCGGCCCCGGCCCCGGGGACGGGGACGGCGACGGGCTCTCCGCCTACCTGGAGTCCGAGCAGTCCCTCGTCTTCGGCCACCGCTTCCACCCCACCCCCAAGGCCCGCACCGGCGACACCGCCTCCTGGCTGGCCTACGCCCCCGAGACCGGCGCCTCCTTCCGGCTGCGCCACCTCGCCGTCCGCGAGCACCTGATCGCCGAGGAGACCGCCGCCGAAGGAGCCGCGGGCCCCCTCGACCGGCTCCGCTCGGACGTGCCCGAGGGCTACCGGCTGCTCCCCGCGCACCCGTGGCAGTACGACATGCTGCGCGAACACCCGTTCCTCCAGGCCGCGTTCGACCGCGGGGACGTCCTGGACCTGGGCGAAGCCGGCCGCCCCTTCGCCGCCACCGCCTCCGTCCGCACCCTGTACGACGGAGCCGCCTTCCTGAAGTTCAGCCTCAATATCCGCATCACCAACTGCCTGCGCAAGAACGCCAGTTACGAACTCTCCGGCGCGGTCGCCCTGACCCGCCTGCTGGCCCCCGTCCTCGCCGACCTGGAGGCCCGCTTCCCCGGCGCCGCCATGCTCCGCGAGCCCGCCTACCGCAGCATCGCCCTGCCCGGTCCCGACGGCACCCCGGACCGCTCCCTCCTCGAAGGCTTCGGCGTGATCGTCCGCGAGGGGCTGCTCGCCCGGCTGATGCCCGGCACCACCCCGCTGCTCGCCGCCGCCGTCGCGGACGAGTACCCCACCGGCGCCGCGCACGTCTCCCGCCTGCTGGCCGACGCGTCCGCGCAGACCGCCCTCGACTGGTGGACGGCGTACCTCGAACTCCTCGTCCCGCCGGTCCTGGCCGCGTACTTCGACCACGGACTGGTCCTCGAACCGCACCTGCAGAACGTCGTCGTCTGCGTCGACGAGGAGGGCATGCCGGCCCAGGTCCTCTTCCGCGACCTGGAGGGCACCAAGCTGGTCCCCGAGCAGCACGCCGACCTCCTCGCCGCACTCCCGGCCGACGTCGCGGGCCCGATGACGTACGACGCCCAGCGCGGCTGGGACCGGGTCGTGTACTGCCTGCTCGTCAACCACGTCGCCGAGATGCTCGCCGCCCTCGCCGACCTGCATCCGCACACCGAGGCCGCCCTGTGGGCCGAGGTCCGCGCCACCCTCCAGGCCTACGCCGACCGGCACGGCTGCTTGCCGCGCCTCGCCGCCCTGCTCGCCGGGGTGCCGCTGCCCGCCAAGGCCAACCTGCTCACCCGCTGGGAGCGCAAGGCCGACCGCGACGCCGGGTACGTCCGGCTCGCCTCCCCGCTCGCGGAGGACGTTTTGTCCCAAGGACTGCAACTCCACGCCGAGGGCGACGCCGACACCGACGCCGCTGCCGACGCCCACGCCGCCACCGCCGCCCCCGCCCCCGCCCCCGCCCTTGCCCGTGACATCCGGAGCGTCCGATGACCGCCCCCACGCCCGCGGTGCGCAGCCGCCTCGCCACGCTCGACGGCACGGAACTGCCCGCGTACCTCTACGACCTGACCGCCCTGGCCGAGCACGCCGCGGCCGTCCGGGCCGCCCTCCCGGAGCGGGTCGAGCTGTACTACGCGGCCAAGGCCAACCCCGAGCCGGAGATCCTGGACGCCCTCGGTCCGTACGTCGACGGCTACGAGGTCTCCTCCGGCGGCGAGCTCGCCCACGTCGCCAAGGCGGTGCCGGGCCGCGCCCTCGCCTTCAGCGGCCCGGGCAAGACCCCCGCCGAGCTCGTGGCCGCCCTCGAACTGGGCGTGGAGCGCTTCCACGTCGAGAGCCTGCACGAACTGCGCGTACTGGCCGCCCTCGCCGCGCGCACCAGCGCCGACACCACCGCCGACGCCGTCGGCCGTGGCGCGGCCGGGGCCGTCCCCGGGGTGCTGCTCCGCTTCAACCTGCCCCTGGCGGCCGACTCCCTCGAAGGCAGCTCGCTCGCCATGGGCGGCCGCCCCACCCCCTTCGGCCTCGACCCGGCCGAGGCCGCCGAGGCCGTCCGGCTGCTCACCGACGGCACCTGCCCGCAACTGCGGCTGCTCGGCGTCCACGCCCACCTCGCGAGCGGCCTCGACGCCCCCGAGCAGCTCGCGGTCGCCCGATCGGTCGTCACCTGGGCCGTGGACCTCGCCGCCCGCCACGGCGTCCGCCTGGCCGAGGTCAACATCGGCGGCGGCATGAGCGTCGACTACGCCGCCCCCGCAACCCGCTTCGACTGGACCTCGTACGGCGCCGGCCTCGCCCGCCTCGCGGACGCCCACCCCGGCCTCACCCTGCGGATCGAGCCGGGCCGGGCGCTCACCGCGTACTGCGGCTGGTACGCCACCGAGGTGCTGGACGTGAAGCACAGCCAGGGCGAGGAGTTCGCCGTGGTCCGCGGCGGCACCCACCACATGCGCACCCCGGCCACCAAGGGCCACGACCAGCCCTGCACCGTGATCCCGGTGTCCGACTGGCCCCACCCCTGGCCGCGCCCCGCCGCGGCCGGGCAGCGGATCACCCTCACCGGCCAGCTCTGCACCCCGAAGGACCTGCTCTCCCGCGACGTGCCCGCCCCGGGCCTGCGGGCCGGCGACCGGGTGGCCTTCGGCCTGGCCGGGGCCTACGCGTGGAACATCTCGCACCACGACTTCCTGATGCACCCGCGGCCCGGTTTCCACTTCGTCACTTCGGGCGACCGCACCATCCCCTGAACCGGCCCGGAGCCGCCCCCCTTCGCGGCTCCGGCCCCGGTCAACAGCGTTGCTGCGCAAGCCTGTTCTAAAAAACGCAGCCCGAGGAGATCGACTAGACTCGCCAGCCATGAATCCCAATGGACCCGAGTCTGCCGGGGCGAAGGCCTTCTACGTCAGTACCCCCATCTACTACGTCAACGATGCGCCGCACTTGGGCCACGCCTACACCACGGTCGCGGCCGACGTGCTCGCCCGCTGGCACCGGCAGCGCGGTGAGCGCGTCTGGTTCCTGACCGGGACCGACGAGCACGGCCAGAAGATCATGCGCACGGCCGAGGCGAACGGTGTGACCCCGCAGGAGTGGTGCGACAAGCTCGTGAGCGAGTCGTGGGAGCCGCTCTGGGAACACCTGGACATGTCGAACGACGACTTCATCCGGACGACGCAGAAGCGGCACACGGACCGCGTCCAGGAGTTCGTGCAGGACCTGTACGACAAGGGCGACATCTACAAGGGCGGATACGAAGGCCCGTACTGCGTGGGCTGCGAGGAGTACAAGCTGGCCGGCGAACTCCTCGACGGCGAGGGCGAGTACGCCGGACAGAAGCTGTGCCCGGTCCACAAGCGGCCGGTGGAGACGATCAGCGAGGAGAACTACTTCTTCAAGCTGAGCGCGTACGGCGACCGGCTCCTCGCCCACTACGAGGCCGACCCGGGCTTCATCCAGCCCGAGTCCGCGCGCAACGAGGTCCTGAACTTCGTACGCCAGGGACTGCAGGACCTGTCGATCTCCCGGTCGACCTTCGACTGGGGCATCCCGATCCCGTGGGACCCCAAGCACGTCATCTACGTCTGGGTCGACGCACTGCTGAACTACGCCACGGCGGTCGGCTACAACGAGAACCCTGAGAAGTTCGGGGCGACCTTCCCCGCCGACGTCCACCTGGTCGGCAAGGACATCCTCCGGTTCCACGCGGTCATCTGGCCGGCCATGCTGATGGCCCAGGGCCTGCCGCTGCCCCGGAAGGTCGCCGCGAACGGCTGGCTGATGGTCGGCGGCGAGAAGATGTCGAAGTCGAACCTGACCGGCATCAAGCCCCAGGACCTGACCTCGCACTTCGGCGTGGACGCCTACCGCTGGTACTTCCTGCGCGCCATCTCCTTCGGCCAGGACGGCTCCTTCTCGTGGGAGGACCTCTCCGCCCGGTACACCAGCGAACTGGCCAACGACTACGGCAACCTCGCGTCCCGTGTCGCGGCCATGGTCGGCAAGTACTACGGCGGCACGCTTCCCGAGGCCACGGCCGACGGCGACGCGGAGCGGGCCGTCCAGGACGGACTCGCGAAGGCGGTCGCGGAGGCGGACCGGCGCATCGGCGACGAACTCGACTTCCAGGGCGGCATCCTGGCCGTCTTCGAGTTCATCAAGCAGGTCAACGGCTACATCACGGAGCAGGAGCCGTGGAAGGTGGCCAAGGACGACTCGGACGAGGGCCGTGCCCGCCGCGCCACGATCCTCTACACGGCGGCCGAGTCGCTGCGCGCCGTCGCCGTCCTGCTCAACCCGGTCATGCCGGGGACCTCGCAGAAGCTGTGGGACTCCCTGGGCGCCGAGGCGTCCCTGGGCGCCCTGGCGGACCAGAGGGTCCAGGACGCCGGCGAGTGGGGCGGGCTCCGGGCCGGCGCGACGGTGACCAAGGGCGCGGTCCTCTTCCCGCGGCCCGAAGAGCCGGCCACGGTCTGAGACGGGCCACCCTAGGGCGTCCGACCGTCCTCCTTCGACCGCCTGCCTCCGACCGTCTCCCTCCGGCCGCGTTCCGGCGGTCTTCGGCTCTTCCGGCGGCGGACATCCAGGGCCACCGGACGATCGGCGCGTCCGGCGCATCCGGCGGACCGACGAGTGCGGGCAGGTGGGGCGCACGGGGTGAAACCCGCTCGTCGGGCCCGGAAGGCCGCCGTTAGCATCCGAAGGTGACCACGCCGCCGGACGACCCCTCCACCTGCCCGCCGTCCGACCTCGGGCGTCTCGTCCGGCACCGGGACCCCCGCGTACGGCACCGGGCACTGCTCCTCCTCACCGAGCGGGTCGCGGCGGTCCGGCCGTACGACGAGCCCGCAACGGCGGAACTGGCGGCGCTGCTGCCGCCGACGGTGGAGGGGCCGCCGGAGGCCGCCCTCGTCCACGCGCGGCTCCACGAACGGCTCGGGCCGTACCTGCGCGGGCGGCCCCGGCCGTCGTGGCGCACGGCCGGCCTGCCGGCCCGCGTCCAGATCGCTTGGCTGCGCGCCGAGTTGCTCACCGAGCCGACGGTCGTGCGGACGGAGCCGCCGGGCGAACTGCTGTACCAGGCCGTACGGGAGGCGGCCGCGGCCGACGCGCACCGCCCCGAGCACCTCGTGCGCGAACTCGCGGACAGCGGCGACCCGGTGCTGCAGTCCGCGGGACTGCGGCTGGCCCGGCAGGGACTGCACGCCGGTCTGCTGGCACCCGCCGCGGTCCGCGCGCACCTGGTCGACCTGCTCGCCGCCGCGCACACGGACGTCGTCGTCGGCGCGCTGCGTGAACTCGCCGAGCCGTGGGCCGCGTCGGCCCCCCTGCCGGCTGCGCGGCTGTCGCCCTTCCTCACCGCCGACTCGGTGCGGACACGGCCCGAGGCGGCCGACGCCGCACTCGGCGCCGCCGCCCGGCACGGGCACGGCGGTCTGCTGCGGCAGGCCGTCGACGATCCGCGACTGCCACCGGGCCTTCGCCGACGCGGCGTGGAACTGCTCGGCGACCTGGCGGACCGCGGCGACATCGGCGCACTGACCGCGCTCGCCGCACACGACCCGCTGCTGCTGGGCGGTCCGGTACTGACGTGCCTGCGCGGGCTCCACCGGCGCGGGCACTTCCCCGACGGTGCCCACGTCCCGGCGGTCGTCGGCCTGGCGCTGGCCGACCACTCCATTCCGCCGCACGAGGTCGCGACGGTCCTGTTCACCTGCCGGCAGGAGACGTTCCGCGTACTGCTGGACGCGCCCGCCGGGGATCCGAGCTGGCCGCGGCGGCTCGCGCTGCTCGTCGCCCTGGCCGCACAGGGGGCCGGGGAGCTCCCGATCGGGGACGCGATCACCCGCCTCCTTCCCTCCGCCCCGGCGGCGGGCCCGTTCCTCGACGCGATCCGCGCACTGCGCCACACGGACGCCGAGGACGCCGTGATCGCCCTCCTGCCCTCGGCCCCCGACGCCGCCCTGGACGCCCTGGAGGCCATCGGCGGCCACCGGACGGCGACCGCCCTGTGGGAAGGACTGGGCCTCGCGACGCCGGGCGCCGCCACGCGGGAGACCGGCACGGCGCATGCCGCCACGCGGGAGACCGGCACCCTGGATGCCGCCACGCGGGAGACCGGCACCCCGGATGCCGCCACGGCGGAGCCCCCGGGCACGATCGCACCGCACCTGCGCGCCGCACGCGGCCGCGCCCTTGAGGTGCTGTGGCACCTGACCGACGACCCGGCACAGCGCCGGGCCCTCCTCGTACGCCTCGATCCCACCGATCTGCCGCCCCGGGTCGCGGCGGACCTCGGCGGCTCGGACGAGCGTGAACTGGCCTTCCTCGCTTCCCACCTGGACCCGGCCGAACCCGTGGCCGCCCTGTGCCGACTGGCCGCCCACGGCAGTGCCGGCACGCTGCCGGTCATCGCGGACCTCCTGCTGCGGATCGTCGGCGAACTCGCGGCGACGGCCGGGGAGCCGGGCGGTGCCACCGCCGCAGGACGGCCCGTGGTCCCGCAGGAGGTGCTCGACGCCGTACACGGCCTGGGCCGCCGCCTCCACGAGCGGCAGCGGATCAGGCCGTCCTGCCTGCTCGACGCGGCGACCGCGGCGGAGGCCGGGGACGCGCTCGTCGCGACCACGGCACTGGACCTGCTGGACCGGCCCGGACTGTCGGCCGCAGAGCAGGCGATCCTGCTCGAACTCCTCCTCCGGGCCCCCTACGCAGGCACCCGCGCGCGGGTGCACCGGCTGCTGCGCCACCGCGACCGGCACGTACGCAAACACGTGATCGCGCTCCTCGCCCGCGACGCCACGGGGGACGACGCGCAGGCGCTGTCGGCGACCCTGATCGCCCTGACCACCGCCCCGGACATCCAGACCGTGCGGCAGGCGCTGCTCGCCCTCGGCCACGCACGCGCGCACTGGGCCGCCGGCGCGATCGCCGCCTGTCTCGACCACCCGAACATGAACATCAAGAAGACCGCCGCCGCGGTCCTGGTGCGCACGGGCACGCCCGCGGCGGTGCCGGCGCTGCTCTCCTGGCTGGGCCGCCACGACAATCCCGGCCTGCGCGGCGCCCTCGTCGAGGCGTTGCGCGCCGTCCTCGGCGACGCGTACCCGGCGACGGTCCTCGCCGCCGCCGAACGCAGCGAGGACGGCCGGACCCGCGCCCTGCTGCTGGAAGGACTCGACGGCACTCTCACGGCACGCTCGGTCCTCGCCCTGGCCGCCCAGTCGGCGGGCGTGGCACCCGCCCTGCTCACCCTGGCCGCGACCGGCCGGATCCGCCTCGCCGCAGGCACGCCGGCAGACCTGTCGACGGCCATGGCCCAGCACGGGATCACCCCGCCGGCGCCGTCCGGCACCGCGCCGGACCTCGACGTCGACTTCCTGACGTCGCACGGCTGGAACCCGTCCGTCGCCCGGCGCCTGGCCGAACGACAGCACGACCTGCCGCACCCCGGCCGCCTCCGGGCGCTGCGCCCCCTGCTGGCGGACTGGCTCCGGCTGGCCGCCGACTCCGAACCGGCCGTACGGGACCGCGTCCTGCGCCTCACCCTGCGCCTCTGCCCCGCACCGTGGACCCAGGAGGAGCTGGCGGTCTTCGCCCGCTCCACCAGTACCCTCCTGGCCCACCTCGCCACGGCCCCCGCGGAGGACCGCCGCGATCTCGGCGCGGTACTCGCAGCGGTGGCGCCCACCCTCCCCGCGGCCCGGAAACCGGCTGTCGCCGACGCGGTACGGGCCCTGCCGCCCACCCCGGGGGAAAGCGGCTCGACGCTTCCCCTGCTCCGCGGTTTGGACGCCGTACTGGTCCGCGCCGACCTCGACCGCGCACTGGCCTCGGCCCGCCTGAGCCCCGATCCGCTGCAGGCGGAGACGGCCGTACTGCGGGACGCGTTCGCCGTCGGGGCCCCCTCACCGGCCGAGCCGGAGACCTGGCGGGCCGCACTGTCCGCCGCGGCGCGCAACCCCGCCGCGCTCCAGCGGTTCCGCCGCCGGCAGGACGGGGCCGAGGGCGTCCCGGACTCCCGCGACCGCCTGTCCGCACTGATCGACGTCCACGCCTCCCGCGCCGCCGCCGGTGACGAGGTCCGCGCCGCCCTCGTGGACTGGATGACCGACCTCCAGCCCCTGGACGCACCCCTCTGGACCATCGCCGAGGCCGCCCAGGCGCCGCCGCCACGCGCGCGCCGCGTACACGCCGACGACCTCGACCAGCCACGCTCGGCCGCCCTGCGGGAGCGCCTGCTGGCCATGCTGGGGGCACCCGCCGAAGACCGCCGGCACCTCGCGGCCCAGGCCCTCCTGCAATGGCCCGAGCCCGAGGCGGTGCTCCCCGTCCTCCGCGCCCACCTGCGGGGCCACGTCGACGTACCCCCGGAGCACCTGGCACTCACGTCCACGCTCACACCCGCCCTGACGGCGGCCCTCATGGCGGAACTCCGCGCAGACGACGTCCTCCACGACCGGGCGGCGGTGCTGGCGGGCCGCCTCGCCCCACGAGACCTGGCACCACTGCTCCCGCTCCTCCTGGACTGGTGGGAGAACGGCCCCCCGTCCACCGCCTCCGCGGCCGCCCTGGCCCTGCGCCAGGCCCCCGCCGACGAACTGGCGCGGCACCTCGAACCCCGCCTGGCCGCCGGCGCCCGGGGCTTCCTCGACCTCCTCCGGGGCCGCCCCCTGCTCCGCACCCCCGCCCTGACCGGCACCGCGCTCCGCCTGCGCGCCGAAGGCCGCCACGACCTCGCGGACGGGCTGCTCGTCGTGGACGGCCCCCTCCGCCACCCGGACGCCGCGCGACAGGACGCCACCGCCCTGGCCGCCCTCCGCGACCGCGCCCCGGCGGCGACGCCCCGACCCCCCACCCGCGAGGCCCTGCTGGACCTGGCCCGCACCGGCGACCCGGTACGGATCCGCCAGGCCCTCACCCGCCTGACGGACCAGCACACGGGCCCCACCCCGGACCGGGACCCGGCCCTGCGCACCCTCCTCGGCGAGCTCCTGCACCATCCCAAGCCCGGTGTCCGCCTGCACGCCCACCGCACGGCGCGGACGATGCTGGACCGCGCGACGTACCTGCACCACACGGCCGCGCTGCTGAACGACCCCCAGCCGGACGTGGTCCGCCTGGCCATCCGCACCCTCGGCCACGCGGCGTGGTCCCCGGCGGTCCCTGCGATCACCACTCAGCTGGAGCACCCGCACCCCACCGTCCGTCAGGCCGCCACCGAAGCCCTCATCGGCCTGGGCCCCTCGGCACTCCCCGCCCTCAGACACGCGGCGTCCCACGCCCGCCCCGACAAACGCTCCCTCTACACGGAGCTCCTGGCACAGATCACGGAATCCGAGAACTGATCAGCGGATTCAGCAGCAGAGTCCCATGACGGTGTCGTCGAAGTCGGGGAACTCCCGGGCCGCCGACTCGATCACAGCGGCGGCCGACCGGCGCTGATGGGGCGCGAAGGCCTCGGCGACGGCCGTCAACTGCCAACTTCCTGCTGACCCGCCACGACGGAGCACCCGCGGCCGTACTGAAGATCGCCAACCCGGCCTTCACCGCGTCCGAGACAGCCGCCCAGGACACCGCCGCCGACCTGCTCGCCGACGCGCAGCCAGCCCTGCGGGTGGCGACCGTCCTGCGTGACGCCGACGGCAACCGCATGGCGGCCACCGTGGACACCGACGCCGGTCCCGTCACCGCCCGCCTGCTCCGGCACCTGCCCGGCGGGACCCTGTCGGGCCCGCGCCACCTGCCGCCCCGGACGGTCGCCGCCATGGGCCGTATCGCCGGCCAGGTCAGCGCCACCCTGCGCGGCTTCCGGCACCCGGGCCTGGACCGCGTACTGCAGTGGGACCCGCGCCACGCCGACCGTGTCGTCGAGCAGCTCCTGGAGCACGTCACCGAGGCGGACCGGCGTACCGCCGTACGGTCAGCGACCGCGGACGCGTGGGCCGCCCTGCTGGAGGTCGCCGACCGGCTGCCGCGCCAGGCCGTGCACCTGGACCTGACCGACGACAACCTCGTACGCACCCCGGAGAGCCCGCTGCCGCCGGCGTTGTCGCTGCCCGACGGGATCATCGACTTCGGCGACCTGACGGACACCTGGGCGGTCTGCGAGCTCGCGGTACCGCTGTCCTCGATGCTCCACCACGACGGCATGGAGCCGCACCACCTCATCCCCGCGGTCCGCGCGTTCCACGAGGTCCGCCCGCTGTCCTGCGACGAGGCCGCTGCCGTGTGGCCGCTGGTCGTCCTGCGTGCCGCCACCCTGGTGGTCAGTGGCCGCCACCAGGCAGCCGTCGACGGTGACAACGCCTACGTCAACGCCGCCCTCGACCGCGAATGGCGCATCTTCGAGCAGGCCACCGCGGTCCCGGTCGCGGTCATGACCCGCCTGATCACGGACGCCCTCGGCGCGGAATCGGCGAAGTCGGCCGAGTCGGCGGAGTCCCCCGCCCCCACCCACCCCCTGGTGGTCGGCCTCGACCCCACCCGCACCGCCGTCCTCGACCTGTCCGCCGAGGCCGACGCCATGGACCACGGCACCTGGCTGGCGGAGGGAGCCGAGGACCGTCTGGCGGCCGCCCTCCTCGACGAAGGCGCCACGGCCGTCGTCACCCGGTACGGCCAGGCGAGGCTCACCGCCGCCCAGGCCCTGTCCGCCGACTCACCGGCGACCGTCGCCACCGGCATCGACGTATGGCTGGGCGAACCCGCGCCACTGCACGCACCCCACGACGGCCGGGTACTGGCGGCGGCCCCCCGCCACCTGGCCGTCACCGGCACCCCGTACGTCTGGCACCTCACTTTTCCCGACCCCGTCCAGCCGGCCCTGGCCGCCGGGGCGTCCGTCCGCGCCGGCGACCGCCTGGCGGCCCTCCCGGCGGGCACGCGGTTCCACGTCTCGCTCCAGCACCAGGCGCTCGCCGAGGTCCCGCCGCTGGTCCGGCCCGAGTACGCACCCGGCTGGCTCGCCCTCACGGCCGACCCCGCCCCGCTGCTCGGCCTGCCCGCAACCACAACCGCAACCGCCGCCGCGTCGCGGCCGGACCTCCTCGCCCGCCGCGAGGCCGCCTTCGCCCCCGTCCAGGGGTACTACTACGACAACCCGCCCCGCATGGAACGCGGTTGGCGGCACCACATGATCTCCGCCGAGGGCCGGTCGTACCTGGACATGGTCAACAACGTCACCCCCCTCGGCCACGCCCACCCGCGCGTCGAGCAGGCCGTGTCCCGCCAGCTCCGCCGCCTCAACACCAACTCCCGCTTCCACTACTCCGCGGTCGTGGAGTTCACGGAACGCCTCGCCGCCCTCCTGCCCGACCCCCTCGACACGGTCTTCCTGGTCAACTCCGGCTCCGAGGCGGTCGACCTGGGCATCCGCCTCGCCATCGGCGCCACCGGGCAGCACGACGTCGTCGCGCTGCGCGAGGCGTACCACGGCTGGACGTACGCCTCCGACGCCGTCTCCACCTCCCTCCAGGACAACCCCAACGCGCTCGCCACCCGCCCCGCCTGGGTGCACACGGTCGACTCGCCCAACTCGTACCGCGGCCGGCACCGCGGCGAACAGGCCGCCCGGTACGCCCCGGAGGCCGTCCGTGCCATCGACGACCTGGCCGCCTCCGGCCGCCCCGCAGGCGCTTTCATAGGCGAGTCCTACTACGGCAACGCGGGGGGCGTCGCCCTCCCCGACGGCTACCTCCAGCAGGTGTACGCCGCCGTGCGCCGGCACGGGGGCCTGGCCATCGCTGACGAGATCCAGGTCGGGTACGGCCGCCTGGGCCACTGGTTCTGGGGCTTCGAACAGCAGCGAGCGGTGCCCGACATCGTCTGCGTGGCCAAGGCCATGGGCAACGGCCACCCGCTCGGAGCCGTCATCACCAGCCGCGCCGTCGCCGACCGCTACCGGGACCAGGGCTACTTCTTCTCCTCCACGGGCGGCAGCCCCGTCTCCAGCATCGCCGGCCTCACGGTCCTGGACACACTGCGGGACGAAGACCTCCAAGCGAACGCCACCCGCACCGGAGCCCACCTCAAGGCGGCCCTGGCCTCCCTGGCCGCCGACCACCCCGTCATCGGCGCCGTCCACGGCTCCGGCCTGTACCTCGGCCTGGAACTCGTCCGCGACCGCACCACCCTGGAACCCGCGACCGAGGAGACCGCCGAACTCTGCGACCGCATGCTGGACCTCGGCGTCATCGTCCAGCCCACCGGGGACCACCTCAACATCCTCAAGATCAAGCCTCCGCTGTGCATCGACCCCGCGGCGGCCGACTTCTTCACCCGCACCCTCGCCCGGGCCCTGACCGAACTCGGCCACGGACTCCCGCGCCGGTAGACCGCGGCCTATTTCCTGCCCGGCGTCCACTTCATGCCGAGCCGGTAGGCCCGGGAGATCACGTCCTGGACGCCGGGCCCGTCCTGCGGGGTGAACCAGCGCACCTCGCGCCCGACGACGAGCTCGCCCTTCTGCCGCTTGATCAGGGCGATGCCGCAGGCGTGCGCCTGCGGCGGGCAGTCGTCGAGGCGGACCTGGAAGCGGTCACCACGGTCGGAGGTGAGGGTCACCACGGCGTCGAGCCCGCGGAAGTCACCGGAACCGTCGTAGATGTAGACGAAGAGCAGGAGCTTCTGGAACTCGGCCTGGTGGTCCAGGTTGATGACGAGGTTCTCTCCCGCCGCACTCGCCCCGGTCCGGTCGTCGGAGTCGAGGGCGACGTAGGGGAACCGGTCCACGGCACCGAAGGCGTTCCCCAGGGCCTGGACCACGGTCTTGGTGCCGTCGGTGCACCGGATCATGCACCCCAGGTCGAGATCCACGTCCTTGGCCGCGGCAGCCCGCCATGAGGCCCGTATCCGCCCGAACAGACCCCGGGCCTCCCGGGCGGAGCGCTCGGCCGTCGCCTGCGGTGACGTCCAGTTCAGATTGACCTTGATCAGCCCCGAGGTCACCCCGTGCTTGTCCAGCGAGACGGTGGGCGACGCCTTGGTCAGACTCACCGTGGTGGGCTGCGCCATGTGGCACCTTTCTGAGGGGTCCCGTGCTCGTACAGCGGCACATCCGGTCCGCCCGAACAGCGAAGCCCCTCTGCCGGAACCGGGCGCCGGTTTCCCCCGAGCCGAGACCGATTCGTCACATCCGAGCGGTGGCCTGCCTGCCGCCATGACGCCCGCAGGTCACGCTCGCCCGCCAGCGGCCGGCGGGGCCGGCATGCCGATGAAGGCGGCGAGGGCGGCGAGGGCGGCGAGGGCGCCGCATGCCGGCCATACCGAGTCGCCCATCAGGGCCCACGCGGCGACGCCCGCCGCGGGTCCCACGGCGGAGCCCACCCCGAACATGGCCTGGGAGGCGCCGAGGTACCGGCTCCGGTTCTCGGGCGCCGCGGCCAGTGCCGGGTAGGCGGTCATGGTCGGCGAGCCGATGATCTCGCCGACCGACCACACCACCGTGGCGGCCACGAGACCGGCGACGCCCCAGGGCAGCGCGTACGCGGCGAGGCCGCAGCCGACGGCCAGGATTCCGGTGATGGTGGCGATCCTGGCCGGCCACCGCTGCACCTTCCGGGTCACCACCAGCTCGCACAGGATGACGATCAGGCCGTTGACGGCGACGAGGACGCCGTAGACGAAGATGTCGAGTCCGCGCTCCCGCACCGCGAGCGGGAGCGTCGACAGGTACTGGGTGTAGACCGCGGAGAAGCCGAGGATGGCGAGCAGGAACAGCACGAAGCCGCGGTCGGCCAGCACCGCCCGGTAGCCGCCCGGACCCGCCGCCTCCGCCACCGCCCCCGCCTCCGCCTCGGTCTCGGTCTCCTGGGCCGCCTGGCCGGCGGCCGTGGCCCCGGGCCGGTCGCGCGGCAGGAGCCGGAGGCCCAGTACGGCGACGCCCAGGGCGGCGGCCGCCTCCGCCCAGAACAGCAGCGTGTACGAGTGGGCGACCAGGGCCGCGCCGATGAGCGGCGCCGCGGTGGTCCCGATGTTGGTGGCGAGGCGGTACATCGCGAAGACCATGACGCGGCGCTGCTCGCCGGTGAGGCGGCTGACCAGCTCCGCCGAGGCGGGCCGGTAGACCTGGCTCGCCGCGCCGGTGCCGGCCGCGAGCAGCAGCATCACCGGGTACGACGCGGCGTACAGGAAGGCCGCCGTGAGGGCCGCGTTGGCCGTCATCGAGGCGACGATCGAGGCCCGGACGCCGATCCGCCCGACGAGCCAGCCGCCGAGGAGGATCCCCGCCACCGCGCCCGCTCCGTGCGCGGCGAGCGCGAACCCCGCCTGCACCTCGGGGTATCCGCCGGCGACCATGTAGAGCACGAGGAACACCTGGAGGAAGCCGCCGAGCCGGTTCACCATGATCCCGGCGATCACCGCCTTCACCGGCAGGGGTGCCTCGCGCCAGGTGAGTACGACGCCGGCCGCCTCGGCTTCGCCGGCACGGGTCGCCCCGTCCACGCTCATCGCGGGGCCGGGACCGGTGCGGCCGCTTCGAGGCGCACCGCGTCCTCGGCGGCGTCGAGCGTCGCCCGGCATTCCCCGGCGGTGGCGGCGGAGGCCACGAGCATGGCGTACCGGCCGGTGTGCGAGGCGGGCGGGAGTTCCAGGAGGTGGCCGGGCTGCGCCACCACGCGGGCGATCTCGATGCCGGCGGGCAGCCGGTCGCGGTCGATGGTCACGCGGCCGACGACGGTCTCCACCTCGGGGTAGAGGAAGCGTACGGCGGCGGCCCCGGCGTGCGCGGTGCCCTGTTCGGGGCGCTGGCCGAGCGCCAGGCGGGCGGCCGCCAGGCCCGCGTCCCAGCCCGTGGCCAGCAGTCCGAGGTGCGAGATGAAGTCGCCGCCGCTGCGGGCGTTGACCTCGACCAGGGCGGGGCCGCGCGTGGTGAGGCGCCACTCCGAGTGCGTCCAGCCGCGGGTGATGCCGACCGCGGCGTGAACCGTGGTCAGGGCGCGCAGCAGCTCCGGGTCGGACAGCAGCGGGTCGGCGGCGTCGACGACGTGCCCCACTTCCTCGAAGTTGGGCGGCGGGCTCAGTTCCTTGCGGGCGACGAAGAGCGGGGTCACCTCGCCGTCCCAGATCAGGGCGTCGACGCTGATCTCCGGACCGTCCAGGTACTCCTCGATGAGCACGGGCCGTTCGAAACGCTCGCGCACCTCGACCATGGTCGTCCCGCGGATGGCGGGGAAGATGCCGGCCAGCTCCTCGGGGGTGCGGGCCATGCGCGTGCCCGTACTGCCCACCAGGGCCCGGGGCTTGACCACGACCGGGTAGCCCGTCTCCGCGGCGGCCTCGTACGCCTCGGCGAGGGTGGACACCGCGGTGGAGCGGGCCTGCGGGCCGCCCGCCCCGGCCACCGCGAGGCGGGTGAGGTGCTTGTCCCGGCAGGTCAGTACGGCTTCCGGGGTCAGCCCCGGAAGCCCCAGGGCTTCGGCCACCTTGGCCGCCGGAAGGATGCGGGTCTCGTCCCAGCACAGGATCGCGTCCGGTGCCAGGGGCCGGGCCGCCTCGATCATGCCGTCGGCGTCCAGAGTGTCGACGCGCGTGTGCCCGGTGATGAACGGCGCCTCCCAGCCGACCTCGCGGTCCGAGAAGAGCCGGATCCGGTACTCCCGTGCCACGGACTCCAGCAGGTGACCACGGGTCTCCTGGTCCATGGGGCTGATCAGGACCAGCAGCGGGGACGAGGACAGGGACGAGGGCCGGGACGCGGACGGGGACGAGGAGGGCATGGCACGTGAACCTTTCGGCCGGGGCGTATCGGCTGGTCAGTCTGGTGACCGGGAAACGTGCACGCCAGGCCAGTTGACCGGCTCACCACCGGACCAATCCCGGTCCGGCTGTAAATTCGTGACGACCGCTACAAACAGTCAAATTTGGGGGGACAACATGACGTGGCACGTCATACTGGAGGTACGACGCGACACCCCGGAGCCACTCGGCTCCCAGATCGCCGACCAACTGCGCAGACAGGTGGAGCAGGGACGGCTGACGCCGCGCTCCCGGCTCCCGTCCAGCCGCCAGCTCGCCCAGGACCTGAAGGTCTCGCGCAGCGTCGTGGTGGAGGTGTACGAAAAGCTCACCGGGGAGGGCCTGTTGGAGTCGGTCCGCGGCTCCGGTACGCGGGTGGCGGCCCACGCCGACACCCGCATCAGGAAGCCCGTGGTGCTGGTCGACCGGGCGATCCCGTCGGTCCGGTTCAACCTGCTGCCGGGCACGCCCAACGCGGCCACCTTCCCGCACCGCGAATGGACGGCTTCCTACCAGCGGGCCGTGAGCACCGCCCGGTACCAGGGACTCGGCTATCCGCCGCTGCTCGGCGTCGAACAGCTGCGTACGGAGCTCGTCACGTACCTCGGCCGGGTCCGCGGTGTGCTGGGCCATCCGGACAACACCATGGTGACGGGCGGGTTCGCGCACGGTCTGGGCCTGATCTGCGCGACCCTGAGCGAGCTGGGCATCGACAGTCTGGCGGTCGAGGACCCCAGCCATGACCGTCAGCGCCAGTTCGTCGAGGAGAACGGGATCCGGACGCTGGCCGTGCCGGTGGGGCGGGAGGGGGTGGAGATCGAGCAGCTCTACGCCAGCGGGGTGCGGGCCGTCCTGGTCACGCCCTCGCACCAGTTCCCGCTCGGCGTGCCCATGTCGCCCAAACGCCGCCAGGAGCTGGTGCGCTGGGCACGGGACACCGACGGCTGGATCATCGAGGACGACTACGACGGCGGGCTGTGGCTGGAGCACCGGGGCCGCCACCTGGCGCTCCAGCCCGCCGATCCCGAGCGGGTGATCTACGCGGGCACGGCGAGCAAACTCCTCGCTCCCGGCCTGCGGTTGGGCTGGCTGGTGCTGCCGCCGGCGCTGACCTCGATGATGGAGGCGATCCGGGTCAGGCGCGACCTGGGCGGTGACGGCCTGATGCAGCTGGCGTTCGCGGACTTCCTGCGCAGCGGCCTCCTCGACGGGCACCTGCGCAAGATGCGCACGCGCTACCGGGCCCAGCACGGCATGCTGACACAGGCCCTGGAGCAGTACCTGCCGGCCGCGACCCTGGTCGGCCCCGTCGCCGGACTGCACGTCGTCGCCGCCCTGCCGCCCGGTACGGACGAGGAGCGCCTGGTCGCGGAGGCGCTGCAGCGGTCCGTCCTGGTCAAGGGCAGCAGGACGTACTACGACGACCCGGCGACGGCCCGGCCCGGGCTGGTGCTGGGGTACACGGCCCTGGGCCGGTCGGGCATCTCCGAGGCGATCCGGCGCATCGGGGAGGTGTACGCCCAGCAGTCCGACGGGACGCGGCCGACGGACCCCTTCAGTTGGAGGGGGAGAGCGCCGGACGGGATCGGATCCAGGGGCTGAGGACGGTGCTCTGCACGAAGCGGTGCTGCGGGAGCAGTGACCGGTCCGCGTCGAACAGCCGGTCCTGGTAGAAGCTGCGCAGGTACGGGGCTCCCGAGGTGCCGCCCGAGCCCGTGGTCTGCGTGGGCAGGTAGCGCAGCGCGACCCCGTAGTGGATCTTCCGCCAGGCGAACAGCTCCTGGTCGAGGCGGTGGGCCGCATCCAGCACCCGCCGCCCCGCCTTCTCCGCCGGCACCCGGCGCAGCAGCTCCCGCAGTGGTTCGAAGTCCGGGTTCTGGTGCATCAGGACGTAGGCGTTCTCCGTGGCTTCGGCGAGCGCCTCGGTCTTCTCCGGGTGGACCCCGAGCAGGTGGATGTGCAGCAGCTGGGTGGGGAACGCCTGGACGGCGCTGGCGTCGCCCGTCGCCTCCCGGAACCCCTGGAAGTGCTCCACCGGCATCGTCCTGCGCATGACAAGCAGGGCCTCGGTCTGGGCCGCGGCCAGGTCCGCCGCGCGCCCCAGGCACTCGGCGGCGTACTCCCACCGCCCGCAGCGCAGCCACTCCGCGGCGGACATCACCCGGGCGAGCACCCCCCAGGTGGTGGCCTCGACGAGGTGGATCACCCGCAGGAACGTGACCTCGTCGTGCTGCGTGGTCTGGGGCAGCACGGCCAGGTGCTCCAGGACGTTGGCGGGGCCGTGCGGCGAGAGGACGTAGTCCCGCCAGTGGCGCGGCGGTTCGGGCGCGGCGGGTCGCAGAGCGGGCGCGCGGCCGGTGCTCAGGCGGACCAGCGACCCGAGCCGGGCGATGCGCTCCGTCAGCTGCCCGTCGGCGGGCAGGGCGTCCTGCGCCCACTTCTCCGTGCCGTCGATGGTGCGCTGTTCGTAGGCCCGCCAGCTCTCGGCGGTGGTGCGGATCGTCTGCCAGCAGGCCCGCTCGACGGCCCCGTCCGGGGCGTGGCTGCGGGTGCCGAGCACGTGGTTGAGGAGCCGTACGTTGCCATAGGGCTGGTAGCGCTTGCCGCGCCGGTCCAGCGGCCCGCCGCCGCGCGAGGCGACCTCCTGGGGCGCCTCGCCCTCGGGGAGGGCCAGTTTCCACTCGGCCTGGAAGACGAGTTCGGCGAAGCGGAGCATCGTGTACTCGCTGCGGCTGAGCCGGTCCCGGTCGAGGGCGAGGAGGACGACCGTGTCCTCGTACGCCTCGGCCATCCAGGCGCGCAACGCGGGGTCGAGCAGATCGCGCCCCACGGCGCGGGCGTTGCTGATGTAGTCGGCCAGGTCGAAATCGAGCATGGCGCGCAGAGTTGAAGTGGTGCGCATCGCGCAGTTCCCCCCAGATCGCTTGTGGCGCTCATGAGTTACGTGGTGCGGCGGGCCGGCGGGGCCGCCGGGTCATTCGGAGAGGGCCGCCGCCGGACACGGAACGGTCTCTCCGCGCACCGGGAGGCGGCCCAGGACCTCCAGGCGGCTCTCGGTCTCGGCAGCCAGCGCCCTCGCCGTGTCGGCGAAGTGGTCTTCCAGCTCGTCCGGGGTGAAGCCCGTCCGGCTGCCCTGACCCTCGTGCGCGTGCGGTCCCCCGGCCGCACGCGACACCCCCTCGGCCGTCGTCACCATGGGTAGTGCCAGCCAGGCCTCGCCGAGCCGGTC
Organism: Streptomyces sp. NPDC053432; assembly: GCF_055585365.1. Taxonomy (NCBI): domain Bacteria; kingdom Bacillati; phylum Actinomycetota; class Actinomycetes; order Kitasatosporales; family Streptomycetaceae; genus Streptomyces; species Streptomyces sp. NPDC053432. Next base: position 104,151 of record NZ_JBVJKF010000003.1, read on the forward strand.
GTTGACGTAAGAGGCCGCGGCCCGCGCGGCGGCCATGTACCGCTGCGGGTACGGTCCGACGACGTCGGTAGCGCCGACCATCAGCAGCTCCGCGACCCGCAGGGGCCCGAACTCGCCCTCACCGCACAGGCCTTCGGCGGAGAGGTCTTCGAGCTGCCGGGCCAGCGACGCCAGTGCCCGGACATCCTCCGGCCGGTAGAAATGGGTGGCCTGCAGGGTGCACCCCGCGGCGGTGAACCGGGCCACGACCGCCCGCTGCTGCTCGGGGGTGCCCGAGAGGCGGACGTAGACGCCGCCGACGTACTGGCGCTGCCAGCGCGCCGTGGCCGCGTACACGTCCGGCCGGCCGCCCGCGTGCCCGCCCGCGTGCCCGCCCGCCTCCGGCTCGCCGACGCAGATCAGGATGCGCCGCTGATGCCGGCTGGGCAGAGGCCCGTCCGAGAGCTCCTCGCCGGTCACAGTCTCACCTCCAGCACGTCGGGGACGGCTCCGGCGTCCTTGAGGAGATCGCGCAGCAGCCGTACGGCGCCGTCGAAGTCCTCGGCACTCAGACCGGGCGCGTCGTACACGGTGAAGACCAGGTGCCGGGAGCTCTTGGTGACGCTGGTCCGGCGGTCGGGACCCTGGAGGACGGAGGCGACGATCGCGGTGCCGTCCCGGACGACGGGCTCGTCCTGGGCACAGGTGACGGTGGAGCGGAAACCGGCGAAGGTCTCGCCCTGCGCCGCCCAGCCGAAGTGCAGGTCACCGTCGATGGCGTCGGCGTCCTGGACGCCCATCAGTACGCCGCTGGTCAGCTCCGCGTACAGCAGGGCGTCGACGGCAGGCCCGATCACGGGCAGTCCTTTGCGGCGGGCCGTGGCGATCTGGCCGGGCAGCGGACAGCTCACGCCGTGGGCGCCGAACCACCGGGCATAGACCTCGGCGACCTCCGACGCGCGCTCGAACACATCATCGGACCGCGACGCCAGGTCCTGGCGCCGCAGTTCGAGCAGGGCGCTGAGAGCCGCGGTGTCCACCGCCGCCACGACGGCGGCGAAACGGGTCAGCTCGGCCGCTCCGGACGGCTTCTCTCCTGCGCTCAGTGCTGGGGCTTTCAAAGGGGTTCTCCCGGTTCACTTGCTGGGCGCATCTCGCTGATCATTCCAACAGCCGGACGCGGTCCCCCCAAGTCCACCGGAGCCCGTACGGTCCGGACCAGTCCCACTATGTGGACGGATGCCACCGCGAATCACCCACCGCAGCGGCCCGACTCCCCGGCTTCCGCAACCGGTAGCGGTTCAAGGCGTTGGACCACGGGAACGGACGGCGCAGCCTCCTGATATGCGACTCCCCGGGCTCAAGGAGAAGACAGGTGTTCCTCACAGCCGCACCCCGGTTCTGGAGGTCGGTCGCCGTGACGGCCACCGGATTGCTCGCCGCATGCCTACTCGCTGCGCCGCCCGCCGGAGCCGGCCCGGCGGAGCCGGTGCTGGGCCGGAACTTCCCCGATCCGGATGTCGTGAAGGTGGGCCGCACCTACCACGCCTACGCGACCAACGGTGAGGCGGCGAACATCCAGCACGCCACCTCCACGGACCTGGTCCACTGGTCCCCGGTCGGGACCGACGCCCTGCCCCGCCTCGGGAACTGGGCGGAGCCGACGCGTTCGCTCGTGTGGGCGCCGGAGGTGTTCGCCAACGGACGTGGATTCACCATGCACTACACCGCTCGCGACCGGGCCAGCGGCAAGCAGTGCATCGGTGTCGCCCTCTCGTCCTCACCCGACGGCCCGTTCCAGCCCACCGGCGAGGGACCGCTGGTCTGCCCGGCCGAGCAGGGGGGCGCCATCGACGCCGCGAGCCATACGGAGGACGGCCGGCGGTACCTGCTCTGGAAGAACGACGGGAACTGCTGCGAGCTGGCCACCCGGATCCACCTGCAGCCCGTCTCCTGGGACGGCACCCGTACGACGGGAGAGCCCGTCGCTCTGATCGGGCAGGACCGCGAGTGGGAGGGGAAACTGGTCGAGGCCCCGACCCTCGTGCGCCGTGACGGCCGCTACGTGCTGTTCTACTCGGCCGACTTCTACGGCGACCACCACTACAAGACGAGCTACGCGGTGGCCACTCGGCTGACCGGCCCCTATACCAAGGCGACGGCGCCGCTGATGTCCACCGAGTCCTTCGGCGGCGCGATCCGCGGCCCCGGAGGGCAGGACGTCGTGACCGGTCCGGACGGGCAGGACCGGATCCTCTTTCACGGCTGGAGTCATGACGGCACCGAGCGACGCTTCCTGTACACGGCCGACCTCGGCTTCGCGGACGGCCGTCCGGTCGTCCGCGGCAGCAAGGTACTCCATCAGGCGGAGACCGCACGGGTGCACCGGGCGGTCGTCCGTGAGGCGGCAGAGGCCCTCGACGGTCGGGCGGTCGGCGGAATCGACCACCCCGACAGCTTCGTCGAGTTCTCCGTCTTCGCCGCCTCGGGGGACCGCACACGCTGACGGTCCGTTACGGCAACGGTTCCCGGGACGGCGACGACAGGCCGGTACCGGCCTCCCACAGCCTCACCGTCAACGGGAAGGCAGCGGCCGGCGGGCGGGTGGACTACCCGTACACCGGATGGGACAACTGGCAGCAGGCGAGCGTGCCTGTCTCCCTGCGCCGGGGCTGGAACACCGTACGCCTGACCAAGGGCGACTACTACGCGGAACTCGACTCCGTGGAAGTGGCCTGAGCCTGCCCCAGCTGGTGCGGGTGAGGGGACCGCGGCGGACCCTCCACGGCGATCAGCCCCACTTCTGGTGGTTCGAGCCGTCGCAGGGCACGGCCCGCAGCCCCTGGTCGCCGTCGTCCAGACAGGCTCCCGTGGTCCGGCTCCTGATCTCTACCGAGGCGTCGGTCAAGGCCGTGACCACCCACTTCTGTGTGGGGGCCTTGCTGCAGGACGCGCCCTGCAGCCCGGAGCCGCCGCTGTCCAGGCAGGCGCCGGTGGCGTGGTTGCGCAGTTCGCTGGTGCCGTCGGGATACGGGTGGACCGTCCACCTCTGGTAACTCAGTCCGTTGGGCTCGAAGGAACGCAGGCCCTTGTCGAGGCTGTGGTCCAGACAGTCGCCCGTGACCCGGTTGACGAAGATCCGGCTGTAGTCGTCGAGCCGCGGTCCGGCCTTTCCCACCGCTTCGGGGGACGCCGCCTGCCGGCCCGGTGCGTCTTGCCCGAGTGAGGAACCCGCCGGCCAAGGACCGAACAACGCCAGAGCGCAGCCGCCCAACAGGCCCGCGCACGCACCGCACGCGGCCCACACCCAGCGGTGCGATGCCCACAGCCCGGCCGTACGCCGCCAACGGCGCCACCAACCCTCCGTAGCGGCGGGCGGACCGGCGTCCGCGGGAGGTTTCGGCTGGCACCGGTCCGCCGCCTCCCACAGGGCGCGGTACTCGGAGGGGTCCGCGCCCAAGGCCCGGCACAGGTCGCGGACGGTCGACCACGGCGGGACCGTGCTGCCCCGCAAGTAGCGCGACAGTGACGAATCACTGATCATCACCTCGGATTCCAGTGAACGCAGCGTGCGACCCGATCGCCGCTGCAGAGCCTTCAGCGCACTCCCCAGCTGCTGCGCCGCACTGCCGTTCAGTCCATCGAGGCCTGTCACGTTCGCCCCTTCCGACGGCCGCACACTGGTGCTCCGTCGGCCGCTTCGTGTCCCGGGACAGTCATGTCCCAGCAGGTCAGAACCTTAGGGATCCCGACATCGGTGAAGCAAACGGGACAGCCTTGCACCGGCCGCATCGCCGCCCGCAGACTCCTTCTCGTCCGGCCCCCGCAAGCCGTGCAAGCGCCGCATGGCGGCCTCGCATCTCCGGCACGGGTGTCACCGAGGGCGACCGAACCGTCCCTCCCCCCCCCCCAGACTCCAGGGCTTCGCAGCCTTCACCGCCACGGCCTGAACCGGCCCGTATCGGCATGGAGTCCTGACGCCCTTGCCCGGCCGCGTGGACCGGCGCCTCCGTCCGCCACGAGCGAGAACACAGAAACAGGAGAATCCACATGTCCGAGAAGACCACCCGCCGTTGGGGCATGGCAGCGTTGACAGCAGTCCTGTGCGCCGGGTCCCTCGCGCTGACTGCGCCGTCCGCCCCCGCGGCTCCTTCCGTATCCGCCGCGTCCGCGGCGTGGGCGACCGCCGAGGTGGGCGGTGCCCCCGCGCCCTGGGCCGAGCAGGCCGAACCGGCCGGCGCGGTCCAGGCGGCTCCCCGTATCACCCGCGCCCAGGTGCTGGCACGGGCGAAGACCTGGCTGACCGCGAACAACGGCCGCCCCGTCCCCTACAGCCAGAACAAGCGGTGGAAGGACGGATACCGGCAGGACTGCTCCGGTTACGTCTCCATGGCGCTGGGACTGTCGAAGCCCGGCCCCAACACCGTCTCGCTGAAGAACGACGGGTACACGCGCCGGATCGCGATGAAGGACCTGGCCCCCGGCGACCTGGTCATCAAGGCCAACAGCAACAACCCCGACAACCGCCACGTCGTCATCTTCGACGGCTGGGCCAACAACGCCCACACCGCCTACAAGTCCTACGAGCAGGCGGGCGGGGTCGGTACCCGCTGGAAGCAGCACTCCTACGGGGTGAACGGCCGCGACGGCTACCACGCCTACCGACCCGTCAACATCGTGGGCTGACCCGTCCCTCCGTCCGTCCGCGCGGTGCGGGGTGGTTCCCCGCCCCGCACCGGCGCGCAGTCATCCGCAGAACCCCTCCCAATCGACCGAGGAGAGAGTCATGAACACCGTTCCGACGACCACGAAGAGGCTCCGGGCAACCGTCGCGTGCGTGCTGCTCGCCGCGGGCCTGGCTACGGCCACCGCCACGCACGAGGCCGACGCGGCCCCGACGAGCGCGCTCGACAGCGTCCAGAGCTTCCGCAACGACGCCACGTCGGCCTGCCTGGACGACAGCGAGCACGGGATCCGTACGTACACCTGCCTGGGCAACGACCACCAGAAGTGGAACGTCCACCGGTGGGCCGACGGCACCCGTGAACTGCGGAACATCAACACGGGCAGGTGCCTGACCGACGGCCCCGGGGGCAAGGTCACGCCGTATCCGTGCGACAAGGCCAAGGACCAGAGCTGGATCGTGCACCGCTACCCCGACGGGGCCGTCGAGTTGAAGAACCAGCAGACCGGCCTGTGCCTGGACGACAGCCCCGCCCATCACCTCCGTACCTTCCCGTGCGGGACCCACAGCCAGAAGAGCCCGTACCAGACCTGGCGCTGAACGGGTAGGCGGCAGCGATCCCGGCGGCGGTGGCGCCGCCGGCCGGACCGACGTAGGCCGGCCTTGGTGGCCAGGACCGCGGACGCGAAGCGATCGCGAGTGGTCAGGCACCTCGCCGCGGGGACTGTGCCCGTCGTACGGCGCCCAGGCGCCCGGCCGTCCCCCGTCTCGGCGGGTCCGTGGCGGGCGGGGCGCCCGCATCCGGCCGGGAGGGGTCAGCCCCTTGCGTGCTGGTGGAGAGCCGCTGTCAGGAGATGGGAGTCGAGCAGGGTGACGTCTGCCGTCCTGTCCGCCCGTGCGTAGCCGGCCAGCATCCGTTTGGTCAGGACGAGTGCTTCGGGCGAGCGTCGGACGAGGGGCCCGGTCCAGGAGCCGATCACCTTGTCCAGCTGGTCGAGCGGGGCGGTCCGGTGGAGCAGACCGATACGGTGGGCCGTGCCGGCGTCGAAGACGTCGCAGGTGAGCATGAGCTCGCGAATCCTGGAGGCGCCGGCCTCGGAGACCAGGCGTCCCATCGCCCCGCCCCACGCCGGTGGCAGCCCTATGCCGACCTCGGGCATGCGGAAGCGGCAGTCGTCGGCCCCCGCGCGCAGATCGCAGAAGGCGGCGAGGGCGAGGCCCGCGCCGATGACCCGTCCGTGCAGCCGGGCGATGGTGACCGCGTGGGTGCTCTCCAGGGCCTGGCACAGGCGGTGCGCCTTGTCGGCGATGCGCCGCAGGGCTGCCCCCGACGGATCGTCGGCCAGCGCCTCCCGGTACTCGTCACGGTCGGCACCCAGGCAGAAGTCCGGACCCAGCGACGACAGCACCAGGATCCGGACGTCGGGTCTCTCGTGGAGGTCGTCGAGGAGGGTGATCAAGTCGTCGAGGACCGCGGTGTCCAGCGTGTCGTCCTGCCCCCAGGGGTTGAGGCGGACGTGCAGGACGGGGCCGTCCTGCTCGGCACGGATCGCCTTGGGCGCGGTCCGGGTGCGCACGGGGGAGGGGGTGCGTTCGGTCATGCGACTGCCACGTCCAGGTTCAGGAGGCGCCGGAACGCCACACGGGGCGCCATCGACGGGGGGCGTACGAGGGTGAGGCGGGGAAGGCGCCGGATCAGCTGGCGGAGCAGGGTCTGGGCTTCGAGGCGGGCCAGCGGCGCGCCGAGGCAGTAGTGGACGCCGCCGCTGAAGGCGAGGTGGCCGGGCACGCGTGCGGGGTCGAACCGGTCCGGGTCGCCGTGCCTGGCCGGGTCCCGGTGCGCCGCGGCGACCATGAGGTGGACCATCTCGTCGCGGCGGATCTCGAAGCCTCCCATCACGGTGTCCTGCGAGGCGACCCTGCTGATCACGTGGGTGGGCGGGTCGTGGCGAAGCGTTTCTTCAACGAACCCGGGTACGAGATCCGGGTTGTCCGCGACCATGTCCCAGCGCTCGGGGCTCTCGACGAGCCGCAACGTCATCGTCGAAAGGAGGGTCGCGGTGGTCTCCAGGGCGGCCAGCAGGACGAACAGCACCAGGAAGTAGACCGCCTCGTCGGCCTTGTCCCGGTCGGGCTCGATCGCGTCCCACGCCCGGATCCACCCGGTGACGGGGTCGTTCCCGGGACGGGAGCGCCGGTCGCGCACCAGCTCCATGAAATAGGCCCGGAGTTCGGCGGTGGCCGTGTCCGACAGGGCCAGCTGGCTGGCGGACGGCAGCAGCTCCTGGGTGAAGACCTGATCGTGCGTCAACTGGCGGAGGGTGGACCAGTCGGCCCGCGGCAGCCCGAGCCAGTCACCTATGGTGGCGACGGGCAGCTCCTCGCAGACGAGCTCCGAGAAGTCCGCCTCCCCGGCGCGTATTCGCTCGGTGAAGGCGTCGAGGAGGCGGCCCGCGGTTCGTTCCACGTTGTGGCCGATGCGCTCCACGGTGGACCGGTCGAAGGTGCCCGCCGCCCGGCGGACCCTGGTGTGGTCCGGGGCGTTGAGCGCGGCGAGCGTGTTGCTCATCTCGCGCGAGGAGGGCGCGTTCCAGCGGGTCCCGGGCCCCTGGCGCTCCCGCCACGCCCTGTCGGGCTCCAGCCATTGACGGCTGCGCAGCACCTGGTCGCAGGCGGCGAAGCCGGTCACGGCGAAGCCGCCCCAGGGGGCGGGGACCACCTCACCCCGCGAGAGGAGCTCGGCGTATATCGGGAAGGGGTCGGCCTGCCCTCTTGCCGTCCGCAGACGGGAGAAGAGGGAGGCGGACGCCCGGCGGTCGTACGACGGAGTTGTGGCAACCCCCATGATGGCGGCTCCTTTCTGAGAACCAGCCGCCATGCCTACCCACGTGATCGTTAGCGCATCCACTGTCACTGAGTACTCAGGAGGTTACTAGAATCACACTCGGCTCACTCGCCCCTGGTCCAGGCCAGGAAACGGCTGAACAGGCCGCCCTTGGGCTGCTGCGCGGCTCCGGTGCTCCTGCGCGAGGGGCCTTCGGCGGGTGAGGAGACCGCCGCCTGCTGCTGCGAGGCCTGGCCCGCGTTCGATCCGGCCGGCGTGGACACCTGGGGGGCGGCCTTCGGGGTGAAGCGGATCGGGAGGGTGACCAGGGTGCGGCTCCACGGGCTCGGAGCCCAGGTGAGCGCCTTGAACGGGACGCGCATCTCCACGTCGAGGAGCTGGTTGAGGAGCGTCTCCACGGCCGTCACGGTGATCATGAAAGCCGGGTCCTTGGCGGGACAGGCGTGCGGGCCCGCCCCGAACGCCAGGTGTGCCTTGGCGCTGAGCTGTTCGCGGTGTTCGGTCAGCTTGGGGTCCGTGTTGGCCGCGGCGAACGAGATGAGGATCGGGTCGTTGGCCCGGACCACCCTGTTGCCGAGCTCGACGTCGTGCGTCGGGTAGTGGGCCGCGTAGTTGGCGATCGGCGCGTAGTTCCAGAGCGTCTGGGAGACCGCGTCCTCGACCGGGAGGCCGACCGGCCAGTCCTCCCCGAGGTACAGGGCGCTGCTGGTGCCGATGGCCGCCGCCAGCGGCGCGGTGCCGCCGGAGAGCAGGGTGACCAACTGGTGCAGGACCTCCTCGTCGCTCAGCTGGGCCGGGTGCTCCATCAGACGCGTCGTCAGGTCGCTCTTCGGTCGGCGCCGCTTGAGGGCGATCAGCTCCGTGAGCGCCCCGCCGAGCACCTCGTCGGCGCCGGGGGTCCCCTCGAAGATGCCGCTGATCCCGGCGATCACGCGGTCGCCGATCTCGGGCGGGCAGCCGAACAGTTCGCTGAAGACCAGCAGGGGCAGCGGCTGGGCGTACTCGGCCATCAGCTCCGCCTGGCCGCGGATGTCGGTACTGAACTGGCTGATCAGGTAGTAGGCGGACTGCTGCGTCTGCCGGATGAGCTGGTGCTCGTTGACGGTCGCGAGACTGTCGGTCACCGCCCCGCGCAGCCGGGCGTGGGCCGCGCCGTCGCTGAAGAGGGCGTTGGGACGGTAGCCCAGCATGGGAAGTGCCGGGCTGTCGGCCGGGACGCGCCCTTCGTTGAGGGCGTTCCAGCGGCGGGAGTCGCGTACGAAGGAGGCGGGGTTCTGCAGGACGTACAGGGCGGCGTCGTAGCTGGTGACGAGCTCCGCCTGGACGTCGGGAGCGATGTCCACGGGCGCACTGGGTCCGAAGTGACGCAGCTGCGCGTAGTGGCTGTCGGGGTCGGCTCCGAACGCAGGGCCGTACATCTGGAGGTTCCCGTGCGCGGGGCAGCCGGGAGGTATCTCCATGGGTTCACGTGGCTGTTGCATTCCTGCGCTCCTAGCCGAGTTGGGACATGAGGTGTTTCACGAGGGTGATGAGGGCCTGCGCCGAGGAGTTCTCGTCCCGTACGTCGCACTCCACGACAGGGGTCTCGTCGGTGAGGTTCAGCGCTTCGCGCACCTCGTCGAGCGGGTAGTGCGTGGTGCCCTCGAAGTGGTTCACGGCGATGGCGTACGTCAGGCCGAAGCGCTCGACGAGGTCCAGGACGGGGAAGGACTCGTGCAGCCGCTCCGGGTCGACCAGGACGAGCGCGCCCAGCGCGCCCCGGGAGAGCTCCTCCCACATCTCCTTGAAGCGCTCCTGGCCGGGCGTACCGAAGAGGTAGAGCACCAGGGTGTCGCTGAGGGTCAGCCGGCCGAAGTCCATGGCGACGGTGGTGGTCGTCTTGTCGGGCGTGCCCGACAGGTCATCGAAGCCCACGCTGGCCTCGGTGATCTCTTCCTCGGTCCGCAGGGGCTCGATCTCGGAGAGGCTGCCGATGCAGGTGGTCTTGCCGACCCCGAAGTGCCCCACAATGAGGATCTTCACCGCGTGGGAGACATCTGGATCCAGGTACACGCGTTTACGCTCCGAATCGATTCTTCAGGCCTTCGAGCACGGCGCTGACCAGTTCTCTGTCGACACGTTCGGCGCGCGGTATCGGTGTCCTCGTGAGGATGAGGCTGTCCTCCTCCAACTGCGCCAGCAGGATGCGGACGACGCCCAGGGGCAGGTGCGTGTGCCCCGCCACCTCGGCCACGGACAGGAATCCGTCCGCGACCAGGTCCATCACCTGCCCCGCTTCCGGGGACAGCGTGCGCGCCGCGACGTGTCCGTTCTCCGCCCCCGTCGCCGTCACGAGCGTCGTGTGCTCGTACTCGTGGTCCGGGGGCAGCGCCCGCCCGTTCGTGATCACGAACAGGGGGACTAACGGAGACGTCAGTTCCAGCTCTTCGTCCTGTCCGGGCCCGTCAGACATGTCCTGTCCCCTTCGCCGGTGTCGTCGCCGCGGTCAGTCTGGGAACCACCGAGTGCAGCCGGGTGGTGAACTCCTCGATGTCACAGGCCTGTTCGGCGGCGGCGGCCAGGAAGGCGTCGGGTCCGGCGGCCAGCAGGAAGATCCAGCCGTGCTCGAACTCGATGACCGTCTGACGCCATTCCGCGTCCTCGGCGACCCCCGCGAACTGGGAGGTGACCCGGCTGTAGGCGTGAATGCCCGTCATGGCCGCGGAGATCGTGTCCGCCAGGTCGCGGCTCATCCCGGTGGTCGCCCCGCGGGGAAGGCCGTCCGATCCCAGCAGCACCGCGTGCCGGGCACCCTTGACCTCGGACACCACCCGGTCGAGCTCGCCGAGGACGAACTTCGCGTCACCGGGGTTCTGCTGCCGGGGCTCGTTCCCCCGCGCGCCTCCGGCGTCCTCGTGGCCCACGCGCGGCGGCGAGGTGAGGTTGTTGCCCAGCCGGGCCACGAGCCGGTGCATGCGGAAGGAGATCTGCTGCATGTCCACGTCGGGCGCGGCCGCGGCGGCGAGGTACGAGCCCTGCCCCGCCCCGATCAGGAAGTTCCAGCCGTGCGAGAACTCGATGATGGTCTGGTTCCACTGCCGGTCCTTCTCCGGTCCGGCGAAGTGGGCCGTCGCCCGGCTGAGCGACTGCATTCCGGCCATGGCGGCGGAGATGGTGCGCACATCGTTCTCGGCCAGGCCTTCCGTCGCACCGCGAGGGAGGCCGTCCGCGGACAGCAGGACGGCGTGACGTGCGCGGGGCACGTTGTGCACGATGTCCTCTAGCATCCACGACAGGTCTGCGGTCATGCCTCTTCGGGCCCTTCGAACGAGGTGGCGTCAAGGTTGCGGCCGGAGAGCGTGCCGCGCTGGAAGGCCCCCAGGCTGCGCCCGGAAGCGCGGCCCGTCTCTTCCGGGCTCCGTGGCGCCGCCCAGGTGGTGTCGGGACGAGGGCCGGGATCGGGGACGCTGGCGATGGGTGCCTGGCGCGCGCCGCGCTTGGGCAGACCGTGCATCGTGCGCGACGGAGCGCTCTGGGGCGCGCTCGGCGGGGCACTGTGGGGCCGGCTCTCGGGGGCGCGCCGGATGTTGCTGACCGGAGCCTCCTGGACGGGCGGTATCTCCTCCATGGTCCACAGCTCCTCGGGCAAGAGGACGACGGCCCTGACGCCGCCGTACCGGGAGACTCCGGTGACGTCCACCTTGAAGCCGTGCTGACGCGCGATCAGGCCGATGACCGGAAAACCGAACTTGGGCTGCGTGCCGAGCTGCGACAGGCGGGGAGCGATCTCCCCGGAGAGCAGTGCGGTCGCCCGCTGCCGGTCCTCGTCGTTCATGCTGACGCCGGCGTCGTCGATGACGATGCACAGGTTGTTCTGGACGCGCTGGAACGTCACCTCGATCGGCGCGTCGTGCTGCGAGAAGCTGGCGGCGTTGTCGAGCAGCTCCGCCACGGCGAGCGCGACGGGCGCGACCGCGGACGCCTTGAGGGCGAGACCGGTCTGCTGCATGATCGCGACCCGGTGGAAGTTGCGGATCTGGCCCTGTGCGCTGCGCACCACGTCGTAGACGCTGGCGGGCCGGTTGCGCCGGCCGAGCGGAGCACCGCACATGACGGCGATGCCCTGGGCCTTTCGCGCCATCTGGGCGTTGGCGTGGTTGACGTCCAACAGGTCGCTGAGGACGGCGTGTCCACCGTACTTGCGCTGGATGCCGTCCAGCAGCGTCGTCTGCTCGGCGGCGAGGCTCTGCAGGAGGCTGGCGGCGCCCTTGAGGACGGACTTGGTGTTCTCCTCCGCCGCTTCCTTGGCTTCGCGGAGCGTGGCGTCCTGCTCGTTACGGAACCTCTGCAGCTCGGCGTGTGACGAGTGCAGGTGGCTGTCTGCCGTGAGCAGCTGATGCCTCAGTTCGGCCTCGATGTGCTCCTTCTTCGCCTCCAGCGCTCTGTTGCGGGCGACGAGTGCCACGACCGCGGCAACGGATATCGCCGCCACCGCAACCAGGCACCACACAAGTGCGTCTCGATTCATGGAAACCTTTCCCGGCGCATGGCGTGCGGACGGCTGCAGATACACCTCGCGAGGCCCCGCAACACTGCTGATCGGCACGGCTCACCTGCTGAAACACGGAGAGCGTGACGCCGATCACAATCAGCATCTGTGTGAAAACAGATCAAGATCACAGATGCCGGGATGCTATCACCGGATCTTCGCCCCCTCGGACGCCTGCTGCGGCGCCGCATCCGCCCAACCCGGCTGTCGCAGAAGCAGGTTGACATGGGTCTTTCGGCCCCGCATCCGCCATCGGCCACCCCTCTCTTCGTTGATCTGTCAAGCAGTTCTTCACGAGAGGAGCAGTAATTCCTCACATCGATCCGGGAGGCCGTCAACCGAACCCTGGACGGGCCTCACCGGCAGGCGGCGGCGTGGCCGCGGGTGGACGTGGGTCGGGCTCCTCCCGCACCCCGTCGGAAGGTGGCGGCGAGGGTGGTGGGGCGGCCATGCGGCGGCTGTCGCCGTAGACGGCCGAGTCGGCCACGCTGCGGGGGTCGGGGGAGCGGGTGCGGGTGTACCCGGAGGGGTCGCGGGGCGGCGTCGGCCGGGCCGCTTCGCGGCGGACGGCGGGGCGACGGTCCGGGCGCTCCGACCTCGCGGATCTGACTCGCGGGCGGACGCCGGGTCGACTGGGTGGGTGCCTGGGTGGGCCGGTGTGGGTGCCTGGGTGGGTGCCTGGGTCGGCCGGTGTGGGTGCCTGGGTGGGCTGATCCTTGCGGACAGCAGTTGTCCGCAAGGAGGGTTAGCTTGCTGTCATGGCCTCCAGGACAGCACCTCCCGTACTCGGCACCCGCGCTCTGAACCGTGCCACGCTCGCCCGCCAGTTGCTGCTGAGCCGCACCGAGATGCCGGCGGGGGACGCCGTCGCGCATCTCGTCGGGCTGCAGGCGCAGAACGTGAAGCCCCCGTACTTCCAGCTCCATGCCCGCCTCGCCGGCTTCCGGCCCGCCGAGCTGGCGGGGCTCATGGAGTCCCGCCAGGTGGTCCGCATGGTCACCATGCGTTCCACCATCCACACCCACACGGCGGACGACGCCCTGACCCTGCGTCCCCTGGTCCAGCCCGCCCGGGACAGGGAGGTCAACTACTTCCGGAAGGGACTCGTGGGGGTGGATCTGGACCGGCTCGCCGGGCTGGCCCGCGCGTTCGTCGAGGACGAGCCGCGCACCATGGGCGAGATCCGGGAGGAGCTGCTCAAGGAGTGGCCCCACGCCGACCCGCAGGCCCTGTCGGTCGCCGCCCGTTGCAGGCTGCCGCTGGTCCAGGTCACGCCGCGGGGGGTGTGGGGGCGGGCGGGGCAGGTCCGGCTGACGACGGTCGAGAAGTGGCTCGGGCGGTCCGCTTCCAGGGCGGACGCGTCGTCCGGCCCGTCCGAGGCGTCCGGGGCGGCCGCTCTGGACGCGGTCGTGCTGCGTTATCTCGCCGCCTTCGGGCCCGCCTCCGTCAAGGACATGCAGACCTGGGCCGGGCTGACCCGGCTGCGCGGGGCCTTCGAGCGGTTGCGGGCCGAACTGGCCGTGTTCCGGGACGAGAACGGCGTGGAGCTGTTCGATCTGCCCGACGCGCCCCGGCCCGAGGAGGACACGCCGGCTCCGCCCCGCTTCCTGCCCGAGTTCGACAACCTGCTGCTCTCGCACGCCGACCGCGGACGGGTGATCACCCCCGAGGGCAGGGGGCGTTCCTGGACCGGCAACCAGGCGCACTGCGTGCTCCTCGTCGACGGGTTCCTCGCGGGGCTCTGGAAGCTCGACGACGGGCTGCTCACCGTCGAGCTGTTCGACGAGAAGCAGTCCGGGGCGCGTCGGGCGGAGATCGTCGCCGAGGGGGAGTCCATGATCGGGGAGATGGTCGACGGAGGCGGTTCCGGCGTCCGGTTCGCGTCAATCCGGGGCTGACGGCAGCCTGGTGGCGTGTCCCCCCGACGGGGCACGATGCCTGCCATGACGGCTGTCGTCCGTCGTGTCGTCCGTTGTCACGCGGCAGCCGAGTGGTCGTGCGGTTGTCCCGATACGCAGGAGAGAGAGCAATGCGGATTCCGATGACCGTCGCGGACTTCCTCGACCGGGCCGAACTGGGGTTCTCCTCCAGCCCCGGCGTGGTCGACGAGCCCGACCAGCCCGCCCCGCCCGTGCCCGTGTCGACGTACGGGCGGCTGGGCGAACGGGTCCGGGCCTGGCAGGCCGGGTTCGACCGGCTCGGGGTCGGGGAGGGCGAGCGGGTGGCCGTGGTCAGCCACAACTCCTCGCGGCTGCTGGAGCTGCTGTTCGCGGTGCCGATGAGCGGCCGGATCTGCGTGCCGGTCAACTTCCGTCTCAAGCCGGAGGAGATCGAGTACGTCGTCCGGCAGAGCGGGGCGTCGGTCCTGCTGGTCGATCCGGAACTGGACGCGGCGCTCGCCGGGGTCAAGGCGCGCCACCGGTTCGTGCTCGGCGCGCAGACCGAGAGCGAGCTCATGCGCTTCGGCGTCGAGCCGCGCCCGTGGTCGAGGCCGGACGAGGACGCCACCGCGACGATCAACTACACCTCGGGCACCACCGCCCGGCCCAAGGGCGTGCAGCTCACCCACCGCAACATCTGGGTCAACGGTCTGACCTTCGGGCTGCACACCCGTGTGTGGGAGCGCGACGTGTACATGCACACGCTGCCGATGTTCCACTGCAACGGCTGGGGCATGCCGTACGTCATGGCAGGCCTCGGCGTGAAGCAGGTCGTGCTGCGCAAGGTGGACGGCGCCGAGATCCTCCGCCGGGTGGACGAGCACGGCGTCACGCTCATGTGCGGCGCGCCCGCGGTGTGGAACGCGGTCCTCGACGCGGCGGCCGGCTGGGAGGGCGAGATCCCGGGCCGTGACCGCGTACGGATCGTCTGCGCGGGCGCCCCGCCGCCGAGCAAGATGATCCAGCGGGTGGACGAGGTGCTGGGCTGGGAGTTCACCCAGATCTACGGCCTGACCGAGACCTCCCCGCTCCTCACCTTCAACCGTGCCCGGCCCGCCGACGCGGGCCTGCCCGCGGAGGAGCGGGCGCACAAGCTGTCCCGTGCCGGGCTGCCCGCGCTGGGGGTCAAGCTGAAGGTCTCCGAGGGCGGCGAGGTCCTGGCCCGGTCGAACGTCGTGCTCGACGGTTACTGGGACAAGCCCGAGGAGACCTCGGCGGCGCTGGAGGGCGGCTGGTTCCACACCGGCGACGGCGGCACGCTCGACGAGGAGGACGGGCACCTGACGATCTCCGACCGCAAGAAGGACGTGATCATCACCGGCGGCGAGAACGTCTCGTCGATCGAGGTGGAGGACACGATCTTCAGCCACCCGGCGGTCGCCGAGGTCGCCGTCATCGGCGTGCCGCACGAGAAGTGGGGCGAGACGATCAAGGCGCTGGTGGTCCTCGCCGAGGGCGGCACGGCGGACGAGGCCGAGATCATCGCGCACTGCAAGCAGCGGATGGCCGGCTACAAGGCACCGACGTCGGTGGAGTTCCGCGCCGCCATCCCGCGCACGGCCACCGGCAAGATCCAGAAGTTCAAGCTCCGCGAGCCGTACTGGGCGGACCTCGACCGCGGCGTCAACTGACCCCGGGTCGCCGGCCCGCCCCGCCGCGGGTGGAGCTCACCGCGGCCGGTCCGGCCGGCCTGCGGTGATGCGCCACGGGCCGGGCGGGTCAGCCCGGCAGGTTCGCCTCGATCGCGGCGATGACCTCGTCGGCCTCGGGCTCGGTGCGCGGGCGGAAGCGCGCCACGACCTCACCGGCGGGGGAGATCAGGAACTTCTCGAAGTTCCACTGGATGTCCCCCGCCTCGCCGTCCGCGTCCGCGAACTTCACCAGCTCCTGGTAGAGGGGGTGCCGGTTCTCACCGTTGACCTCGGACTTCTCCAGCATCGGGAAGGTGACGCCGAAGCCCGCCGCGCAGAAGGTCTGGATGTCCTCGGCGGTGCCGGGCTCCTGCTCGCCGAACTGGTTGCAGGGCACGCCGATGACGGTGAAGCCCTTCGCCTCGTACGTGAACTGCAGGCGGGCCAGTCCCGAGTACTGAGGGGTCAGCCCGCACTGCGAGGCGGTGTTCACCAGCAGGATCGCCTTGCCCTTGTGGGCTCCCAGGGTGGTGGGCTCGTCGCCCAGGGTGGTCAGCGGGATGTCGTACAGGCTCATGGACTCTCCTCGGCAGGAAGGAACGGCTCGAAGGGATCGATGTGATCAAGGCGAAAGGCTAAGGCGAAAGGCTAAGCTCCCGCGCCGACCAGTTCGTCCGCCGGGTCGTTCACCGGCTGCGGCATGCCCGTGAGGTCCATGACGAAGAGCGGTATCCCCAGGTCGTCCGCGCGGGCCCGGGCCGCCTCCGTGTACCCGGCGAGCGCGAAGTAGACGCTGGTCGCGGACGCGGTGAGCCCGTTCAGCCATACGCACTCCACCGCCCGCAGCCCGGCCGGCGCGGTGGTCGGGTCGACCTGGGCGACCAGGCCCGGCGCCCGCAGGTCCACGGCCGCCGAGGGGATCGGGCGGCCGTCGGGCTGGCGTACGTCCTGGAAGCCCAGCCAGCGCAGGTACAGCGCGGCCGTGGCCACCGCGTCCCGGGCCGTACGGATGGTCACCGGTCGGAAGGCCGGGCGCGGGACCGGCACCGGCGCGGGCTGGGCCGCGGGCCCCTCCGCCGCCGGCCGCCGCCCGGCGGCCGTTCCGCCCTCCTCCGGGTGCGCGGGCACGCCCGAGGGCGACGCCTCCGCCCCGTCCTCCGTCCTCCCCGTACGGGCGTCCGGCCCCCGGGCCGGTTCCCCGTCCTCCACAGGGTGCACCGGCAGCAGCACCACCGTGCCGCACGAGCCGCACCCCACCTCCGGGTGCGGCCATTCGCTCTCCCGGCCGCAGGCCGCGCAGCGCACCGTCACCCAGCTGTCCGACCAGGTGCGATGGGTCAGCGGCAGCGGCGGCGCCGACAGGTCCAGCGGCGGATGGACCGGGCTCCCGCAGGCGCACGGGTAGACCGGGGCGGTGTAGCCGTTCTCGCGCAGGCACGCCGGGCAGCGCACCGGTACCGCTTCCGCCATGAGACCTGGACCCCTTCCGTCGCTGTGCGTAGGTCCATGCTCCACCACCGGCGACC
Organism: Streptomyces sp. NPDC053432; assembly: GCF_055585365.1. Lineage (NCBI taxonomy): Bacteria > Bacillati > Actinomycetota > Actinomycetes > Kitasatosporales > Streptomycetaceae > Streptomyces > Streptomyces sp. NPDC053432. Next base: position 121,284 of record NZ_JBVJKF010000003.1, read on the forward strand.
ACCGGGGCAGGAGAGGGGGCATTTCCGGTCGACGGCCCGGTCATTTGTGTAACTCACCGAGCGAGACGCGGCTTTTGGTGGTTTCCGTGCAGGCCTACCGCCTTGACGTGCGGGGACCCGCCGCTTAGCTTGTTCCGTATAGCAGAACAAAACTTCCGGATTACGGAAAAAGCCTGACCGCCACACCCGCAGGAGAACCTGATGCCTCGTATGACAGCCGCCGCCGCTGCAGTTGAGATCCTCAAGCTTGAGGGTGTCGAACAAGCGTTCGGCGTGCCCGGTGCTGCGATCAACCCGTTCTACCGCGAGCTGAAGAACGTGGGCGGGATCGCCCACACGCTGGCCCGCCACGTCGAGGGTGCCTCGCACATGGCGGAGGGTTACACCCGCGCCCAGGCCGGGAACATCGGCGTCTGCATCGGTACCTCGGGCCCGGCCGGCACCGACATGATCACCGGCCTGTACTCCGCCATCGCGGACTCGATCCCGATCCTCTGCATCACCGGTCAGGCTCCGGTCTCGAAGCTCCACAAGGAGGACTTCCAGGCCGTCGACATCGCGACGATCGCCAAGCCCGTCACCAAGGCCGCCACCACGGTCCTCGAGGCCGCTCAGGTCCCGGGTGTCTTCCAGCAGGCGTTCCACCTGATGCGCTCCGGCCGTCCGGGCCCGGTCCTCATCGACCTGCCGATCGACGTCCAGCTGACCGAGATCGAGTTCGACCCCGAGACCTACACGCCGCTGCCGGTCTACAAGCCGCAGGCCAGCCGCGCCCAGGCCGAGAAGGCGCTGAGCTTCCTCCTCGAGGCCGAGCGTCCGCTGATCGTCGCCGGTGGCGGCATCATCAACGCCGACGCCTCCGACCTGCTGGTCGAGTTCGCCGAGCTGACGGGCATCCCGGTCATCTCCACGCTCATGGGCTGGGGCACCATCCCGGACGACCACGAGCTGGCCGCCGGCATGGTCGGGGTGCAGACCGCCCACCGCTACGGCAACGCGACCTTCCTCGAGTCGGACACCGTCATCGGTATCGGCAACCGCTGGGCGAACCGTCACACCGGTTACAACCTGGACGCCTACACCAAGGGCCGGAAGTTCGTCCACGTCGACATCGAGCCCACCCAGCTGGGCAAGATCTTCGCCCCCGACTTCGGCATCGCCTCCGACGCCAAGGTCGCCCTGGAGCTCTTCATCGAGGTCGCCAAGGAGTGGAAGGCCGAGGGCAAGCTCCCCGACTTCTCCGCCTGGGCCGCCTCCGCGCAGGAGCGCAAGGCCACCCTGCAGCGCCGCACGCACTTCGAGAACATCCCCATGAAGCCGCAGCGCGTCTACGAGGAGATGAACAAGGCGTTCGGCCCGGAGACCCGCTACGTCACCACCATCGGTCTCTCCCAGATCGCGGCCGCGCAGTTCCTGCACGTCTACAAGCCGCGCCACTGGGTCAACTGCGGCCAGGCCGGCCCGCTCGGCTGGACCATCCCGGCCGCCATCGGCGCCGCCACCGCGCAGCCGGACGTCCCGGTCGTCGCCCTCTCCGGTGACTACGACTTCCAGTTCATGATCGAGGAGCTGGCGGTCGCCGCCCAGCACAAGGTCCCCTACGTCCACGTCCTCGTGAACAACGCCTACCTGGGTCTGATCCGCCAGGCGCAGGGCGGCCTCGGCATCAACTTCGAGGTCAACCTCGAGTTCGAGAACATCAACACCCCGGAGATCGGCGTCTACGGCGTCGACCACGTCAAGGTCGCCGAGGGCCTGGGTGTCAAGGCCATCCGCGTCACCGACCCGGACAAGCTGGGCGAGGCGTTCGAGGAGGCCAAGAAGCTGGCGCAGGAGTTCCAGGTCCCGGTCGTCGTCGAGGCGATCCTGGAGCGCGTCACCAACATCGCCATGAGCAAGACGGTCGACATGAGCGACGTCACCGAGTTCGAAGAGCTCGCGACCGAGCCGGGCCACGCCCCGACCGCGATCAAGTCCCTCCAGGTCTGATCACCCCGCTGTACGGAGCGACCCCCGCCCCTCCGCAAGGAGGGCGGGGGTCGCTCCGCGTTCCGGCCCCCCGGCGCAGCCGGCCCCCACCCGCCCCGTACGGCTCGCCCGTCCGGGGCTCCGTCACATGCGTCGGCCCTCACCGCCCGTGGCGGGACGGCCCGGCGGAGGAGCCTGGCCGGGGCCCTGCCCGGCCCCTGCCACGGCCGTGGCAGGGCTGCTGGAGAGTGAGGTGGCCGGGTGGAACGGGGGACCGGGGCGCGGGGACCGGGGGAGGGACGGGGCGGCGACGGGTTCGCCGGGCCCTGGCCGGGCAGGGCGAGTTGATCCGGTCGACCGGGCGCGGCGGCGGGGCCCGCTGGAGCCGGCCCCCATCCACGGCGCGATCACCGTCCACACCTGGCCGGTGCGCGGCCGACCGGGTTGGCAGGAGGGCGCCTGCGACCCCGGGCGCACGGAACTGTCCGTGGCGGTCTGCGCGCCGCTCCGGACGTGCTCGCGCTATTCGTCCTCGTGACCCCGAAGGAGGCGCGGGTGCCAGCCGGTTCTTCCTCGGCATGCCGGTCGCCGTCGACCGCGACGCCGGAGACCGAGCCGGGGAGGACTGCTTCCGGTGAGGCGCCCGCAGGCCCGTGTCAGGCCGGGAGACGTTTCAGGCGAGCCGGGCGGCAGGGAGTTCCGCCGGGGTCGACGGCAGCGGCACCCGGGGTCAGGGGCATGCGCTGTGGCAGGGATCCTGCTGGGAACGGCAAAGCGCCGAGTCACGGGACCGTCCGTGACTCGGCGCTCTGGCTGGTACCGCCCGACGGTGCGAGGCTGGCGCGACAGGACGTTCGCACCACCGGGCGGAGTAGGAGGCTCCTTCGCCTCGTGCGGGGGACTCTGTGCGTAGCCCCCGTACGAGGAGAAGGAGTTGGCTGGGACCGTGGCGAACGGCGACGAGAACTCCGGCTTCGTCTCCCTCAGGTCAAGAGACGGGCCTCGGAACCCATTACCACCGCACTGGCTCGCACGCTCGCCACGGTCCTCGTCCTGCCCTCACCGCGTACCACCCCTCATCCGGGTAAGCGGGTCGGGCTCGGTACCCGGGGCCTGACCTCCCGTCAGGCCCCCGGTACAGCTTTGCGGCTCTCAGGCGTCGCGCAGGGCGCGGACGGCCTCCTCGACGCGACGGCCGTAGTCGGCGTCGGCGGCGTGGAAGTGAGCCAGGTTCTTCTCGATGACGTCCTCGAGGGTGACCTGAGACAGGCCGCCGGCGATGTTCGCCACCAGACGCTGCTTCTCGGCCTCCGACATCAGGCGGTAGAGCTCACCGGCCTGGAAGAAGTCGTCGTCCTTGGTGTGGGCCGGGGCGGCGTGGGTGCCCGTGTAGCCGGAGACGGCCGCCGGGGCGCCGAGTGCGAGACCGGTCTCGGCCGGACCCTGGTACGAGTTGGGCTCGTAGTTCTTGTCGTGGCGCGAGCCGTTGCGCAGCGCCATGACGCCGTCGCGGCCGTAGTTCTCCGCCTTCGTCGCCTTCGGGGCGTTGACCGGCAGCTGGGTGTGGTTCACACCGAGGCGGTAGCGCTGGGCGTCGGCGTACGCGAACAGACGGCCCTGGAGCATCTTGTCCGGCGAAGCGGTGATGCCCGGAACGAAGTTGTTCGGGGAGAAGGCGGACTGCTCGACCTCGGCGAAGACGTTGTCCGGGTTGCGGTCGAGGACCAGACGGCCCACGCGCTGCAGCGGGTAGTCCGCGTGCGGCCACACCTTGGTGAGGTCGAACGGGTTGAAGCGGTAGTCCGCGGCCTCGGCGGCGGGCATGATCTGCACGTACAGGGTCCACGAGGGGTTCACACCGCGCTCGATGGCCTGCAGCAGGTCGGTCTGGTGCGAGTTGGCGTCGGAACCGACGATCTCGGCGGCCTGCTCGGACGACAGGCAGCGGATGCCCTGGTTCGTCTTGAAGTGGTACTTGACGAAGAAGGCCTCGCCCGACTCGTTGGTCCACTGGTACGTGTGGGAGCCGTAGCCGTTCATGTGACGGTACGACGCCGGGATACCGCGGTCACCCATCAGCCAGGTGATCTGGTGCGTCGCCTCGGGGGCGTGCGCCCAGAAGTCCCAGACGTTGTCCGGCTCCTGCTTGCCCGTGAAGGGGTCGCGCTTCTGGGAGTGGATGAAGTCGGGGAACTTGATCGGGTCCTTGATGAAGAACACCGGGGTGTTGTTGCCGACGAGGTCGTAGTTGCCCTCTTCGGTGTAGAACTTCAGCGCGAAGCCGCGCGGGTCACGGACGGCGTCCGCGCCACCGAGCGAGTCCGCCACGGTGGAGAACCGCAGGAAGGTCTGGGTCTTCTTGCCGACCGTGTTCAGGAACGCGGCGCTGGTGTACGCGGTGACGTCGTCGGTCACCTCGAAGTAGCCGTACGCGCCGGAACCGCGGGCGTGCACCACGCGCTCCGGGATGCGCTCCCGGTTGAAGCGGGCAAGCTTCTCGATCAGCTGCTGGTCCTGGATCAGCAGGGGGCCACCGACGCCGGCGGTGGCGGAGTTCTGATTGTCGGCGACCGGGGCGCCGGACTCGGTCGTCAGCGTGCGCTTCGACATGGTGACCTTCCGTACGGGTAACTGCTGACGGAAAGTGTCTTCCGCCATGCGGAGCCTAATTTCGGCGTGAACCAACCGTCAACAGTTTGTTGAACAAAGTTGAGGAGAGGTGATCCGGACGGCGTCGGCACTTGGGCGCGACAGGACAGGTGTCAGCACCGACGCCATCCGGAAACTCAGGTCCCCCTGGGGGGAGGGGTGCTCTGGAAGATCAGAGCTGGGCGCCGGAGAGGCGCTCGACCGCACGGAGCAGGGCCGAGTGGTCCAGGCCGCCGTCACCCTGAGCGCGCAGCGAGGCGACCAGCTGGGCGACTACCGCGCCGACCGGCAGGGCCGCACCGACGTTGCGGGCGGCGTCGGTGACGATGCCCATGTCCTTGTGGTGCAGGTCGATCCGGAAACCGGGCTTGAAGTCGCGGTTCAGGAAGTTGTCCTTCTTGCGGGTCAGGACCGTGGAGCCGGCCAGACCGCCGTTGAGGACGTCCAGGGCGGCCTGGAGGTTCACGCCGGACTTCTCGAGGAAGACGACGGCCTCGGCGCACGCCTGGATGTTCACCGCGACGATGAGCTGGTTGGCGGCCTTCACCGTCTGGCCGGAGCCGTGCGGACCGCACAGGACGATGACCTTGCCGAGGGCCTCGAGGATCGGCAGGGCCGCGTCGAAGTCGGCCTGCTCGCCACCCACCATGATCGACAGGACGGCCTCGATGGCGCCGGCCTCGCCGCCGGACACCGGGGCGTCCAGGACGCGGATGCCCTTCTCGGCGGCGTTCTTCGCCAGGTCGACGGAGGTCTGCGGGGTGATCGACGACATGTCGATGATCAGCGCGCCGGACTTGGCGTTCTCCAGGATGCCGTTCTCACCGTAGGAGATGGCCTCGACCTGCGGGGACGCGGGCACCATCGTGATGATGACGTCGGCGTCGGCCACGGCCTCGGCGATCGAGCCGGCCGCGGTACCGCCGGCGGCGGCCAGACGGTCCAGCTTGTCCTGCTCCAGGGTGAAACCGGTGACCGAGTAGCCGGCCTTCAGGAGGTTCTCGGCCATGGGGGAGCCCATGATGCCGAGACCGATCCACGCGATCTTGGGGAGGTTGCTCATGATGAGGGTCCTTCTCTTAATGCTTCGTACGAAAAGTGCGAGAGGTGCCTGGCCGATCGCCCGGACTTTGTCCTCTTACTTGGCGGCGCGGGCCTCGGCCGGCAGCCACTCGAAGGACGCGGCGGCGTCGGCCGCCTTGTACTCCAGGCCCACGTAGCCCTGGTAACCGGCCTTCTTCAGCTGGTCGAGCAGGTCTTCGAGGGGCAGCTCTCCGGTGCCGGGGGCACCGCGTCCGGGCTTGTCGGCGATCTGGACGTGCCCGGTCTTGGCGGCGTACTTTTCGATGACCTCGGAGAGGTCCTCATCGTTCATCGCCAGGTGGTACAGGTCGAGCAGGAACTTGGCGTTGCCGAGGCCGGTGGCCTCGTTCACCTTGTCCACTACCTCGATGCCGGCCGGGGCGCTCACCAGCGGGTAGAGCGGCGACTCGGGCTTGTTGAGGGTCTCGATCAGGAGGATCGCGCCGACGCGGTCCGCGGCCCGGGCCGCGACGACCAGGTTCTTCAGGGCGAGCTCGTCCTGGACGGCCGGGTCCACGCCTTCGACGCGGTTGCCGTACAGGGCGTTCAGCGCCTTGCAGCCGACCGAGGCGGCGAAGTCCGCCGCCACGTTGATGTTGGCGTTGAAGCGCTCCGACTCCTCACCCGGCACCGAGACCGCGCCGCGGTCCGGGCCCGGCAGCTGGCCGGCGTAGAAGTTCAGGCCCACCAGCTGCGTGCCGGCGTCCTCAAGAGCCTTCTTGAGGGCGTCCAGCTCTTCCTGGGCGGGGGTGGGGGTCTCGATCCAGGGCCACCACAGCTCGACCGCCGTGAAGCCCGCCGCGGCGGCGGCCGCGGGGCGCTCCAGGAGCGGGAGTTCCGTGAAGAGGATCGAAAGGTTCACATCGAAGCGCTGGTCCGTGTATCCCATGAGGGGTGTGCGCTCCTTCCGTATTGCGGAAGTTAGTTTCTGCTTGATGGAAGACTGCATGGGCTTGCGCGTGGATGTCAAGTGCGGACTCCCGAAAAATCCTGACCGAGAGGTAGCTTGACCGCGTGCGATTGAGAGTGGAGTTCACGACCGAGCCCTTCGACCTCGAAGAGGCTCCCGCCCATGCCGTGGCCGCCCGCGAGGTCATCCAGAAGGCCCAGCTGGAGGCGGTGGACGTCGGCCCGTTCGGCAACACCGCGGAGGGCGAGGCCGAGCGCGTGCTGGACGCGGTGCGCGCGCTGCTGCGCGACTCCCTGGAGGCCGGCGCCACGCGCGTCTCGCTCCAGGTCAACGTGATCGGGGAGGAGAAGCCATGACCGAGCCCCGCGACCACCCCTTCGTCACCGCGGTCAAACCGCTGATCGACGCCATGGGCGGCGAGCTGATGGATCCGGCCCAGGCCGAGCCCGACGACGTCGTGCTGACGTGGGAAGGTCAGGAGCTGCTGGCCGTGCGCCTGCCCCAGCTCTCGGACTCGCTGGATCACATCCTGGCCGCCCTGGAGCGCCGCCACGGCGTACCGTTGTCGCAGCTCGACCGGAAGTCCAAGCAGGACGTCGTACGCATACTGGAGGCGCGAGGCGCCTTCTCCGTGCGGCACGGTGTGGAAACGGTCGCGGGCGCACTGGGCGTAAGCCGATTCACGGTCTACAACTACCTGAACCGGGAAGCCGGGGCTCAAAAGGGATCCGGTAAAAACAGCCAAACGTGAACGTAATCTCACCCACAGTGACGAGCCGCCGCCCAATTCACCCGGGCGGCGGCTTTTGTGTACGCGAAGTTTCAACAAAGTGTTGACGCCGTGTTGTCCAGGGCGTTAGCTATGCGGAGCCCGTCAAAGCAACAACAGGCCACGGAGGCCTACCGTGACTTCGAGTCCGACCCCGGGTCTCACCCGGTTCAACGCCTTGGATGACAGCGCGGCCACGGCCGAGCTGCACGAGGTGTGCGCCAGTTCGGCATGGGGGAGCAAGATGCTCGCCCAGCGCCCCTTCGCCACTGCCGAGTCCCTGTTCGCCGCGAACGAGGCCGCCATGGCGGAGCTCACCGCGGAGGACCTGGGCGAGGCCATGGGAGGCCACGCGCCGATCGGCCGGCCGAAGCCGGGAGACCCGACCTCCGCCCGCGAGCAGCGCGGCATGGCCGGTGCCTCGGAGGAGCTCAGGAACGAGCTCCTCGAACTGAACCTGGCCTACCAGGAGAAGTTCGGCCACGTCTTCCTCATCTGCGCCACCGGTGCGACCGGTGAGTTCATGAGGGACTCGGTCAAGGTCCGGATCGACAACTCGCCGGAACAGGAGCGAGAGATCGCCCGTGGTGAGCTCGTCAAGATCAACAAGATCCGCCTGACCCGTCTCGTGGAACTCGCAGAAGAAGAAGGAGCGTGAGCATGAGCACCGCAACCACCGCGTCGGTGTCCACGCACATCCTGGACACCAGCATCGGCAAGCCCGCCGAGGGCGTCGCCATCTCCCTGTCGGCCCGCACGGGCCTCGACGGCGAGTGGGCGGCCCTGGGCGGCTCCGCCACCGATGCGGACGGGCGCTGCAAGGACCTGCCGGCCCTGCCGGAGGGCACCACACACGTGCGTCTCGACTTCGAGACCGAGACGTACTTTTCCAAGAAGCAAGCCGCCGAGGCGCAGCAGGACGCCCCCCGCGTAAGGGACAGCGGTACGTTTTTCCCCGAGGTCACCATCACCTTCGCGGTGAACCCGGGCGAGCACTACCACGTACCGCTGCTGCTCAACCCGTTCGGCTACTCCGTTTACCGAGGGAGCTAGCATGGCCACGATTCTGGGCCAGAACCAGTACGGCAAAGCAGAGAACCGCGTAGTCAAGATCACGCGGGACGGCGACACCCACCACATCAAGGACCTGAACGTCTCGGTCGCCCTCTCCGGCGACATGGACGACGTCCACTACAACGGTTCGAACGCCAACTGCCTTCCGACCGACACCACCAAGAACACGGTGTACGCGTTCGCCAAGGAATACGGCATCGAGTCCGCCGAGCAGTTCGGCATCCACCTGGCGCGCTGGTTCGTCACCAGCCAGGAGCCGATCAAGCGCGCGCGCATCCGGATCGAGGAGTACGCCTGGGACCGGATCGCCACGTCCGACGCCAACTCCAAGTTCATCGGCGCCGATGAGGTGAACCACTCCTTCGTCCGCAAGGGCATGGAGACCCGCGTCACCCAGATCACGTACGACGGTCAGAACTGGGAGGTCATTTCCGGCCTCAAGGACCTGGTCGTCATGAACTCCACGAACTCCGAGTTCTGGGGTTACGTGAAGGACAAGTACACGACCCTGCAGGAGGCGTACGACCGCATCCTGGCCACCCAGGTGTCGGGTCGCTGGCGCTTCAACTGGTCGGACGACGAGCAGCGGATGCCCAACTGGGAGAAGTCCTACGCCGAGGTCAAGAAGCACATGCTCCAGGCCTTCGCCGAGACCTACTCCCTCTCGCTGCAGCAGACCCTGTACCAGATGGGTTCGCGCATCATCAACCACCGTTCGGAGATCGACGAGGTCCGCTTCTCGCTCCCGAACAAGCACCACTTCCTGGTCGACCTCGAGCCCTTCGGCCTCAAGAACGACAACGAGGTGTACTTCGCCGCGGACCGCCCGTACGGTCTCATCGAGGCGACGATCCTCCGCGACGGTGTGGATGCCCGCATTCCCGTGGACATGACCAACCTCTAAAGGTCCGGTCGACGCTCGGCACGTGCCGTCCCGGGGCTCCGCAGTGGCCCCGGGACAGCGCGACACTCTCCAATTTCATGATCAAGCTCATGAATCGGCACCCGGCGGCACCATATGGGGCGGCAGTACTGTCAGCTGCCAAGGCCCCCGGCTCCGGCACTCGAATCCCCAGGGTTTTGCCGTGCCCGCACCGCGACGAAAGCACAAGGATGTGTCATGGCGGCTTCCTCCTCGCATGACGGCTCTCCGGAGCGCATCGTCATCGAAAACTGTGCGATTGCAACTGTCGACTCGAATGACACCGAGTACGCCTCGGGCCACGTGGTCATCGCGGGGACCAGGATCGAGTTCGTCGGCGCGGGCGATGCCCCCGAGAACCTCGACAACGTCGTCCGCAGGATCGACGCCGCCGGCCACCTCGTGACCCCCGGTCTGGTCAACACGCACCACCACTTCTACCAGTGGATCACCCGCGGCCTGGCCACCGACCACAACCTGTTCAACTGGCTCGTCGCGCTGTACCCGACGTGGTCGCGCATCGACGAGCAGATGACGTACACGGCCGCGCAGGGCTCCCTCGCCGCGATGGCCAGGGGTGGCGTCACCACTGCCATGGACCACCACTACGTTTACCCCCGGGGCGCCGGCGACCTGTCCGGCTCCATCATCCGCGCCGCCTCCGAGATGGGCGTCCGCCTCACCCTGGCCCGCGGTTCCATGGACCGCGGCGTCAAGGACGGCGGCCTGCCCCCGGACCACGCCGTGGAGACCCTGGAGGGCGCGCTCGCCGACACCGAGGCGACGGTCAAGAAGCACCACGACGCCTCCTTCGACTCGATGACCCAGGTCGCCGTCGCGCCGTGCTCCCCCTTCTCGGTCTCCACCGAGCTGCTGAAGCAGAGTGCCGAGCTGGCCCGCCGCCTGGGTGTGCGCATGCACACGCACGGGTCCGAGACCGTCGAGGAGGAGCAGTTCTGCAAGGAACTGTTCGGCATGGGCCCCACCGACTACTTCGAGTCGACCGGCTGGCTCGGCGAGGACGTGTGGATGGCGCACAGCGTCCACATGAACGACTCCGACATCGCCGCGTTCGCCCGTACCAGGACCGGTGTCGCACACTGCCCGTCCTCCAACGCCCGTCTGGCCGCCGGCGTCGCCCGCGTCCCGGACATGCTCGCCGCCGGTGTCCCGGTCGGCCTCGGCGTCGACGGCACGGCCTCCAACGAGTCCGGTGAGCTGCACACCGAGCTGCGCAACGCCCTCCTGATCAACCGCCTGAACCCGGTCCACCGCGAGCACGCCCTGAACGCGCGCCAGGCCCTGCGCCTGGGTACGTACGGTGGCGCCCAGGTCCTCGGCCGCGCCGACAGCATCGGCTCGCTGGAGGCCGGCAAGTGCGCCGACCTGGTGCTGTGGAACCTGAGCACGTTCCTGCACTCCTCGATCGCCGACCCGGTGACCGCGCTGGTCTTCGGCGCGGCCGCCCCGGTGACGGCCTCGTTCGTGGGCGGGAAGCAGATCGTGGAGAACAACCGACTCCTCTTCGCCGACGAGGACGCCATCGCCGTGTCCACGCGGGAAGAGGCCCAGCGCCTCGCGCGGATTTCCGCGCAGGCCTGAACCCACGGAGTCCGGCCGGGGGGGACGGCCCCCGGCCGGCCGCCGCGGACCCGAGCGGGGTCCGCGGCAGCCGTTCCCGGGAGCGCCCGAGGTTTCCTCGGGCGCCCCTGGGGGCGGTGAACCATTGCCTACCCGGCAGACATCACAAGGCGTCGCCACCTGGCTCCGCCATGCGCGAAAACAGCCGCAGAACCGTTTGGGCGAACCGTTCTGCCGTCGTTTCCGCACCCCTTGGGACAAGCATTCGCACCACCACAACTGCATACAGGCTCGACTCGCACCGCTTTCGCACCACCTCCCTGAACCCATGTCGTCGCCGGCGACGTGTCTAAACAACGACCGGAGGAAGCTGTGGCCCTGCCGCCCAGGTTTCGCAAAGACGCAGTCGCAGTACCGGAGGGCTCCGGGGGAAAACACCCGGTGGACGAGACCCTTCCCCCGCTGAAGATGTTCACCAGCGGGCTCCAGCACGTCGCCGCCATGTACGCCGGTGTCGTCGCCCCGCCCATGATCGTCGGACCCGCCGTCGGCCTCTCGGCCACCGAGACCGCCTTCCTGATGGGCGCGTCCCTCTTCACCGCGGGCCTCGCGACCCTCCTCCAGACCCTCGGGTTCTGGAAGATCGGAGCCAAGCTCCCCTTCGTCAACGGCGTCTCCTTCGCCGGTGTCACCCCCATGATCGCGATAGGCAAGGGGGAGGGGGACAACGCGATCCCCGTCATCTTCGGCGCGATCATCGTCGCCGGTGTCATCGGATTCTTCGCCGCTCCCTACTTCGGCAAGCTCGTCCGCTTCTTCCCGCCGGTCGTCACCGGCACCGTCATCACCCTGATCGGCGTCTCGCTCCTGCCCGTCGCCTTCAACTGGTCGCAGGGCGGGAACCGCACCGCCGCCGACTACGGTTCGATGAAGAACATCGGCATGGCCGCGCTCACCCTGGTGATCGTCCTGCTGATGCGCAAGTTCCTGCGCGGCTTCCTCCAGCAGATCTCCATCCTGCTCGGCCTGGTCGCCGGCACGCTCATCGCGCTCCCGCTCGGCATGACCAGTTTCGACGCCGTCAAGAACGCCTCGGTCGTCGGTTTCCCGACCCCCTTCCACTTCGGCGCCCCGCAGTTCCAGGTCGCCGCGATCATCTCGATGTGCATCGTCATGCTCGTCTGCATGACCGAGTCCACCGCGGACATCCTCGCCCTCGGTAAGATCGTCGGCCGTCCGGCGGACTCGAAGACCATCGAGGGGGGCCTGCGGGCCGACACCCTCGGCAGCGCGCTCAGCCCGCTGTTCAACGGGTTCATGTGCAGCGCCTTCGCGCAGAACATCGGACTCGTCGCCATGACCAAGGTGCGCAGCCGGTTCGTCGTCGCCGCCGGCGGCGGGATCCTGATCCTGCTCGGCCTCTGTCCGATGGCCGCCTCGGTCATCGGCGTGGTCCCGCTGCCCGTCCTCGGCGGAGCCGGCATCGTCCTCTTCGGATCGGTCGCCGCCAGCGGGATCCAGACCCTGGCCGGGGCCGCCATGGAGAAGGGCGAGAACGCCCTGATCGTCGCCGCCTCCGTGGGCATCGGCCTGATCCCGATCGCCGCGCCGAACTTCTACCACGCCTTCCCGAAGGACCTCCTCGTCGTCCTCGACTCCGGCATCAGCACCGGCTGCGTCGTGGCGATCCTGCTCAACCTGGCCTTCAACCACCTCGGTGCCAAGAAGGACGCGGCCGTGTCCTCCGGCCCGGAACCGGTGCCCGTGCACTGACGCGGCCTGCGGGAGCCGTCCTTCCCGGCCCCGCCGCTCCGTACGGCGGTGCGTACGCCACCCACTGCGGGTGTGGCGTGCGCACCGCCGTACGCGTGCCCGGCCGTTCCGCGCCCCCGGCCGTACGCGTGCCCGGCCGGTTCGCGTGCGGTCGCGTGCGGTCCGGGACAGCACGGCGCACCGTGGGCCCGGGGCGCCGCGGTGTCCGGGCCCCGTACGCCCCCTCAGCCCACCGCGGGGGAGCCCGGCGCCGGCTCCGCCCAGATGTCCGGCGGGACCGTCCGGATCCGGCGGCCCTCGTGGTCCAGTTCCTGCGCCTCGCACTTGCGCACGTACAACGACACCGCCGAGTCCGTGATCCGCAGCCCCGGCAGCCGCCGGGCGAGGTCGGAGGTGTAGCGAGCGAGGTCCTCCAGCGTGCGCAGCCGCACGCTGATCATGAAGTTCCAGCGCCCGCTCACGGACGTGCACATCCGGGTCTCGCGCAGGCCCGCGGCCGCCGCCGCGCAGTCCGCCACCTCGTACTCGGCCACCTCGGCCCACACCGTCGCCGCGACCGGCCAGCCCGACAGCCCCGACGCGAGCGCGCTGCTGAAGCGCAGGCTCTGCCCCGCCTCCAGCCGGGCCAGACGCCTGCGCAGCGTCGACTCGCTCATCTCGAACTCCCTGGCCAGCGAGGCCACGCTGCGCCGGGCGTCCGCGGCCAGGGCCAGGACGAGCGGCCGTTCCTCCACCGCCATCGAGGCCGCGGCCGAAGGCCCCGCCGACACCGGCGGGCCCGGCGGACGGCGGCTCCGGCCGGTCCGCCCGGTCAGCCGGTCGCTCTGCGCCGGGGTCAGCTGGTCCAGGCGCCAGCGGTCGGGGGCGTAGTGCACGGCCGTGACCACCGAGGACCGGGTGGAGACGACGCCGGGGATCAGCTGCACCCGGAAGGACAGGTAGCGGTACAGCGCTTGCAGGTCCGGCACCGCCACGAAGACCAGCAGGTCACGGCCGCCCGTGAGGTGCTCCACGCCCAAGGCGTGCGGGTCGCCGGAGAGCGCGGCGCCCACCGTCGGCGAGGTGCCCGCCGTGCAGGTGACCTCCACCCAGGCCATCCGGGGCGGCGTGCTGCCCGTGCGCAGCCCGATCCCGCTGATCCATGCCTCGCCGGACTCGGTCAGCCGCTCCCAGCGGCGCGCCAGGGTGTCCGGACGGGCGCCCAGTACCGGTCCCAGCCGCTCCCAGCTCGCGCGCGGAGCGAGCTGCAGTGCGTGGACGAGCGCACGGTCCAGGTCATCCGTGGCGGAAATGGCCGAATTCATCACCCTCACCTGGTGGATCTCCCGGTAGCCGTTCGGTCATCCGGACTTCCGGCCGATCATCTCTCTTTCCGCATTCAACAGCGCACCGGGGTCGGGGGAGCCGGGTTCAGGACATCGGGGGAGGATCTGTGGGGGAGGCCGGCTCGGGCATGCGCCAGACGGTGCCCGCGGAGCTGTCCAGCTTCATCGGCCGGGAACGGGAGCTGGCCGCCGTCGCGAAACTCCTCGCGGCCGAACGCCTGGTCACCCTCACCGGCCCCGCCGGGATCGGCAAGACCCGGCTCGCCGTGCGCACCGTACGCTCCCTGGCCAGCAGCGACGGCATCGACGCGGGCTGGGCCGACCTGGCCCGGCTGGAGCCGCACCGGCTGCCGGAGCTGGAGGCCGGGCTGCTCGCCGCGCTCGCGGGGCGCGAGGCGCTGCTGGTGCTCGACGGCTGCGAACAGCTCGGCGGGCGGGCCGGCGGCCTGGCCGCGCGGCTGCTCGCGGAGCTCCCCGGGGTGCGGATTCTGGCCACGTCGCAGCGGCGCCTGTGGCTGCGGGAGGAGGCCGAGGCCGCCGTGCCGCCGCTGTCGCTGCCGGCCGCGCCCGCGGCGGCGGACGGGCCCGCGGGGCCGCCGCCGGTGGCCGGGATCGCCGGGTACGCGGCCGTCCGGCTCTTCGTGGAACGGGCCCGGGGCGCCGACCCGTTCTTCGAGCTGACCGAACGCAACGCGGGGGCCGTCCTCGCCCTGTGCCGGGCCCTCGACGGGATTCCGGGCGCGCTGGAGCTCGCCGCCGGACGCTCTCACCAGTACGCCCCCGGCCAGGCGCTGCGCCGGCTGGCCGCGGATCCGCTGACCTTCCTCGCGGGCGGCGCGGGACGGGGTACTCGGGTCGACGCCGAGCGCTCGTACCGGCTGGCGCCGCCCGCCGAACGGCTGGTGCGCGAGCGGCTGTCCGTCTTCGCCGGTTCCTTCGACCTGGCGGCGGCCGCGGAGGTGTGCGGCTTCGGTGTGCTCACCCGGGAGGGCGCCGCCGAGGTGCTGCGGGACCTCGTCCCCGGCCTGCTCGCCGACGGCGGCCCGGGCCCGGGCCGCTACCGGCTGCCGCTGTCCGTACGGGCCCACGCGGCCCGGCGGCTCGCGCACGGCCCGGCAGGGGAGGGGACGACGGCCGCCCGGCGCCACCACGAGCGCTGCCGGGTGCTCGCGGAGCGGGCGGCGCAGCTGTGGCGGCAGGGGGCGCAGGGGGAGGCGCGGGCACTGGCCCTGCGGGAACTGCCGGAGCTGCGGGCGGCGATGAACCCGCTGTCCGCGACCGGCCCGGCCGCCGCCCTGGAGATCGCCGTGTCACTGTGGTTCCTGTGGTCGGCATGCGGGCTGACGGAGGAGGGCCGGCGCCACGTGGAACGCGCCCTCGCCCTGCACCCGGCGCCGCGGCCGGCCCGCGCGCTGTGGTTGGCCGCGTGGCTGGTGGCGAGCCTGGGCGAGGCGTCCGCGGCGGACCCGCTGCTGGTCGAGGCGTGGAGCGCGGCCGTACAGGAGGGGGAGGACACCTGCCTGGCCTACCTCGCGCACGTGCGGGGCACGGTCGCGCTGTGGGAGGAGCGGTACGAGGACGCCGCCGGGGAGTTCCTGGAGGGGCTGGAACTGCTGCCGGAGGAACCGGAGTTCGGCCCCGGCCGGGAGGCGCTGCGAGCCGCGCACGCGATGGCCCTCGCCCACACCGACCCCGCGTCGGTCCCGACCGAGGACGGCCCGCCCGGGCCGCCGCCCGGTGCCCCCATCACCGGCCCACCATCCGTCCCACCGCCGGGCCCGCCCTCCGACCCACCGCCGGGCCCGCCGCCCGGGCTGCCGTCTGGCCCCCCGTCGGGGCCGCTCCCTGGGCTGCAGTCCGGCCCGCTGTTGGGGCCGCTGCCCGGGCTGCCGTCCGGCGGGCCGTCGGGCCCGCTGCCCGGCCCGTCTTCCGGCCCGCTCGCCGGGCCGCCCCACGGCGCCGCCGGCGGTTGGTCGGCCGGCTTTGCGGCCGGGGCGTTCGCCGGGGCGCCGGGGGGTTACGGCGATCCGTGGGCGCGGGCCTGGGGGGACTTCGCCCGCGCGACCGTCCACCGCCACGAGGGCCGGCGGGCCGCGGCGCGGGCCGCGCTGCTGCGCACCCTGGCGACCCTGATCGCCCTCGGCGACGGCGTCGGCCAGGCCTTCGCGGCGGAGGTGTTCGCGGAACTGGAGGCGGAGCGGGGGCGATACCTGGAAGCCGCGCGGCTGCTCGGCTGCGTCTCGCGCACCCGCCCGGCCGCCGCGCCCGTCCCCCGCGCCGAACGGGTCCTGCGTGCCCGCCTCTCCCCGGAGGCTTTCCGCGCAGCCCTCCGCGAGGGCGCCGGCACCCCGCTGCACCGCCTGCTCCCGGAACTCTGATGGGCCTCAGGGCGTCCAGAGCATCAGATTGCTCATCAGTTCGGCCTGTTCCACGGCGTCGTCGAGCGCGTGGTGCGTGTGCCGCCGCGAGGAGTGCAGCTCGCGCGGCATCCGGCCCTTGACCGCGGCCCGCAGCGGCACCCGCGCCTTCGTCGCGTACAGGGTCTTCATGTCCAGGCAGCCGGAGTGCCCGAAGGGGCTGTCCCCGCCGAACCGGATCAGGTACCAGTACAGGAAGGTCCAGTCGAAGGACGCCGGATAGCCGCACATCACCGGCTGCGCCCCCGCCTCCGCCGACACCTCACGCACCCAGGCGCGGAACGCGTCCATCGTGGCCGCCGGGTCCTCGCCCTCGCGGACGAGCCGGTCGCGGTCCAGCCCGCTGACGGCGAGCGCCTCGGGCACGTACGCGTCGCTGACCGGCCGCAGCTCCCGGTAGAAGGTCCGCCGCTCGGGGTCGGCGGCCGTATACGTTTCGCCGTCCTGCCGGCCGGCGACCGCGGCTCCGAAGCTGATCATCGAATACGGTCCGGGAATGGGTCCGTCGGCCTCGATGTCGACGGAGATGTACAGGCTGGGACGTGCGCTGCGGACTGCCATGCGCGAGAGCATGCCAGCCGCGCCCCGCGCGATCACCCCCATTTCCCGGTCGACGGCCCCGGGGTCCGGGAGGAGACTGGGAGGAGGGGTGCGCGGCGGACCGAGGGAGAGACCCATGTTCGAGGACACCAAGGCGTTCAGCGGCTTCTCCGTCGACGACCTGGGCCGGGCCAAGGAGTTCTACGCGGGCACGCTCGGGCTCCGCGTCACCGAGGACGAGCCGCGGATGCCGCTCCTGACGCTGCACTTCGCCGGCGGCACGAAGGTGATGGTCTACGCGAAGGACGACCACGAGCCCGCCACCTTCACCGTCCTCAACTTCCCCGTGGCCGACGTCGAGAAGGCGGTCGACGAACTCACCGCGAAGGGCGTCCGCTTCGAGCGCTACGACGGCTTCGAGGCCGACGCCAAGGGCATCGTCCGCCAGGAGGACGGGCCCGCCGCCATCGCCTGGTTCAAGGACCCGGCGGGCAACATCCTGTCCGTGCTCAGCGAGTCCATGTAGCGGCGGGTCCGGTGAGGAAGCGGGTCCCGTGAAGAAGCGGGTCCGGTGAAGAGGCGGGGCCGCGGCCGCCGGACCGCGGCCCCGCCGGACCGCTACGGGGCCGGGGTCAGGTACATCCCCGTCTCGTCCCCGCCCGCGGTGTTCTTGCAGCCGACGGCGGAGGCGGCGGGCTGGGCGAGGGCCAGGGCGAGGCAGCGGCCGGCCGCCAACTGGCCGTAGTAGTTGGGGTGCATGGACTCCTGCACCAGGCCCTGGGTCTCACTGCTGTCGATCCAGCGCGCCCACTCGCTCGTCCTCGCCGACGCCGGCACCGTCGAGCTCACCAGCTTGCTGGCCTTGGCGCACACCTCGCGCCCCTGGAGCATGTCCCGCAGGTCCAGGAACTGCACGCCCTTGGCCGCGGCGACCCCCTTGATGCGGTTCGCGATCTGCGGCACGAGGGAGTCCCGCGCCCAGTCCGAGTCCCGGTTCCAGAAGGGGCAGCCGCCGCTGTTGAGCCGGCTCCAGTCGCTCTGCGGGTAGCGGTTCTCGGCGCCGCGCGGGATCGGCGACGGGTAGGACTGCAACACGATCCGGTACGAGGAGTCGGCGTACCCGGCAGCCCGCATCACGGCCCGGATCTCGTCCACGGACTTGCCCACGCCCGCCATCGCCGCGTCGATCTTCCCGTCCACCACGGCCTGCTGGTCGTCGTAGCAGTAGGAGTACCAGAGGCTGAAGTCGAGCGCGCACTCCTTGATGATGTCGGCGAAGCCCAGGTCGTTCCCGCCGATGGACAGCGCGATCACCTTGACGTCGTTGCTCGCGGCCACCGCGGCCAGCTGATCGGCCTGCGGGGCCTCGCCCTTGAACGCCACGCCGCCGTTGGCCGCCCGGAACACGTTCTGCGAGACGGCCCCCGAGCAGGCGAGGTTCACCGCCACGTCGGCTACCGCACCCGCGCTGCGCACCTCGGCGGAGTCCGACCGGTGGCAGCCGCCCGCGGTGGTCCCGTACACCTTGGCGGGGTCGTACGTGCTGCCGCTGATCCACGCCCGGTCGGTGCCGTTGCGGCTGCCGGTGTTGGTGAGGCTGTTGCCCTTCCAGCGGCCGGCCTCGCCCGAGATGTAGCTGTCGCCCATGGACACCACGGCGGTGGGGCCGCTCCCGGTGCTCGCGACGGAGGTCCCGGCGCCGCCTGCCAGCAGCGCCCCGACGGCGAGCGGCAGAACCATCCCGGCCCCGGCCGCCCGTCGCACCCGACGGCGGTCCCGGTCCTTGCTTGCGGTGCGGAATCCGATCACTGCGGAACTCCTGCGTTCGGCCATGCCGAAGTCGGCTACGACTCCGTCGCGTGGCTGTGAAGTGGGGGTACCGCCGGCCGGTGGCAACGGAAAGGTGCCACGGGCGCGCTTGTTACCGCTAGGTACAGGGAAGTTACGAACAAGTAACGACCGACCGGTCGTTCGGCCCGCCCTCACCCCCCTCCCACCACCGGCCCCACGTCCCGCACCGTGCGCGCGTACGGAAACGGCTCCGCCCCCGCTGCCGTGGGGCGGCGGGGGCGGAGCCGTTCACGCGCGGCTGCTGTGCGAGTGTCAGCCGGCGAGCTGGTCGTACGCGGGGAGGGTCAGGAAGTCCGCGTAGTCCGCGTCCAGGGAGACCTGGAGGAAGAGGTCGTGGGCCTGCTGCCACTTGCCGGAGGCGAAGGCGTCCTCGCCGACCTCCGAGCGGATGGCGGCCAGTTCCTCGGTCGCGATCTTGCGGGTCAGGTCGGCCGTGGCCGTCTCGCCGTTCTCGAAGACGACGCCCGCGTTGATCCACTGCCAGACCTGCGAGCGCGAGATCTCCGCGGTGGCCGCGTCCTCCATCAGGCCGAAGATGCCGACGGCGCCGAGGCCGCGCAGCCACGCCTCGATGTAGCGGATGCCGACCTGGACCGCGTTGCGCAGACCCTCGTAAGTGGGCTTCGCGTCCAGGGAGTCGATCGCGATGAGCTCGCCCGGGGCGACCGAGACGTCCTCGCGCAGGCGGTCCTTCTGGTTCGGCTTCTCGCCGAGCACGGCGTCGAAGGAGGCCATCGCGATCGGGACCAGGTCCGGGTGGGCGACCCAGGAGCCGTCGAAGCCGTCGCCCGCCTCGCGGTCCTTGTCCGCCTTGACCTTCGCGAAGGCGATCTTGTTGACCTCGGCGTCCTTGCGGGACGGGATGAAGGCTGCCATGCCGCCGATGGCGTGCGCGCCGCGCTTGTGGCAGGTGCGCACGAGCAGCTCGGTGTACGCACGCATGAACGGGGCCGTCATCGTCACCGCGTTGCGGTCCGGCAGGACGAACTTCTCCCCGCCGTCACGGAAGTTCTTGACGATGGAGAAGAGGTAGTCCCAGCGGCCGGCGTTCAGGCCCGCCGCGTGGTCGCGCAGCTCGTAGAGGATCTCCTCCATCTCGTACGCGGCGGTGATCGTCTCGATGAGGACGGTCGCGCGGACGGTGCCCTGCGGGATGCCGACGTAGTCCTGGGCGAAGACGAAGATCTCGTTCCAGAGGCGCGCCTCCAGGTGCGACTCCGTCTTCGGCAGGTAGAAGTACGGGCCCTTGCCGAGGTCGATCAGGCGCTGCGCGTTGTGGAAGAAGTACAGGCCGAAGTCGACCAGCGAGCCGGAGGCCGGGGCGCCCTCGAACTGGAGGTGGCGCTCCTGGAGGTGCCAGCCGCGCGGGCGCATGACGACGGTCGCCAGCTCGGCGGCGGGCTTGAGAGCGTACGCCTTGCCGGTGCGGGCGTCGGTGAAGTCGATGCGGCGCTCGTAGGCGTCGATCAGGTTGAGCTGGCCGAGGACGACGTTCTCCCAGGTGGGGGCGGAGGCGTCCTCGAAGTCGGCGAGCCAGACCTTGGCGCCCGAGTTCAGGGCGTTGATGGTCATCTTGCGGTCCGTCGGACCGGTGATCTCCACGCGGCGGTCGTTCAGCGCGGCCGGGGCCGGGGCGACCTTCCAGTCTCCCTCGCGGACCTGTGCGGTGTCCGGGAGGAAGTCGAGGGTGGAGGTCCGGGCGATCTCGGCGCGGCGCTCGGCGCGGCGGGCCAGGAGCTCGGCGCGGCGGGGGGCGAACCGCCGGTGGAGCTCCGCCACGAAGGCGAGGGCCGCCTCGGTCAGGACCTCGTCCTGCCGGGGCAGGGGCTCGGCATCGACGATGGCCAGCGGGGACGGCGCTGGTGCGGACATATCTGTCACTCCTTCAGCGGCGGTGCCTGGCGGCCGCGGGGGAATGCTCGCGCTGGACGGCACGCAGTGTCGTCGGGTGTGGAGAGTTCCGGTATACGGTCGCGGGCGCCGAATGTGGTTCAGGGCGCTTCTGACCAGTGGATAGTAATTTCCTCATGGTGGAAGTTCAATGGTTTGTTGATGTCGAGATTCTCTGAGTCGACAGATTCCGCATCCTCGTGGCCCTCAGTGCCATCACCGTCACACGGTGCTCAGGAGAGACGGGCCAGGTCGGGCGGCGTGTCGATGTCGAAGGCCTCCGCGACGTCCCCGCACTCCACCAGGACGAGCTCCCCGGCGTGTCGCGCGAGGTGCGCCCGCGCACCCTTGTCGCCCGTCGCCGTGGCCGCGACGTCCGCCCACCGCCGCGCGCCGAACAGCACCGGATGGCCGCGCTCCCCGTCGTACGCCGCGGCGGCCAGGCTCGCCGGGGAGCGGTACGCCTCCCGGACCCGGGACACGGCGGCCGGGCCGATCCCCGGCTGGTCCACCAGCGAGACCAGGGCGGCGCTCGCGCCCGTACCGGCCAGCGAGGCGAGGCCGGCCCGCAGGGAGGAACCCATGCCCTGCGCCCAGTCGGGGTTGTCCACGACCGTGCAGCCGGCCAGGTCCGCCCGCTCGCGGACCTCGGCGGCCGAGGCGCCGAGCACCACGTGCACCGGGCCGCAGCCCGCCTCGCGCAGCACCCGTACGGCGTTCTCGACCAGCGGGCGGCCGCGGTAGGGGAGCAGCGCCTTGGGACGGCCGCCCAGCCGCCGCCCGCCGCCGGCCGCCAGGAGCAGGCCCGCGATCAGCGGGGGACCGGTGCGGGCAGGGGGGCCGAGGTCTGTGGCGGTGTCAACCGGCATGTCTCCGATTCTCGCTCCTCGGGCGACGCCCGGCGGCGCTTCAGGACACCCAGGACACCCAGTACGGAGGCCAGCGCGGCGCGGGGGCGCAGCGGCTCGGAGATCCGGTTCTCGGCGGAGGCCAGCAGGGCGCGCTCGTCACGGTCGGTCAGCATCTCGGCTTCTCCTTGCCAATCGGGGGCCAATACGGCGAGTCTGGACCTCGATTGGCCTGGTCGGCAGAGCCAATCAGGGGAGGTTGGCATGGCAAACGGGCGAGTCGTCCACACAGCGGACAGGATCATCGGCAGCCGCCAGCTCGCGGCGCTGCTCCCCGCGGAGGTCCTGGCCCGCCCCGGCTACCGGTCCCTCGCCGACGCGATCCGCACCCTGATCCTCGACGGCCGCGTCGCCCTCCACGTACGTCTGCCCGCCGAGCGCGAGCTCGCCGAAGCCGTCGGCGCCAGCCGGGCCACCGTCACCGGCGCCTACGACCTGCTGCGCGGGAGCGGCTACGTCCGCAGCCGCCGCGGCGCCGGCACCTGGACCGAGCTCCCCGACGGCCACCGGCCCGTCGGGGCCCACGCCCTCGTCGGCGCCGGCGGCTACCAGGCCGACGGCGATCCCGGCATCGACCTGGCCATCGCCGCCATGGGCGCCCCCGAGGGCAGCCTCGCCGAGGCCTTCGCCCGGGCCGCCCCGAGGCTGCCCGAGCTCAGCCGCACGCCCGGTTACCACCCCTTCGGCCTGCCCGACCTGCGCGCCGCCGTCGCCGACCGGTTCACCCGGCGCGGACTGCCCACGCGCCCCGAGCAGATCCTGGTCACGGCCGGTGCCCAGCAGGCCTTCGCGCTCGTCGTCAGCCTGCTGTGCCGACCCGGGGACCGGGTCGTCACCGAGAACCCGACCTACGCCAACGCCCTCGACGCCCTGCGCCACGCGCGGGTGCGCACCGGCTCCATAGCCGTCTCCGACGCGGGCTGGGACATGGACATCGCCGAGTCCACCCTGCGCCAGACGGTGCCGCGGCTCGCGTACGCCGTCCCCGACTTCCACAACCCGACGGGCAGCCTCATGCCGCCGGAGCAGCGGCTGCGGCTGCTCGCGGCGACCCGGTCCACCGGCACGTGGCTGGTGGTCGACGAGACCATCGCCGACATCGCCCTGGACGTCCCCGCGCCCGCGCCGCTGGCCTCACTGGCCGCCCGCGGCGGCGCCGAGCACGTGATCACCATCGGCTCGCTGAGCAAGACGCACTGGGGCGGGCTGCGGGTCGGCTGGATCCGGGCCGGCGCGAAGATGATCACCGAGCTGACGGCCGTACGGGTCTCGGCGGACATGACCGGCTCGGTCCTCGACCAGCTCGTGGCTCTCCCGCTCCTCGACGACCTCGACCGGACCCTGCCCGCGCGTCTCGCACAGCTGCGGATCCAGCGCGAGGCCCTCGTACGGTCCCTCCAGCGGCACACCCCCGAATGGTCCTGGCGGCTCCCGCCGGGCGGGCTCTCGCTCTGGGTGGACCTGGGGGAGCCGGTCAGTTCCGCCCTGGCCGAGCGGGCCGCGGCGGCCGGGGTCCACATCGGCCGGGGTGCCCGCTTCGGCGTCGACCCGGGCACCTTCGAACACCGGCTCCGCATCCCGTACACCCTGCCCGCCGACCGCCTGGACGAGGGCGTCCGCCGCCTCGCGGCGGCCTTCCACGACGGCGTCCCCCTGGCCCCCGCGGTGGAACGGCCGCACTGGGTGGCGTAGAGGGTGTCGCGAAGGTCCCGCACGGCGCCCACGGCGCCCGGCACGCACTCCCGCCGCACCCCCTGGCCGCGGCGCTCAGGTACGGGGCCGGAAGTACGCGTTCGCCGCCGGGCGGAACATCAGGACCACGGCGGTGAGCACGGCCGCCACGTGCACGGCGCGGCTCGCGCCGAACACCCGGTCGAGGGCGCCCGCCTGCGACAGAGCCGCCGCGACCGAACCGCCGTCGGCGAGGTACCCGAGCGGCTGCACCACCATCGAGGCCGTACCGAGCACCCCGAGGCCGACCGTGAGGGCGATCCGGGCCCATCGGGCACCGTCCCGCATCCGCCGCGCGACGAGCACGGCGACGGTGAAGACGGTCAGCCGCACGGCCAGGCCCACGCCGATCTCCCCGGCGGAGGCGGTCCCGTCGGCCACCATCCGGCCGATTGCGAGGGCGGTCTCGAAGGCTCCGGCGGCCACGGCCGTGAGCCAGAGCGTGTAGGCGGTGCGGATCGGCGCCGGCGCCGCGGGAGCGGGGGTGAGCCGGTGAGGCGTGACCTTGCGTGTGGCGGACATCGGGACCGTCGCTTTCCTGCCGCTGCTCCGGGGTGTGCTTCGAACACCTCGAATCCTGACGGCGCCCCGCGGCCCGTACCCGCCTGCTGCCCGGTGCATCCGACCTGGGGCCCGCCCCCGTACCGAGCCCTGTTACGAGCTCCGCGCAGCGGCTGCGGCTACGGCGTGCGGATGAGCCGGCGGGTCGCGGCGGCGGCCACCGCCGAGGTGCGGGAGTCCACGCCGAGCTTGGCGTAGATGTGCACCAGGTGGGACTTGACCGTGGCCTGGCTCAGGAACAGCTTCTTCGAGATCTGCTGGTTCGACAGTCCGTCCGCGACCAGCTGGAGCACCTCGAGCTCCCGCTTGGTCAGCGCCTCCGCCGGAGTCCGCATCCGGTCCATCAGCCGCAGCGCCACCGCCGGGGCCAGCGCCGACTGCCCCGCGGCGGCCGTGCGGACGGCCGCCGCCAGCTCCTCCGGCGGCGCGTCCTTGAGCAGGTAGCCCGAGGCGCCCGCCTCCACCGCCGCCAGGATGTCCGCGTCCGTGTCGTACGTGGTCAGCACCAGCACCCGCGGGGCGCCCGGGCGGGCCGTGATCAGGGCCGTCGCCGCGGAGCCGTGCATGCCCGGTCCGAACTGGAGGTCCATCAGGACCACGTCCACCGCCTCGGCGGCCGCCAGTTCCACGGCCCGCTCGGCGGTCGCGGCCTCGGCCACCACGGCGAAGTCCGGTTCGGTGTCCAGCACCGCGCGCAGCCCGGCCCGGACCACCGGGTGGTCGTCGGCGAGCAGCAGCCGGATCGTCATCGGGACGCCTCCAGGGGCAACGGCAGGGTGACGGCCACGGCGGTGCCCTGGCCCGGATCGGACTCCACGGTGAACAGCCCGCCCAGGGACTCGGCGCGCGAGCGCATCGCGGGCAGCCCGAAGCCCCCGTCGCCCGAGGCCGACGCGGCCGAGGAGGGGTCGAAACCCCGCCCGTCGTCGACGATGTCCAGCGTCACCGAGGCGTCCATGAAGGTCAGCGTGATCTCGGCGCGGCCGGCCCGCGCGTGCCGCACCACATTGGCCAGCGCCGACTGGGCGATCCGCAGCAGGGCCACCTCGTACGGGGTCGGCAGCTCGCGGGGGCTGCCGCTCAGCGAGAACCGCACCCGGGGCCCGGGAGCCCCCGCGCACAGCCGCTCCAGTGCGGCGGCGAGCGACCCGTGCTCCAGGTCGGGCGGGGTGAGGGCCCGTACGAAGCGGCGCGCCTCGGCGAGGTTCTCCTGCGCGGCCTCCCGCGCCCGGGCGATGTGCGCGAGTGCCGCCGCCTGAGCTGCGGAGACCTCGGCCCCGCTGCCGGCCGTGGTGGCCCCGGCCCCGCTGCCGGCCGCCGCGGTCCGGGCCCGGGCCGTTTCCACGGCAGACGGGGCCGGGCGCGCACCGCCCGCCGGAGCCTCGGAGAGGGCCCGCTCCGCCGCCCGCAGCAGCAGCTGGATGGAGGACAGGCCCTGCGCGAGGGTGTCGTGGATCTCCCGGGCGAGCCGCTCCCGCTCGGCCATGATCCCGGCGCCCCGCTCGGCCGCGGCCAGCTCGGCCCGGGTCGCGATGAGCTCCTCGATCAGCTCCCGGCGCCGCTCGCTCTCCCGGTACAGCGCCTGGTAGCCCAGTACGGTCGCCACCGCCACCGCGCCGCCCAGCAGCGGCCCCAGGAAGGCCCCGGGGGTCACCGCGCCGCTGTGCCCGAGGAAACCGGCGATGGCCGCGCAGGCGGTCACCGCGACGGCCGTGACGCCCCAGCGCAGCGGCAGCAGGTGCAGCTCCAGGAAGTACAGCGGGAAGGCGATCCACAGCCCGTCGGGCGAGACCACGAGCAGCGCCGCCCAGGCGGCGGCCAGCGCCGCCAGCCACACCGCCGCCGCACGCGGCGAGCGGTGCACCGAGGGGGCCCGTACGCCGGCCACGTAGACGGCGGCCAGCAGCGCGCAGGCGGCGACCACCCACCCGGCCCCGGGCGCGGAGTCGGCGACGGCCCGCCCGGCGGCCAGTGCGAGCAGCCCGAAGAGCAGCGCGTGCAGGCACAGCCGCAGGACGCGGGAGACGGGGGTGAGGGGGCGCGGTGCGGGGGGATTCTGAACAACCATGGCCCGACCAGCGTAATTCGGGCCGGGGCGCCCCCGGTCAACCGAAAGTTTGATGTCCGGGTGCGTCCTTCGATACCAGGAACGCTCCCGTGGCGCGATGCCCCGGGGCCACCCGGAGGACGAGGGTGGGGACATGTTCGTCGCATGGAGAGATCTACGGTTCGCCAAGGGCCGATTCGCCCTCATGGGCTCGGTCGTGCTGCTGATCACGCTGCTGGTCGGCCTGCTGTCCGGGCTCACCTCCGGCCTGGCCCGGGAGAACATCTCGGCCGTCACCGGCCTGCCCGCCACCCACCTGGCCTTCGCCGCGCCCTCCGGGGACCAGAAGGTGTCGTTCACCAGTTCCCAGGTGCCCGAGAGCGCCTGGGAGGCCTGGCGGAAGCAGCCCGGGGTGAGCTCCGCGGAGCCGCTCGGGATCCGCACCACCAACGCCGTCTCGGGCGACCGCACCGCCGGCGTCTCCGTATTCGGCGTGGACCCGGCGGGCGGGCTCGTCCCGGACGGGGCCCGGCCCGGCCCGGGCCGGGTGGTGCTCACGGAGAAGGCCGCGAAGGAGCTCGGCGGCCTCACCGCGGGTGCCAGGGTCAGGATCGGCCCGCTGGAGCTGACCGTGGCCACGGTCTCCGGCACGGCCGCCTTCAGCCACACCCCGGTCGTCTGGGCGGACCTGGGCGACTGGCAGCGCATCGGGAACCCCGGCTCCTCCACCGGGACCGTGGCCACCGTCGTCGCCGTCACCGCGGACCGCAAGGCGGACCTGGCCGGCGCGGACCGGGCGGCCGGGACCAGGGCGATGACCCCGGACGAGGCGCTGAGCGCCATCGGCTCGTACACCTCCGAGAACGGCTCGCTGCAGCTGATGCGCGGCTTCCTCTTCGCCATCTCCGCGCTGGTCATAGGGGCCTTCTTCACGGTGTGGACGATCCAGCGCAGCGCCGACATCGCCGTACTGAAGGCCCTGGGTGCCTCGACGCCCTACCTGCTGAAGGACGCCCTCGGCCAGGCCGTGGTCATGCTCGCCGTCGGCACCGGGCTGGGCACCGCGCTCGCCGCCGGCTTCGGTGCGCTGATCAGCGGCGGGGACGTGCCCTTCGTCCTCGACGCCGCCACCGTGCTCGTGCCCGCCGCGATCATGATCGTGCTCGGTGCGCTGGGCGCCGCCCTGTCCATCCGGCGGATCACCGCCGTCGACCCGCTGACCGCCCTCGGGAGCGCCCGATGACCCTCCTCGTCCACGACGTCACGCTCACCTACCCCGACGGCGACGGGAGGCTCACCGCGCTCGACTCGGTCGGCCTGGAGGTCCCCGCGGGCACCCTGACGGCCGTCGTCGGGCCCTCCGGCTCCGGCAAGTCCAGCCTGCTCGCGGTGGCCGCCACCCTGGTCACCCCGGACTCCGGCCGGGTCGTGGTCGCCGGTACGGACGTCACCGAACTCGGGCCCGCCGCGAAGGCGGCGCTGCGCCGGGAGAAGATCGGCATCGTCTTCCAGCAGCCGAACCTGCTCGCCTCGCTCACCGCGGCCGAACAGCTCCAGGTCATGACGCACCTGTCGGGGCGCCCCGCCCGCACCGTGCGCCGCCGTGCGCTGGACCTGCTTGACGCGGTGGGACTGGCCGACAAGGCCGACAAGCGCCCCCACCAGCTCTCCGGCGGCCAGCGCCAGCGGATCAACATCGCCCGCGCCCTGATGAACGAGCCGGCCGTGCTGCTGGTCGACGAGCCGACCAGCGCCCTGGACCACGAGCGCGGCGCGGCCGTCCTGGAGCTGCTGGTCACCCTGACCCGGGAGCGCTCCACGGCCACCGTGCTGGTCACGCACGACCACGCGCACCTGGACCGGATGGACCGCACGGCGACCATGACCGACGGCCGCCTGACGCAGGGCGCCGAGCCGGTACCGGCCTCCTGAGCCGGATCGGTACCGGCCTCCTGAGGCGGGCACGCGAAGGCCCCGGCTCCCCTCGGCGCGAGGGGAGCCGGGGCTCTCGTACGTACGGAACCGGCCGTTACGCCGGGTTCTGGTTGGCCAGCGCCACCGAGAGCTCCTCGGCCACGCCCTGCAGGATCGGCACGAACGACTCGGCCACGGCCTCCGTGACGCGCCCGGCGGGGCCCGAGATGGAGATCGCCGCGGCGGTCGGCGAGTTCGGCACGGAGACCGCGAGGCAGCGGACTCCTATTTCCTGCTCGTTGTCGTCGACCGCGTAGCCGGCCTTGCGGACCTTCTCCAGCGCCTCCAGGAAGCCCTCGGGCGTGGTGATGGTCTTCTCGGTCGCGGCGGGCATCCCGGTGCGCGCCAGCAGGGCGCGCACCTCCTCCGCGGGGGTGTACGCGAGGAGCGCCTTGCCCACGCCGGTGGAGTGCGGCAGCACCCGGCGGCCGACCTCGGTGAACATGCGCATGGAGTGCTTCGACGGCACCTGGGCGACGTAGACGATCTCGTCCCCGTCGAGCAGCGCCATGTTGGCCGTCTCGCCGGTCTCCTCGACCAGGCGCGCCAGGTAGGGGCGGGCCCAGGTGCCCAGCAGGCGCGACGCGGACTCGCCGAGGCGGATCAGGCGCGGCCCGAGGGAGTAACGTCGGTTGGGCTGCTGACGGACATAGCCGCACGCGACGAGGGTGCGCATGAGACGGTGGATCGTCGGCAGCGGCAGTCCGCTGGCGGCGGAGAGCTCGCTGAGGCCGACTTCGCCCCCTGCGTCGGCCATGCGTTCGAGCAGATCGAAGGCGCGCTCAAGGGACTGGACGCCACCGCTGGCGGCGGTGGTCTTGGCGGAAGCGTCGGTGGTGCTGGCGCTGGACGTCGGCACGGCGCGGTCCTTTCGGTGCTGGCAGGCAAGGAAGCAGCCTACCGGTCAGTCGGCGTCGGCCCTAGACCAGGGGCGATACCGTCTCCGCCGGTCAGAGGCGGTATGTCCGGGGGCGGACGTCCTCGCGAAGTTACCTGTCCGAGTCCCGGTGGCGGTAGCTACATTCTGTATAGCGAAACCTTAATTCCATCCTGTGGAAACATCCAATTGCGGGTGCTGGTGTGTCAGCAGTCCCTCCGGGCGCTCTTGACTGGTTCTCCATCGCCCCGCAGACTCCGTCAACAGAACGTTGAATTTCGCTCTGTGGAAGTAGATGGGGAGGTTCCGGTGTCCGACGTGGCTGTGGAACTGGTACTGCGCTCGACGCGCGTCATCACCCCCGAGGGGACGCGTGCCGCCTCGGTGGCCGTCGCCGGCGGGAAGATCACGGCCGTGCTGCCGCACGACGCCGATGTACCGGCCGGAGCCCGACTCGAGGACTTCGGCGACGACGTCCTGCTCCCCGGCCTGGTCGACACCCACGTCCACGTGAACGACCCGGGCCGCACCGAGTGGGAGGGCTTCTGGACGGCCACCCGCGCCGCCGCGGCCGGTGGCATCACCACGATCCTGGACATGCCGCTCAACTCCCTGCCGCCCACCACCACGGTCGACAACCTCCGCGTCAAGCAGGAGGTCGCCCGGACCAAGGCGCACGTCGACGTCGGCTTCTGGGGCGGCGCCCTGCCGGACAACGTCAAGGACCTGCGCCCCCTGCACGACGCCGGCGTCTACGGCTTCAAGTGCTTCCTGTCGCCCTCCGGCGTCGACGAGTTCCCCCTGCTGGACCAGGAGCAGCTGGCCACCTCGCTCGCCGAGATCACCGGCTTCGGCGGCCTGCTGATCGTGCACGCCGAGGACCCCCACCACCTGGAGTCCGCCCCGCAGAACCCGGGCCCCAAGTACGCCGACTTCCTGGCCTCCCGCCCCCAGGACGCCGAGAACACCGCGATCCAGAACCTGATCGACCAGGCGAAGCGACGAGACGCCCGCGTGCACGTCCTGCACCTGTCCTCCGCCTCCGCGCTGCCGCTGATCGCCGCCGCCAAGGCCGAGGGCGTGCGGATCACCGTCGAGTCCTGCCCGCACTTCCTCACGCTCACCGCCGAGGAAGTCCCGGACGGCGCCACCGAGTTCAAGTGCTGCCCGCCCATCCGCGAGGCCGCGAACCAGGACGTCCTGTGGGACGCGCTCGCCGACGGCACGATCGACTGCATCGTCTCCGACCATTCGCCCTCCACCGCCGACCTCAAGACCGGCGACTTCGCCACCGCGTGGGGCGGCATCTCCTCCCTCCAGCTGGGCCTCCCCGCCATCTGGACCGAGGCGCGCAAGCGCGGACGCACCCTCGAGGACGTCGTCCGCTGGATGTCCGCCGCCCCGGCCGCCCTCGCCGGACTGGCCCAGAAGGGCGCGATCGAGGCCGGCCGCGACGCCGACTTCGCCGTCCTGGCCCCTGAAGAAACGTTCACCGTGGACCCGGCCGAACTCCACCACCGCAACCAGGTGACGGCGTACGCGGGCAGGACCCTGCACGGCGTCGTCAAGTCCACCTGGCTGCGCGGCACCCAGATCGCCGACCACGGCACTCCGACCGAGCCCACGGGCCTCCTCCTCGAAAGGCAGAACTGACAGTGGCACAGCGTTCAACTGGACTGGCTTCCTTCACCGGTAACGCGAACCCGTACGGAGGCGGCGACCCGTACGCGGACTACCGCACCGCGGACTTCCCGTTCACCCAGTACGCGAACCTCGCCGCCCGTGAGCTGGGCGCCGGTGTCATCGCCGCCAACGACGAGTTCTTCGCCCAGCGCGAGAACCTGCTGATCTCCGAGGCCGCCCACTTCGACCCCGAGGACTTCGGCCACAAGGGCAAGGTCATGGACGGCTGGGAGACCCGCCGCCGCCGCGGCGTCTCCGCCACCCAGCCCTGGCCGACCCCCGAGGACCACGACTGGGCGCTGGTCCGCCTGGGCGCCCCCGGCGTGATCCGCGGCATCGTCGTCGACACCGCCCACTTCCGCGGCAACATGCCGCAGGCCGTCTCCATCGAGGGCACCAACTGGGAGGGCGCCCTGGCGCCGACCCCGGAGGAGCTCCTGGGCGACGACGTGAAGTGGACGACCCTGGTGGAGCGCACCCCGGTCGGCGGCCACGCGGCCAACGGCTTCGAGGTCGCCGTCGAGCAGCGCTTCACGCACCTGCGCGTCAACCAGCACCCCGACGGCGGCATCGCCCGCCTGCGCGTCTACGGCGAGGTCCTGCCGGACCCGGCGTGGCTGGCGGCCCTCGGCTCCTTCGACGTGGTGGCGCTGGAGAACGGCGGCTCCGTCCAGGACGCGTCCAACCGCTTCTACTCCCCGCCGACCAACACCATCAACCCGGGCCGCTCCCGCAAGATGGACGACGGCTGGGAAACCGCGCGCCGCCGTGACAACGGCAACGACTGGATCCGCTACCAGCTCGTCACCGAGTCCGAGATCCGCGCCGTCGAGATCGACACCGCGTACCTGAAGGGCAACTCGGCCGGCTGGGCCTCGCTGTCCGTCAAGACGGGCGAGGAGGGCGAGTGGACCGAGTTCCTGCCGCGCACCCGCCTGCAGCCCGACACCAACCACCGCTTCGTGCTGGACGTCCCGGCGGTCGGCACCCACGTCCGGATCGACATCTTCCCGGACGGCGGCTTCTCCCGTCTGCGCCTCTTCGGCTCGCTGACGGAGAACGGCGCGGCCGCCCTGGCCGCCCGTCACCAGGAACTGGGCGGCTGACGCCACCCACATCCCGCCCCGGGGGCCGACACCCCCGGGGCGCGCACGGCCCGGAGGGGCGCACCGTTCGACGGTGCGCCCCTCCGGCGTTCTTTCGTACCAACTCCGTTACGGGTGGGGCAGGATGGGCCCCGGAGGCCCGACCGGTGGCCCCCGACCCCGACGGGAGGGCAACGTACATGACCGACGTCCCGGAGCCGCCGCGCGCACGCGAGACCCGGCGCAAGGACACCCTCGCGCGCTTCGAGAGCGACAACGACGTCTGGGTCGCCACCGCCGACGCCGCCGGCGTCCCCTGCCTCGTCCCCCTTTCCTTCCTCTGGGACGGCGCGACCTTCCTGCTGTCGACCCGCGCCACCGTGCCCACCGGCCGCAACCTCGCCGCGAACGGCAGGGTGCGCCTCGCCTTCGGCCTCACCCGTGACGTGGTCCTCGTCGAGGGCACCGCGACCACGCTCGACGTGTCGGACCTCGCCCCCGGCGAACGGGAGGCCTTCGCGGCCCACACCGGCTTCGACCCCGGCTCCTTCGCCGTCCCCTACCCCTACTTCCGGATCGTGCCGGAGTGGATCCAGGCCTGGCGCGAGGTGAACGAGATCGCCGGCCGCGACCTGATGGCGGGCGGCCGCTGGCTGCCCTGACCCGCGGGGCCGGGCCGAGGGGGTGTCGCGAAGGTTTCGCAACACCCCCTACGCGGCGTGCCCGCCGTCCACGGAGAACTCCGCGCCCGTCACGAACGCGGCCTGGGGGCCGGCGAGGAAGCCCACCACGGCGGCCACCTCCGCGGCGGTGCCGAACCGCCCGACGGCGGTCATCGCCGCCTGCGGGGCGGCGTACGGGCCGTCCGCCGGGTTCATGTCGGTGTCCACCGGCCCCGGGTGGACGATGTTGGCGGTGATGCCGCGCTCGCCCAGTTCCCGTGCGAGGGCCTTGGTCAGCCCGATCAGCGCCGACTTGCTCATCGTGTAGAGCGTGCCGCCCGGGCCGGGCACCCGCTGGGTCATGCAGGTGCCGATGGTGATGATCCGCCCGCCGGTGCCCAGGTGCCCGGCCGCCGCCTGCGCGGTGAGGAACACCCCGCGCACGTTCACGGCGAGCACCCGGTCCACGTCGTCCGCGCCGAGGGCGTCCAGCGGCCCGAGCACGCCGATGCCCGCGTTGTTGACCAGCACGTCCAGCCGCCCGAGCTCCCGGACCGTCCGCTCCACCGCCAGGGCGGCGGCCGCCGGGTCGGCGGCGTCGGCCCGTACGGCGACCGCGCGGCGGCCGAGCGCCTCGATCTTCCCGACGACTTCCGCCGCCGCCCCGGCCTCGTTGACGTACGTGATCGCGACGTCGGCCCCGTCCTCGGCGAGCTTCAGGGCGCTCGCCGCCCCGATCCCGCGGCTGCCTCCGGTCACCAGGGCCACTGCGTTGCCGTTCACGGTGTTTCCTCTCGTCGATCCCGCTGATTGGTTGCGAGTTCAATGAAATCTCCGGGGGGTCCGGGCCGCTGGCAGGAATCCGACCTCGCGTTCCGCGGCGCGTACGCGGCGGGCGGAGTCGACGGCGGGCAGCGCCAGCAGGGCCAGCAGCGCGCACACCCCCGGCCAGCCGGCGCAGCGGTAGACCTGCAGGCCGAGCCAGGACCCGGCGCTGCCGCCGAGGTAACCGCAGGTCATGTAGGCGGTGTTGAGCGCGCTGTGGGAGTCGCCGCGCAGGGCGTAGAAACGGGCCTGGTTGGCGACCGTCCTGCACTGCATGGCGGTGTCGAGGACCAGCGTGCCGAGGACGAGCGCGACGAGCCCCGTGGTGCCGCCCAGGGAGCCGACGGCGAGGACCCCCGCGGCGGTGAGCGTGGCGAGGAAGCAGACGAGGTTGACCCGGTCGGGGCCGACGCGGTCCACGAGGCGGCCGGCCACCGGGGTGCACGCCATGGTGACCGCGCCCGTGAGCGCGACGAGCCCCAGGGCCTGCGGGCCGAAACCGTAGCGCGGGCCGGTGAGGTGCAGTGCCAGGCAGACCCACACGGCGGAGAACCCGCCGAACAGGGACGCCTGGTACCAGCCGGAGCGGCGCAGTTCGGGCTCGGCGCGCAGCAGCCGCAGCGGCCGCAGCGGCAGCGCGCGGAGCGGCACCCGGGGCACGGGGGCGGCGCCGGTGGCGGGCAGCGCGCGGGCCAGGACGACGGCGAGGCCCAGCACCACCAGCCCGGCCACCCAGTACGGGGCCCGCCACCC
Organism: Streptomyces sp. NPDC053432; assembly: GCF_055585365.1. Classification (NCBI taxonomy): domain Bacteria; kingdom Bacillati; phylum Actinomycetota; class Actinomycetes; order Kitasatosporales; family Streptomycetaceae; genus Streptomyces; species Streptomyces sp. NPDC053432. The sequence continues at coordinate 155,142 of NZ_JBVJKF010000003.1, forward strand.
GAACCGCTCGCCGAGCGCACCGCCGAAGGTACGGGCCAGCAGCATGCCGCCGATGGATCCGCTGAGCAGGGTCCCCATCACCGCCCCGCGCCGCCGCTCCGCGACGAGGCCGACGGCCATCGGGCCGATCAGCTGGGCGGCCGTGGTGGTCACCCCGACGAGGACGCCGGCGGCGAGGAGCTGGGTGAGGCCGCGGGCGAGGGCGGCGGCCAGCAGGGCCGTGCCGCTGGCCGCGAGGAGGGTGACCAGGAGGCGGCGGTACGGGAGGCGGTCGCCGAGGGGGACGAGCAGGAAGATGCCGAGGGTGTAGCCGACCTGCGTGGCGGTGACGATCCCGGCCGCCCGGCCGGGCGAGGTCCCGAGCCCGGCGGCGACCAACGGGACGACGGCCTGCGGGAAGTAGATGTTCCCCACGGCGACGGCACAGGTCAGCGAGAGCAGCACGGTCAACCCCCGCCCGAGCCGATCTCCCGACGCCGCCCGCGCCGCCGGGGCCACCGGGCCGGGGTGGGGTGGCGGGGCGGTGCGGTACGCGGCGGAAGTGGGGTCACTCCGTGGGTCGGGGGTGGGTGGCGGGAGTGGGTTCTGCGTCATGCCCGGCAGTTCAGCCCACCCCGCCGACCGGGCCAATGGATGTAGCCTCGGGCTTAATGATCAGCTTCGGGCTCGACGCGGACGACCTCGCGGACACCCGCTTCGCCCTGTCCCCGCTCATGGACACCGTGCTGAGCCTCCGGGTGCTCCGCGAGCCGGGGCTGTCCGCGGTCCACACCCCCTGGCGTACGGCGACCGTCCACCGGATCGGCGGCACGCCGGACACGGCACTCCTCACCTCGCTCGTCGCGCGGCGCCGCACGACGCCCGACTTCCTGACCCCCCGCCCGGAGCGGTTCTCCGCGACCTTCGCCGAGGAACTGGACGTCGTCCGCCGCACCCCCGCCGCCGTCGTCCGCCGGGACCTGCTCGACGCGCACCACCCCGACCCGCTCCCCGAGCCCCTGCACCCCGCGCTCGCCGACGACGACGGCACCGTCGCCGCCCTGCGCGACACCGTCTGCGAACTGCTGCACCGGTACTGGACGCTCGCGCTCCAGCAGGCCTGGCCCGCCATGCGGCTCGTGCTCGAAGCGGACATGACCTACCGGGCCCGGCAGCTGGCCGTCGGCGGGGCGCGCCGGCTCTTCGCCGACATGCACCCCGACCTCCGCTGGGACGGCGGGACGCTGCGCATCGACAACGTCCTCGGCGACTTCCACATCCCCGCCGCCGGCCGCGGACTGCTGCTGATCCCCTCCGTCTTTGCCCACAAGCCCGCCCCGCCCGTCACCGCCGACCAGCCGCCCGGCCTGGCCTACCCCAGCCGGGGCGTGGCGACCCTGTGGTCCGCCCCCGCCCCGCCCGACGCCACCGCCCTCGCCGGACTGATCGGCGCCCCGAAGGCCGCGCTCCTGGCCCTCCTCGACGGGCCCCTGCCCACCGTCGAGCTCGCCCGCCGCCTCCGGGTCACCCCCAGCGCGGTCTCCCAGCACCTGGCCGTCCTCCACCGCACCGGCCTGGTCACCCGCACCCGGGACGCCCGCCTCGTCCTGTACCGCCGCACCCCCCTCGGCGACCAACTCCTCGACCCGGCCGTCAGTACCCTGGCGCGATGAAGCCCACCACACTCCTCGGCAGAGCCATGAGCGGCGGCGCCGACCCCGGACTGCTGCCCCTGCCCGACGACGTGGCGGAGCTGCTCTCGCTCCTCGGAGCCCCACCACGGCTGGCGGCGCACCTGCGCGCCGTCCACGACGTCGCGCACCAGCTGGTCGACCGCGTCGGACAGCACTGCCCCGCCGCGGTCTTCGACCGCGAGGCGGTGCTCTTCGGGGCGGCGACGCACGACATCGGCAAGACGGTCCACGTGGCCGAACTCTCGGGCCCCGGCTCGGAGCACGAGCCGGCCGGACGGGACCTGCTGCTGCGCCACGGCGTCGGCCCGGAGCGGGCCCGCTTCGCCGCCACCCACGCCTCGTGGACCGAACCCGGCGTCGGCCTGGAGGACTTGCTGGTCAGCCTGGCCGACAAGATCTGGAAGAACAAGCGGGTCCCCGACCTGGAGGACCTCGTCGTCACCGCACTGGCCGCAGCGAGCTGCCGCGAGGTCTGGGAGGAGTTCATGGCGCTCGACGAACTCCTCACCGGCATCGGCGACGGGGCCGGCCGGCGCCTCGCGTTCCAGGCGTCGTTCCCGGTCGACGGGCCCGCAGCGGCACGGCGTGCGGGTGCCCTCCCCGCGTGGCGGAGCGACGGCGAACCGGGCGGACGGGAGGCTGAACCGGTGTAGGCCGGTGCACGGCGACGAACGGGCAAGGAGCGCAGAGCCATGGGCAAGCTGACCCTCACCACCTTCCTGACCCTCGACGGGGTGATGCAGGCCCCCGGCGGGCCCGAGGAGGACCGCAGCGGCGGGTTCGAGTACGGCGGGTGGCTCGTGCCGTTCGCCGACGAGGGCATGGGGGAGTTCATCACCGAGGTCTTCGGCCGCACCGGGGCGTTCCTGCTCGGGCGCCGCACGTACGAGATCTTCGCGGGCTACTGGCCGCAGCACGACGACCCGGCCGACCCCGTCGCGGGCAAGCTGAACCGGCTGCCCAAGTACGTGGCCTCCACGACCCTGAAGGAGCCCGAGTGGGGCCCGGTCACCGTGCTCGACGGGGAGCAGCTGCAGAGCGAGATCGTCCGGGTCAAGGACGCCCTCGACGGGGAGCTGCAGGTGCACGGCAGCGGGCAGCTCGCGCAGTGGCTGCTGGCGCGGGACCTCGTCGACGAGCTGAACCTGCTGTTCTTCCCGGTGTCCCTGGGCGGCGGGCGGCGGCTGTTCCCGACCGGCGGACTGCCGACCGCCTACGAACTGACCGGCTCCAGGACCACGTCCAGCGGGACCGCCATCCACACCTACCGGCCCACCGGGCGCGCCGCGTTCGGGACGTTCGCGGACTGACGCCTCGCGCCCGGCGGGGGGCTCAGCGGGGATCCAGGGCCACCTGGACCACGCGGCCCTCGCGCAGGACGAGGAGGTCCGGGGACTCGTGCCCGTGGTGCCGGATCCGGCCGACCGGGCCCGGCCGGCGGATGTGCGGGGCGAGGAGCACGAGCAGGTCCTCGAGGGCGGGGAGCGCCTCCTCGGGCACCTCCTGGCGGCTGGTCAGCGCCCAGCCGGGGCCGGAGGCAGGGGCGAACTCGCCCACGAGCATGCCCCCGATCCGCGCGGCCGGGCCCCGGGAGGAGAGGATCCCGCCGGGCGCGAGCTGGCGGCGGAGCTCCGCGAGCACGGGGTCCGGGGTGGATGCGAGCAGGTCGAACGCCAGGTCAAGGGCGTAGAGGTCGGCCATACCGCGATGCTACGGGTCGGGTCCGACAGGTACGGAAATCGTTCGACCGGCATGATCGCCTCCGGTACGGTGACCCCGCACCGTGCGAGCCGCCGAAGTCTCCACTTCCCGAGCGCCGTTGGAGAGCTTCGATGACCGTGATCTCGCCCGCCCCCACCACCGCCCCGCGCGGGGCCTGGCTCGCGGACCTGCCCGTGCTGGCCGTCGCCGTCGTGTGGGGCGGCAGCTACCTCGCGGCCAAGGGCATCACCACCGCCCACACCGTGATCGCCGTGCTCGTGCTGCGGTTCGCGCTCGTCCTGCCCGTGCTGGTCGTCGCCGGATGGGCGCGGCTGCGGGCGCTGAGCCCCGCACAGCTGCGCGGGGCCGGAGTGCTGGGTCTCGTACTCGGCGGGATCTTCCTGCTGGAGACCTACGGGGTCGTCCACACGTCCGCGACCAACGCCGGACTGATCATCAGTCTGACCATGATCTTCACGCCGCTGGCCGAGGCCGCCGTGAAGCGGAGGAAGCCCTCCCCCGGATTCCTCGGGGCCGCCGGGGTCTCGATCGCCGGGGTCCTGCTGCTGACCCAGGGCGCGGGGTTCACCGCGCCCAGCCTCGGTGACCTGCTCATCCTCGGTGCCGCCCTCGCCCGGACGCTGCACGTCCTGCTCATGGCCCGGATCCCGGCGGTGCAGGACGCCGACTCGCTGTCCCTGACCACCGTGCAGCTCGGCGGGGCCGTCGTCGTGTTCGCCCTGCTGGCGGCCCTGCCGGGTACGGGGGACAGCCCCTGGGCCGCCGCCGCCGGCTTCGGGCCGGCCGAGTGGGCCGGGCTGGCGTTCCTCTCCCTCCTCTGCACGCTCTTCGCCTTCTTCGTGCAGATGTGGGCCGTACGCCGCACCTCGCCCTCCCGCGTCAGCCTGCTGCTGGGCACCGAGCCCCTGTGGGCGGCCGCCGCCGGTATCGCCATCGGCGGCGAGCACCTCGCCCCGCTCGGCCTCGCGGGCGCGGCCCTCGTCCTCGCCGGCACCGCCTGGGGGCGCCGAGCCGCCGCCTGAGGAGTGGCCGAAAAGGCCGCGTCCGGGGGCGAACGGGCGCCGTACTGTGGGCTGATGCCAGTCGTGGACATCAGCGCGAACGCCGCGGACTCCTCCGCCGACCCCCACTCGTCCCACACCCGACTACGCGGGACGGGACCGGTCCGCCGGCTCACCGTGCGCCGGTAGGCGTCCGGCGTGCCGATCCCCACCCGTGCCCGGCCCTCACAGATCCGGGAGCTCCTCCATCCGCACCCGGCGCCCCTCCCGCCGCGAGCGCTCGCACGCCTCGGCGACCCGGAAGGCGGCGAGCGCCTCACGGCCGTCGCACGCGTTGGCGCCCTCGCCCCGCACCAGGTGCACGAAGGCCGCCAGCTCGGCCTCGTAGGCGGGGGCGAAGCGCTCCAGGAAGCCCGTCCACGGCTTGCTCGCCGGAGGCGGGCCGTGCGGCTCCGTCGAGGCGATCGGCGTACGGTCGTCCAGCCCGGCGGAGACCTGGTCCAGCTCGCCGGCCAGCTCCATCCGCACGTCGTAGCCGGCGCCGTTGCACCGGGTGCCGGTCGCGGTGACGAGGGTCCCGTCGTCCAGGGTGAGGAGGGCCGCCGCCGTGTCCACGTCCCCGGTCTCCCGGAACCTCGGCGGCCCCGCGTCCGACCCGGCCGCGTACACCTCGGTCACCTCGTGCCCGGTCACCCAGCGCACCATGTCGAAGTCGTGCACGAGGCAGTCCCGGTACAGCCCGCCCGAGGCCGCCAGGTACTCGGCGCTCGGCGGCGCGGGATCGGCCGTCATCGTCCGTACGGTGTGCAGCCGGCCGAGCGCGCCCGAACGCACCAGCTCCCGCGCCGTGCGGTAGCCCGCGTCGAAGCGCCGCATGAAGCCCACCTGGAGCACGCCGCCGACCGCCGCCACCTCGCGCAGCGCCGCCAGCGTCCGGGCCAGGTCCGGGGCCAGCGGCTTCTCGCAGAACACCGGCAGCCCGCCGCGCACGGCCCGTACGACGAGGTCCGCGTGCGCGTCGGTCGCCGAGGTCACCACCACCGCGTCGACGCCCCAGGTGAAGACCTGCTCCACGGAGGGCGCGGCGGTGGCCCCGAGCCGGTCGGCGAGGCGCGCCGCCCGCGCGGGATCGGCGTCCGCGAGCAGGAGCGAGCCCGCCTCCGGGTGGCGGGCCAGCGCCGCCGCGTGGAAGGAGCCGATCCGGCCCGTTCCGATGAGCCCGATGCGCATGCACTCAACGTGGCCCCGTACGGGGGACCTGTCAATCTGCCCGGGCATGCCCCGATGGGCCCCCATGGTCCACTGTGGCGGATACTGAGCGGCTGGAACCGGAATGACCGAATCATGACGGACGTGACGGACGTGACAGACGTGACGGACGTGACGGACGAGGGAAGGGCGCGGCGACGTGGCTAGGGTTGGGACAGGGGTGCGCGTCGTGGGCGCGGTGCTCGCGGCGGTACTGGGGGCGGCCACGCTCGCGGGCTGCAGCAGTACGGGCGGAAAGCGCGCCGAGGAGCGCGCGAAGGCCGCCGAGGCGGGCAGGCCCGCCGTGTCCACCCCGCGCTGGACCTTCGCGATGGTCACCCACGCGGGCGACGGCGACACCTTCTGGGACATCGTCCAGAAGGGCGCCAAGGAGGCGGCGGCGAAGGACAACATCAACTTCGTCTACGCCCACGACGACCAGGCCCAGCAGCAGGCGCAGTTCGTGCAGAACGCCATCGACCAGAAGGTCGACGGGATCGTCGTCAGCCTCGCCAAGCCCGACGCCCTCAAGGACGTCATCGCCAAGGCCGTCAAGGCCGGTATCCCGGTGATCACGGTCAACTCCGGATCGGCCCAGTCCGCCCAGTACGGCGCGCTCACCCACATCGGCCAGGACGAGACGATCGCGGGCGAGGCGGTCGGCACCGAGCTGGCGAAGCGAGGCCGCAAGAAGGCCGTCTGCGTCCTGCACGAGCAGGGCAACGTGGGCCACGAGCAGCGCTGCGCGGGCGCGAAGAAGACGTTCGACGGCACGATGGAGAACCTGTACGTCGAGGGCACCAACATGCCCTCCGTGCAGGCGGCCGTCCAGGCCAAGCTCCAGGCGGACCCGTCCGTCGACGCCGTCGTCACCCTGGGCGCACCCTTCGCCGCCACCGCGATCAAGGCGAAGGAGGCGGCCGGGAGCAAGGCCGAGGTGGACACCTTCGACCTGAACGACGCCGTCGCCCGCGACCTGAAGTCCGGCGCCCTCGGCTTCGCCGTCGACCAGCAGCCCTACCTCCAGGGCTACGAGGCGATCGACCTGCTCTGGCTCTACCGCTACAACGCGAACGTGCTCGGCGGCGGCCGCCCGGTCCTCACCGGACCGCAGATCGTCACCGGAGCCGAGGCCGCCCAGCTGGAGGACTACATCAAGCGGGGCAGGCGATGAGCGCCACCGCCACCGCGGACGAACGGCTCGTGCCGGCGTCCCCGGTCCGCAAGCTGCTGGGCCGCCCCGAGTTCGGCGCGGTCGTCGGCGCCGCCGCCGTCTTCGTCTTCTTCTCCATCGCGGCCCCCACCTTCCTCCAGGCCTCCAGCCTGAGCACGATCCTGTACTCGGCCTCCACCATCGGGATCATGGCCTGCCCGGTGGCCCTGCTGATGATCGGCGGCGAGTTCGACCTCTCCGCCGGTGTCATGGTCACGACCTCGGCCCTGGTCAGCTCGATGTTCAGCTACCAGATGACCGCCAACGTCTGGGTCGGCGTCCTGGTCTCCCTGGTCGTCACCCTGGCCATCGGCTTCTTCAACGGCTTCATGCTGACCCGGACCAAACTGCCCAGCTTCATCATCACGCTCGGGACCTTCCTGATGCTGACCGGCCTGAACCTCGGCTTCACCAAGCTGATCAGCGGATCGGTCTCCACCAGGACCATCGCCGACATGGAGGGCTTCCCCTCCGCCCGCGCCCTGTTCGCCTCGCAGTGGACGATCGGCTCGGTCACCCTCAAGGTCACCATCCTGTGGTGGCTGGTCCTGGTCGCCGTGGCCACCTGGATCCTGCTGCGCGCCCGCGCCGGCAACTGGATCTTCGCCGTGGGCGGCGGGGCGGACGCGGCCCGCGCGACCGGCGTACCCGTCGTGAAGACCCGTATCGGCCTCTACATGGGCGTGGCGCTGTGCGCCTGGATCTCCGGCCAGCACATCCTCTTCTCGTACGACGTGGTCCAGTCGGGAGAGGGCGTCGGCAACGAGTTCCTGTACATCATCGCGGCGGTCATCGGCGGCTGTCTGATGACCGGCGGGTACGGCTCCGCCATCGGCTCGGCGGTCGGCGCGTTCATCTTCGGCATGACCAGCAACGGCATCGTCTACGCCCAGTGGAACCCGGACTGGTTCAAATTCTTCCTCGGCGCGATGCTGCTGCTCGCGACGCTCCTCAACGCGTGGGTCCGCAAGCGGGCGGAGGCGAAATGAGCACCGCACTGGTGAAGCTGACCGACGTCAGCAAGTACTACGGCAACATCCGCGCACTCCAGGGGGTGTCCCTGGAGGTCTCCGCGGGCGAGATCACCTGCGTGCTGGGCGACAACGGAGCCGGCAAGTCCACCCTCATCAAGATCATCGCGGGGCTGCACCAGCACGACGCCGGCACCTTCGAGATCGAGGGCGAGGAGACCGTGCTCGCCAACCCGCGCGCCGCCCTCGACCGCGGCATCGCCACCGTCTACCAGGACCTCGCGGTGGTCCCGCTCATGCCCGTCTGGCGCAACTTCTTCCTCGGCTCCGAGCCCACCAGGGGCCGCGGGCCGCTGCGCCGCCTGGACGTCCCGTACATGCGCGAGACCACCCGGGCCGAGCTGCTGCGCATGGGCATCGACCTGCGCGACGTCGACCAGCCCATCGGGACCCTGTCGGGCGGCGAGCGGCAGTGCGTGGCCATCGCCCGCGCCGTCCACTTCGGCGCCAAGGTCCTCGTACTCGACGAGCCCACCGCCGCCCTCGGTGTCAAGCAGTCCGGAGTGGTCCTCAAGTACGTCGCGGCCGCCCGTGACGCGGGTCTCGGCGTGGTCCTGATCACCCACAACCCGCACCACGCGCACCTGGTCGGGGACCGCTTCGTCCTGCTCAAACGCGGCACCATGGCCGGCAGCCACACCCGCGACTCGATCACCCTCGACGAGCTGACCCGGCAGATGGCCGGCGGCTCCGAGCTCGACGAGCTGAGCCACGAACTGGAGCGGGTGGCAGAATCGGGCCAGGGCCCCGGAGCAGGCGGGCGCACGCTCCGCGGCGACGACGCCGGACGGGGCACGGCATGAGCGGCAGCGGGGCATGAGCGGCAGGGCCCGGCGGGGCATGAGCGGCAGGGCCCGGCGGGCCACGGCACGAGCACAAGGGACGACGGCACACCGATGAGCAGCACCTACCGGGGGTTCACGCCGCCGCGCCGCGGCTCGGCGCGGGGCGCTGTGCTGCGCACGATCGGGACGCGCGAGCGAAGGTCGCACCTGACCGCCCCGCGCGTCCCGACCGTCGGCATCGACATCGGCGGCACCAAGGTGATGGCCGGCGTCGTCGACGCCGACGGGGTCATCCTGGAGAAGATCCGCACCGAGACCCCCGACAAGTCCAAGAGCCCCAAGGTCGTCGAGGACACCATCGTCGAACTGGTCCTGGACCTCTCCGACCGGCACGACGTGCACGCCGTGGGCATCGGCGCGGCCGGCTGGGTCGACGCCGACCGCTCCCGGGTGCTGTTCGCCCCCCACCTGGCCTGGCGCGACGAGCCGCTGCGCGACGCGCTCCAGTCCCGCCTCGCGGTCCCCGTCATGGTCGACAACGACGCCAACACCGCCGCCTGGGCCGAGTGGCGCTTCGGCGCCGGCCGGGGCGAGGACCACCTCGTGATGATCACGCTGGGCACCGGTATCGGCGGGGCCATCCTCGAAGGCGGCCAGGTCAAACGCGGCCGCTACGGGGTCGCCGGCGAATTCGGCCACATGCAGGTCGTCCCCGGAGGGCACCGCTGCCCCTGCGGCAACCGGGGCTGCTGGGAGCAGTACAGCTCGGGCAACGCGCTGGTCCGCGAGGCCCGCGAGCTGGCCGCCGCCGACTCCCCGGTCGCGTACAACATCATCGCCAGGGTCGGCGGGAACGTTTCGGAGATCACCGGACCGCTCATCACCGAGCTGGCCCGCGAGGGCGACGCCATGTGCGTCGAGCTGCTCCAGGACATCGGCCAGTGGCTCGGCGTCGGCATCGCCAACCTGGCCGCCGCCCTCGACCCCTCCTGCTTCGTCATCGGCGGCGGCGTCAGCGCCGCCGACGACCTGCTCATCGGCCCCGCCCGGGACGCCTTCCGGCGCCACCTCACCGGCCGCGGCTACCGCCCCGAGGCCCGCATCGCCAAGGCCCAGCTCGGCCCCGAGGCCGGCATGGTCGGCGCCGCCGACCTGGCCCGGCTCGTCGCCCGCCGCTTCCGGCGCGCCACCCGCCGCCGGGTCGAGCGCTACGAACGGTACGAGCGCTACGCGCAGCAGCTGGGCCGCCGCGAGAACCCGGCCCGCGACACCGGGCTCCCCGGGTCCGGGGCCCCCGGAGGCACCACACCTGGCCCCGAGCTCCCCGGCCCCGAGAAACTGGACGACCAGCAGTGAACCCGCCCACCCTGCCCCGCCAGGCCCCTTCCCCCGACGGCGACGCCACCCCGCGCCCCGTCGAGGACCGCCGGCACGTCGTCAAACGCCGCTGGATCACGGCGGTGATCATCCTGCTGCTGATCGGCGTCCCCGCGGGCTACCTGGCCATCTCCACCCAGCAGAGCCGCGAGAGCGGCCGCGACAAGGCCGCCCGGATCGGCGCGTCCAAGGTCCGGCCGGGCTGGCCGTCCAAGGTGCAGCGCAGCATCTACGAGGTCCCCATCCCGCCGAAGGCCTGGCGGGTCGGCTTCCTGGAGACCAACAACTGGCACACCAGCCGCCTGTTCACCGCCTTCTCGGTCACCCCGGCCGACCTGGACGCCTTCCTCGCCTCCGTCGGCACCAGCCGGGACGCCCTGGCCCAGGGGGAGATCGCGATCTCCCCGCACGACTCCGAGGTCGCGGGCTGGAGCTGGAGCCCCAAGGCGAGCTGGTACGGGATCACCCTGGAACAGCCGGAGCCGCGCCCCACCCGGGACATCACGGTCGACCTCACGGACCCGGAGCACCCCAAGGTCTACGTGGTCTCCACGGCCGTTCCGTAGCCTGGGATCATGAAGCTCACCAAGAGGCTGCACTCCTGCGTCCAGCTCGAGAAGGACGGGCGCGTGCTCGTCATCGACCCGGGCGCCTTCAGCGAAGCCGACGCCGGTCTCGGGGCGGACGCCCTGCTGGTCACGCACGAACACCCCGACCACTTCGACGAGGGCCGGCTGCGTGCCGCGCTCGACGCGAATCCGGCGGCCGGGCTGTGGACCCTGCGCAGCGTCGCGGACCGGATCGCCCCCGCCTACCCGGGCCGGGTGCACACCGTGGGCCACGGCGACGCCTTCACCGCCGCCGGGTTCGACGTGCAGGTCCACGGCGAACTGCACGCCGTGATCCACCCGGACATGCCCCGGGTCACCAATGTCGGTTACCTCGTGGAGGGTTCCCTCTTCCACCCCGGGGACGCGCTGACCGTGCCCGACGCCCCCGTGGACACCCTGATGCTCCCGGTGCACGCCCCCTGGAACAAGATCGCCGAGGTGATCGACTACGTCCGTGAGGTCAAGCCGCGCCGGGCCATCGACATCCACGACGCCTACCTCGCCGACATCGCGCGGCCGATCTACGATTTCGCCCTGGACGCCCTGGGCGGCACGGACCACGGCCGACTCACCGCCGGGGGCACCGCCGAGCTGTGATGTCGGTGCCGGGCGGTAGGTTGAACGCATGCGTATCGCCACGTTCAACGTCAACTCCATCACCGCCCGGCTGCCGCGCCTGCTGGCCTGGCTGGAGAGCTCCGGCACGGACGTCCTGTGCGTCCAGGAGACCAAGTGCTCCGCCGAGCAGTTCCCGTACGACGCGCTGCGCGAGCTGGGCTACGAGGCGGCCGTCAACGCCACCGGCCGGTGGAACGGCGTGGCCGTGCTCTCCAGGGTCGGCCTGGAGGACGTGGTCACCGGCCTGCCCGGCGGGCCGCTCTACGAGGAGGTCGACGAGCCCCGCGCCATCTCCGCGACCTGCGGCGGGGTCCGCGTCTGGTCGGTCTACGTGCCCAACGGCCGCGAGGTCGCGCACGATCACTACGGCTACAAGCTGGACTGGTTCCGCGCGCTGACCGCGGCCGTCGCCGAGGACGCGGCCGGGGCCCTTCCGTTCGCGGTGATGGGCGACTTCAACGTGGCCCCGACCGACGAGGACGTGTACGACCCGGCCGTCTTCGAGGGCCTGACGCACGTGACCCCCGCCGAGCGGGCCGCCCTGGAGGCGCTGCGCCTGGCCGGGCTCTCCGACGTCTTCCCGCGCGCCCTCAAGTACGACCGCCCTTACACCTTCTGGGACTACCGGATGCTGGCGTTCCCCAAGAACAAGGGCATGCGCATCGACCTGGTGTACGGCAACGAGGCCTTCACCAAGGCCGTCAAGGACGCCTACGTGGACCGCGAGGAGCGCAAGGGCAAGGGCGCCTCCGACCACGCCCCGGTCGTCGTGGACCTGGAGCTCTGAGGATCCCTCCGGAACCGTGCCGTCCGATCCAGGCGCGCCCTGTGGCCAGCGGCGGATCCTGGTGCGACGCTGGGCGGTATGAACATCCCCTTCCTGGGCAACTGGCTGAACCGACACGAAACAGAACGGGGCGCGGGACTTGCCGCCGCCTTCGCCGACGACCCCGAGGGCGTGGCCGAGTTGTTCTCGGAGTGCGAGATGCTGCGCGTCCAGGCGAGGGCGGCCGGGCTCGAACTCGACCAGAGCGTCGCCTCGTTGGAGGCCCTCGACCAGTTGATGCCCCGCTGGCGGCGGGATCCCGAGGCCGTGCCGTGGCTCGGAAACGACGCCGGCTTCTACCTCGGCACCGTGATCATCCGTACGATCCCGGGAACGGGATGGGAGGTCTGGCCGAGCGGCCAGCCGGTGATCCGGCTGGCCTCGGGGCGGGAGCTGAACGTGATCGAGTCGGGGATCTCCTGGGCGATGACCGGTTCCCCCGAGCTCAGCCAGGCCTACGCCGAGGCCTCGGAGGGATGACCGGTATGGCCGTCGATCCGCTGATCGAGCTCCGGGGCGTCAACAAGCACTTCGGAGACCTGCACGTGCTCCGGAACATCGACCTCACCGTCGGCCGCGGCGAGGTCGTGGTGATCATCGGGCCCTCCGGCTCGGGGAAGTCGACCCTGTGCCGGGTGATCAACCGGCTGGAGACCATCGAATCGGGCACGATCACCCTCGACGGGCAGCCGCTGCCCGAGGAGGGCCGGGAGCTGGCCCGGCTGCGCGCCGAGGTGGGGATGGTCTTCCAGTCCTTCAACCTCTTCGCGCACAAGACCGTCCTGGCCAACGTCTCGCTCGCGCAGGTCAAGGTCCGCGGGCGCAAGCGGGCCGATGCCGACCGGCGCTCCCTGGAGCTCCTGGACCGGGTCGGGCTCGCCGACCAGGCCCCGAAGTTCCCGGCCCAGCTCTCCGGCGGCCAGCAGCAGCGCGTGGCCATCGCCCGCGCCCTCGCGATGAACCCCAAGGCCCTGCTCTTCGACGAGCCCACCTCCGCCCTCGACCCGGAGATGATCAACGAGGTGCTGGAGGTCATGCGGCAGCTCGCCCAGGAGGGCATGACCATGGTCGTGGTCACCCACGAGATGGGCTTCGCCCGGTCGGCCGCCAACCGCGTCGTGTTCATGGCCGACGGACAGATCGTCGAGGACCGCACCCCGGAGCAGTTCTTCACCGCTCCGGAGAGCGACCGGGCCAAGGACTTCCTCTCGAAGATCCTCAAGCACTGAGGGGCGCGGGGCCGTCCCGCGGGACGAGCCGGTCCCCTGCGCCGGCCCTCCCGCGTCGTCGGCCCTCCTGCGGTGCCGGCCGTTCCGCGGCGTCAGCCGTTCTGCGGGGCTCCGGACAGGGCGCTCTTGGCCTTCCACTGGTCCCAGGACAGGTTCCACTCGCCGTAGCCGTTGCCGAGGTCGGCCTGGCCCTTGGAGCCGTCGCCGACGACCTCGAAGGGGTCGCCGACCTGGGTCTCGCCGTAGAAGGACGCGGCGTTGGCGTCGCTCATGCCCACGCAGCCGGAACTGGCGTTGGCGCGGCCGAAGTTCCCCGAGTTCCAGGGCGCGGCGTGTGCGTACATGCCCGACCAGGTGAGCCGCATCGAGTAGTCGACCATCTTGTCGTAGGCGTTGCCCAGGCCCACCGTCTCGGAGTTCATCCGGATGGTGCCCTCCTTCGCCATGACCACCATCTTCCCGGACCAGGACGCCTTCTGGCCGCCCGGTGTACCGGCCGAGACCGGGATCGTCCGCGCCGTCTGGCCGTCCTCGGTCACCGTCAGCTTCTTGGTGTCGAGGCTGACCTCGATCCGGCGGTCCTTGCCGATCTTGAACTCGGTGTTGTAGTCGCGGGCGAACAGGCCGCCGCCCTTGCCGGAGTCCACGCCGTTCAGGTTCATGTCGACCTTCACGTCGGTGCCGGACTTCCAGTAGTCCTTGGGCCGCCAGTCGACGCGGTCCTTGCCGGAGTAGTCCTTGATCCAGCCCCACGACCCCTCGGTGCCGTTCGAGGTGGTGACCTTCAGCTGCTTCTCCACCTCGGCCTTGTTGGTGACCGGGTTGTCGAAGACGAGCGAGACGGGCATGGCCACGCCGACCGTGCTCCCCTTCGAGATGTTGATCGAGACCTTGTTGACCTTGTCGGCCGCACCGGTCCGGAACTGGGCCGTGGCGTTCTGGCTGTCGGTGTTCGTCGCCTCGACCTTGTAGTCCGTGCCCGGTGAGGCGTTGCGCTCGGATGTCCACGTCCTGCCGTCGGCGGCTATCTGCCCCGCCAGCTCGCCGCCCTTGGCGTCCGTCACCTTCACCTGCGCGAGTTTGCCGTCGGCGATGGTCACCTTCACCGGCTCGCCGGCCTTGACCTGATCGCCCGTGAGGTTCACCGAGATCGCCATCGCCGTCTTCTGCTTGGCCTCGGCCTTGGCGTCCGCCGTGCCCCCGTCCCCGCTCCCGCTCCCGCCCGAACAGGCGGTCAGTGCGGCGGCCAGGACTGCGGTGCCCGCCATCACGGCGTGACGAGTGCGTATAAGGCTCAACGAAAACCCCTCCGAAGTGTGAACGTCCGCAAAGTAAGAGCGCACGAACCGACTTTAGGTTGCCGAAGCCGGCGAAAAGTTCGCCGAGGCGGCTGTGACATCGACCGCAGCAGAACGGTCATCGTCCGGTCACAATCGCCGCGCACACCGGTCACGCGCGGCTGTGAGAGTCCTGTGAGCGATCGAAACCGGCGAACAGGAAGGCCGTCAGCCGTGTGTGCACTGCTAGTGACCCCCACTCAGCACGACCAGGACCAGGAGTTCCGGGTGCGCGCCCTGTCCGTCGACGAGTACCGGGCCTTCCTCGCGGAGCATCGGCGAGCGAGCTTCCTCCAGTACCCGTCATGGGCGGAAGTGAAGGACCTCTGGCGCTCGGAAAGGGTCGGATGGCACTACCCGGACGGCCGGATCCAGGGTGCCGGACTCGTTCTCTACCGCCAATTTCCCGGCACCCGCAAATACTTCGCCTACCTCCCCGAGGGACCGGTCGCCGACTGGTCCGACCCGCACATCGACCGCTGGCTGAGCCCGCTCATGCGCCACCTGAAGGCCGCCGGAGCCTTCGCCGTCCGCATCGGCCCCACCCCCGCCTACCGCCGCTGGGACGCGGCCACCGTCAAGTCCGCCACCGGGCCGGGCAGGCAGCTGTCCGACGTCCTCGCCACCGAGGTCGACCCGGTCGGCGCCGCCCTCGCCGACCGTCTGCGCACCCGCGGCTGGAAGCGGTGCGGCGGCGAGGACGACGGCGACGCCCAGCCCCGCCACGTCTTCCGCGTACCGCTCGCCGGCCGCTCCCTCGACGAGGTGTGGTCGGGCCTGAACCAGGAGTGGCGGCGCAACGTGCGCAAGGCCACCAAGGCGGGCGTGGACGCGGTCGTCGGCTCCGCCGAGGACCTGCCCGAGTTCTACCGGCTGCTGGGGATCACCGAGGAGCGCGACGGTTTCCGCCTCGGCCGCTCCCTCGCGTACTACCAGCGCCAGTACGAGGCACTCAACGCGGAGGAGCCCGGCCGCATGCGCCTCTACCTGGGCATGTACCAGGGCGAGATACTCGCCGCCCACACGATGATCGTGGCCGGGCACCGGGTCTGGTACCAGACCGGGGCCTCCGCCGACCACCGCCGCGAGGTGCGGCCCAGCAACGCCCTGCAGTGGCGCATGATGTGCGACGCCCACGCCCTCGGGGCGGAGG
Organism: Streptomyces sp. NPDC053432; assembly: GCF_055585365.1. Taxonomy (NCBI): domain Bacteria; kingdom Bacillati; phylum Actinomycetota; class Actinomycetes; order Kitasatosporales; family Streptomycetaceae; genus Streptomyces; species Streptomyces sp. NPDC053432. The sequence goes on from NZ_JBVJKF010000003.1 coordinate 170,966, forward strand.
AGTACGACATGCGCGGGGTACCCTCCACCCTTGACCCCGACGAACGCGCCTTCGGGCTGCTGCGCTGGAAGCTCGGCACCGGCGGGCAGGTCGTCGAGACGCTCGGCGAGTGGGAGACCCCGATGGACGGATACGCCAACACGGCGCTCTACAAGGCCTTCCAGGCCTACCTGGCCCGCCGGTGAACCAGGGCACGACAGCGGCGGCGGCCGCCGCGGGCGGCGTGGGCACGGCCTCCGCACCCGAGCCGCGGCACAAGAGCTCGGTGCTGCGCAGCGGCGCCGTCATGGCCGCCGGTTCGATCGTCTCCCGCGCCACCGGGTTCGTGCGCTCCGCGGTCGTCGTCGCCGCACTCGGCACCGGGCTGCTCGGGGACGGCTACGCCGTGGCCAACACGGTCCCGAACATCCTCTACATCCTGCTCATCGGCGGCGCCCTCAACGCGGTGTTCGTCCCCGAGCTGGTCCGCGCCGCCAAGGAGCACCAGGACGGCGGCGCCGCCTACACCGACCGGCTGCTCACGGCGTGCACGGCCGCGCTGCTGGCCGTCACCGCCGCCGCCGTGCTCGCCGCCCCGCTGATCGTCTCGGCGTACACCGGTTACAGCGGCGGCCAGGAGTCCACCACCGTCGCCCTGGCCCGCTACTGCCTTCCGCAGATCCTGTTCTACGGACTGTTCACGCTGCTCGGGCAGGTGCTGAACGCCCGCGGCCGGTTCGGCGCGATGATGTGGACCCCGGTCCTCAACAACCTCGTCGTCATCGCCGTCTTCGGACTCTTCCTCTTCCTCTCCCACGACGCCGCGGACGGCCTGACGGCCTCGGAGACCCGGCTGCTCGGCCTCGGTACGACCGCCGGCATCGTCGTCCAGGCCGTCGCCCTGATCCCCTCGCTGCGCGGCGCCCGCTTCCGCTGGCGCCCCCGCTTCGACTGGCGCGGCGGCGGCCTCACCCGCCCCCTGCGCAACGCGGGCTGGCTCGTCCTGCTCGTCCTGACCAACCAGCTCGCCTACTGGGTCGTGACCCGGCTCTCCACCGCCACCGGGCAGCGGGCCGCCGACGCGGGTCTGGCCGCGGGCGCCGGCTACACCGCCTACAGCAACGCCTACCTGCTGTGGATGGTCCCGCAGGGCATCATCACCGTCTCCCTGGTCACCGCCCTCATGCCACGGATGAGCGCCGCCGCCGCCGACGGCGACCTCGCCCGCGTCCGCGGGGACGTCTCCTACGCGCTGCGCTCCAGCGCGGCCCTCGTCGTCCCGGCCGCAGCGCTCTTCGCCGCCCTCGCTCCCTGGGTGATCGGCAGCGTCTTCGAGTACGGGCGCACCGGCGCCGCCGACGTCGCCGTCATGGCGGGCATGCTGGCGGCCTTCGCGCCGGGGCTGATCGCGTACTCCGCGCAGTACGTGCTCTCCCGCGGCTTCTACGCCCTGTCCGACACCCGGACCCCCTTCTTCCTCAACCTGGTCATCGCCGCCCTGAACGCCGGTCTCTCGGCGGCCGCATACCTCCTGCTGCCGCCGCGCTGGGCGGTCACCGGCATGGCCGCGGCCTGCTCGGTCGCCTTCACCGCGGGCGCCGCCGTCACCGCGTACGTCCTCGCCCGCCGGCTCGGCCCCCGCGCGGGAACCCGTACCCCCGGCGGACGGCGCACGAGCGCCGTCGCCACCCACCTGCGACTGCTCGCCGCCTGCGCGCCCGCGGCCGCCGCCGGGTACGCCGTCGCCCGCGCCGCCGACCCCTTCGGGAACTTCGCCGCCGTGGCGGCGGGAACCGCGGCCCTCGCGCTGGTCGTCGTCCTCCTCGCCGGGCCGCTGCGCCTGACGGAGATCACCGACCTGCTGGACTCCCTGCGGCGCAAGACCGGCCGGTAGGGGAGGCCCAGCCTGAAAAGATCTTGGATACTGACCGGATGCCACGCGTACTGCTGATCGAGGACGACCCTTCCGTCCGGGAAGGCGTCGGCCTCGGCCTGCGCCGCCGCGGCCACGAGGTGAGTGCCGCGGAGACGGGCGAGGACGGGCTCGCGCTGCTCACGAGCTTCCGTCCCGAGCTGGTCCTGCTCGACCTGATGCTGCCGGGGATCAACGGTGTGCAGGTCTGCCGCCGGATCCGCGACACCAGCGAGGTGCCGATCATCATGCTCACCGCGCGCGGCGACGACTTCGACGTGGTCGTCGGCCTGGAGGCCGGAGCCGACGACTACATCGTCAAACCCGCCCGCACCGAGGTCATCGAGGCCCGCATCAAAGCAGTCCTGCGGCGCCACAGCGACCCCACCGGCGGCCGCCCGGGGATCGAGTTCCACGCGGAACTGGCCATCGACCGGGGCGGCCTGACCGTCGCCAAGAACGGCGAGCGCGTACCCCTCGCCCCCAGCGAACTCAGGCTCCTGCTCCACCTGTCGGCCTCGCCCGAGCAGGTCTTCTCCCGCCAGCAGCTCCTCGAGTACGTGTGGGACCACAGCTACCACGCCGACGCCCGGCTCGTGGACGCCTGCGTCCGCCGCCTGCGCCACAAGATCGAGGCCCCCGACGCCGCCCCCCGCTACATACAGACCGTGCGGGGCTTCGGCTACCGCTTCGGCCCCCTGTAGGAGGCGGCGTTGAGACGGATCGCGCCACTGGGCCTGCGCACCCGGCTGATCGCGGCCTTCCTGCTGGTCGCCGCGATCACCGCGGTGTCCACGGCCGCCCTGACCTACCAGAAGGCGCGCAACGCGATCCTCACCCAGACCCAGGACACCGCCGTCTCCACCCTGCGCGACCAGATCGAGCAGGAGGGCATGCAGCTGCCCATGGACCAGAAGGAACTCCAGAGCCGCGTCAGCGACCTCGCCAAACGCGGGAAGCCGCACCCCTGGACGATCTTCGCCGAGTACGGAACCCTGCGCGCCTCCTCGGGCATCAGCCCGGCCACCTCCACCGTGGTCACCGACGCGCTCCGGACCAAGGTGACGGCACACCCGCACGGCGCCTTCCAGCGCGTCGGGGACCGGGCCGGGAACCCCTACCTGGTCGTGGCGATGCCGGCCGTCTTCGTCCGCGACGGCGTCCGCCAGGCCACCGGCGTCGTCTTCTACGCCACCATGCCGCTCGACGGCGAAGAGGCCACCGTCAAGGCCATGGTCGGCGCCGCCCAGCAGGGTGCCGTCCCCGGTCTCGCCATCGCCCTGATCCCCGCCCTGCTCGCCGCGCGCAGCGTGCTCCGCCCGGTACGGGACATGCGCAGCGCCGCCCAGGAGCTGGGCCGGGGCCGCCTCGACACCCGGATCGAGGTCAGCGGCGCCGACGAACTGGCCGGGCTCGCGCGCACCTTCAACGAGACCGCCCGCGCCCTCGAACAGTCCGTGACCGAACTCCAGGAGGCCGAGGTCAGGGCCCGCCGCTTCGCCGCCGACGTCTCGCACGAACTGCGCACCCCGCTCGCCGGGATGCTCGCCGTCACCGAGGTCCTCGACGAGGATGCCGAGCACCTCGACCCGGACACCGCGAAGGCGCTGCGGCTGATCAGCGCCGAGACCGGGAAGCTCGCCGTCCTCGTCGAGGACCTCATGGAGATATCCCGCTTCGACGCGCGCGCCGCCGAGCTCAACCTCGACGACGTGGACCTGGCCGAGGCCGTCGGCAAGACCCTGCAGCGCCGCCACTGGGACGACGGCCGGGTGGTCGTCGTCACCGATCCGGGCGCCGAGGTCCGCGCCCGCCTCGATCCGCGCCGCTTCGACGTGGTCCTCGCCAACCTCGTCGGCAACGCCCTCAAGCACGGCAGCGCGCCCGTACGGATCACCGTACGGACCGGACCCGGACCGGGTCCGGACGGCGATGGCAACGGCAACGGCGACGGCGACCGGCTGCTCATCGAGGTCGCCGACAGCGGACCGGGCATCGCCCCCGACGTGCTCCCGCACATCTTCGACCGCTTCTTCAAGGCCGACGCGGCCCGCACCCGCTCGGCGGGCAGCGGCCTCGGCCTTGCGATCTCCCTGGAGAACGCACGCCTGCACGGCGGCACCCTCCGCGCGGCCAACGGGCCCGCCGGGGGAGCCGTCCTCACCCTCGACATGCCCCTGGAGGCCCGCGCATGACCCGGACCCGGGCACGGGCGAAGGCCGCCGCCACGGCGCTGCTGGGCCCGCTGCTGCTCGCCGGGGCGGCCGGATGCGGGATCAAGCCCACCGGCCCGGTCGACAGCGGCTCCGCCGCCACCGTGATGGTGGCCGGCCCGGAGGGCTTCTCCATGCTCTGGTTCGTCGCCCCCGACGGCCGTCTCGTACCGTCCCCGCAGCGGGACCTGCCCAAGGTGACGCCGGTCGAGCTGCTCAACCGGCTGCTGGAGGGGCCCGGCCAGCGGGAGAAGGAAGCGGGCCTGACCACCGAGGTCCCCTCCGTCCACGGCAAACGCCTGGACGCCCCGGCCATCTCGTCCACGGCGAAGGACGTGATGACCGTCCACCTGCCCTTCGACGTCCAGGACCTGACCCCGAACGCCCGCCGCCAGCTGGTGTGCACCCTCGGCTCCGCGGCGTCCCGGGGGACCCGGCTCACGATCGCCCTCAGGGGGACCTCCGGCACCCTCGACCCGGTCGGCTGCGACGACAGGCCCTAGGGCCCGGGCCGCCGTTCCCCCCCCCCCCGCGGGCTTGCGCGAACGGCCCGGCGGCCGCCACCGTGGCCCCATGGACCACGCCGGTGACGTCCCCGACGTCTTCGACCCCCGCGTCTACGCCGAGGGCGTCCCCCACGAGCGCTACCGGCTGCTGCGCGAACGGCACCCGGTGGCCTGGCAGGCGGAGCCCGAGATCCAGGGCTGGCCCGCCGGCCCCGGCTTCTGGGCCGTCACACGGCACGCCGACGTCGTACGCGTCCTGCGCGACCACCGCACGTACTCCTCCTGGCTGGGCGCCACCCAGATCCGCGACCCCGACCCGGCCGACCTGCCCTTCCTGCGGCGCACCATGCTCAACCAGGATCCCCCCGGCCACGGCGGGCTGCGCCGGCTCGTCTCCCGCGCCTTCACCCCCGCCCGCGTCGACGCCTTCGCCGGCCGGGTACGGGAGCGCGCCCGCTCGCTGCTCGCCGCCGCCCGGGACGGGGCCGAGGACGGCTCCGCCGACCTGGTGCGGGCCGTCACGGACGAGTACGCCCTGCTGAACCTCACCGACCTGCTGGGCGTCCCGGCTTCCGACCGCGCCCTGCTGCTGGAGTGGACCGTACGGATCATCGGTTACCAGGACCCCGAGGACGCGCCCGCCCCCCTGCTCGGCCCCGACGGAAAACCCCTCAATCCGCGCTCCCCGGCGCTGCTCGGCGAGATGTTCGCGTACGCCCGCCAACTCGCCGCCCACAAGCGCGCGCACCCCGGCGACGACGTGATGACCGCCCTGGCCCAGGCCGGACTCGACCCGGCCGAACTGGAGATGTTCTTCTTCCTGCTGACCGTCGCGGGCAACGACACGGTACGCAGCGCCGCCCCCGGGGGACTCCTGGCGCTCGCCGGCGCCCCGGACGCCTACCGCACGCTCGCCGACGGCCGCGTCCCGCGGGACCGGGCCGTCGAGGAACTGCTGCGCGTCCACCCGCCGGTGCTCAGCTTCCGCCGCACCGCGGCCGAGGACACCACGCTCGCCGGGCAGCCGATCCGGGCCGGGGACAAGGTGGTGGTCTTCCACGCCTCCGCCAACCACGACGAACGCGTCTTCACCGACCCCGGCCGCCTCGACCTGGACCGCACGCCCAACCCGCACGTCTCCTTCGGCGACGGCCCGCACGTCTGCCTCGGCGCCCACTTCGCCCGGCTCCAGCTGCGCACCCTCTACGAGGAGTGGTGCGCGACCATGCCCCCGCCCGAACTGGCGGGCCCCCCACGCCGGTTGGTGTCCAACTTCATCAACGGGATCACGCGGCTGCCGCTACGGGTGTCCGGGCCGCCGAAGTGACGTCCGCGACCAGCTCCGACACGTCGGGCCCGTAGGCGTCCGAGTTGACGACCTTCAGCACCAGGCAGAAGGACTTCCCGTCGTACTTGCGGGCCAGCTCGCGGTGGTGCCGGGCCAGGTAACGGGCCGCGGCCTGGTTGCTGTTGGCGGTCTGCCCCGACAGCAGGAACACCGGCCGCGAGCCCCGCTCCGTCGTCAGCCGCGCCAGCAGCACGTACTCGACGAGGCCCTTCTCCCAGCGGTACGCCTCCCCGCCCACACGGATGGCACCGCGGTCCGGGCCCGGTTCGCTGGACACGTCGACCTGTACGCCGGGGAGCATGGAGGTCAGGTGCGCCGCCGTCCGGGCGTTGGACACCGGCCCGCCGACGCAGAACTCGGCCCGCTCGCCGAAGCCCTGGCGGGCGGTGTCGTGGGTGACGATCTGGAGGTTCGCCCCGCAGTCCTTGATCAGGGCGGATATCTCCAGCAGTGCGAAGGCATCGTTGCGGTGCAGGGAGACGTCGGTGCCGCCCATCTGCCGGTTGACCACGAACAGGCAGTCCGAGCCGGTGGGCAGGCCGAAGAAGGCCTGCTTGCGGCGCAGCGCCCGCCGCCACTGGTAGGTCCGGGTGAACCAGCCGAAACCGCCGCTGACGGCGGTGGCTATCACCCCGAGCACGATGTTGCGCAGGTCGTCGTCCATGCGCGGGATGCTAGGGCATGCGGTTGCGGGGGGCACCGGCCGGTGCGGCCCCGCGGCCGACCCCGGCGCGACCGGATCCGCGGGCCCGGCCGACGCGGGCGTGGGCGGCCCGCGAGCGACCGGCGGCCGGGCGCCCTGGTGGCGGCGGGAACCGGGCCGCGGTTCCGGGGCCCTGACGTGGTGGCAGCCCGGCCGCTAGGCTCTGCGCACGCTGCCACTGGAGGTCCGGATGCATCGCTTCCTCGCCCGCCCGTTACCCCTGCTGGCCCTTGCGGCCGCGCTCGTCTCGACCGGGGCGGCAGCCCCGCCCGGCACCGGGACCCCCGCCAAGGTCCCCGTCGCGTCGGGGTACGGCGGGGCCGTCGCCAGCGTCGACGCCGACGCCTCCGCCGCGGGGATCGCCGTCCTGCGCTCGGGCGGCAACGCCGTGGACGCGGCCGTCGCCACCGCCGCCGCGCTCGGGGTCACCGAGCCGTACTCCGCGGGCATCGGCGGAGGCGGCTACTTCGTCCACTACGACGCCAAGTCCCGCCGCGTGCAGACCATCGACGGCCGCGAGACCGCCCCCGCGACCGCCACCGAGACCCTCTTCCAGGAGAACGGCGTCCCGATCCCCTTCGCCGAGGGCCAGACCAGCGGCCTCGGCGTCGGCGTCCCCGGCACCCCCGCCACCTGGAGGAGCGCCCTCGACGCCTGGGGCACCCGCCCGCTCGCCCAACTGCTGCGGCCCGCCGAGAAACTGGCCCGCGACGGCTTCACGGTGGACGCCACCTTCCGCTCCCAGACCGCCGCCAACGAGGCCCGGTTCAGGGACTTCCCGGACACCGCGAAGCTGTTCCTGCCCGGCGGCGCCCTGCCGGTGGTCGGCTCCACCTTCAAGAACCCCGACCTGGCCGCCACGTACGAGGAACTCGGCCGCAAGGGCACCGGCGCGCTCTACCGGGGCCCGCTCGCCGAGGACATCGTCCGGGCCGTCCGCACGCCCCCGGTCGACCCCGCCGCCACCCGCAAGGTCCGGGCCGGCGACCTGACCACCGGGGACCTGAGGGCGTACGGGACCAGACGCCAGGCCCCGACCCGGATCGGATACCGCGGCCTGGACGTCTACAGCATGGCGCCCTCCTCCTCCGGCGGCACCACCGTCGGCGAGGCGCTGAACATCCTGGAGGGCAGCGACCTCTCGAAGCTCTCCGAGGCCCAGTACCTGCACCGCTTCATCGAGGCTTCCAGGATCTCCTTCGCCGACCGCGGCCGCTGGGTCGGCGACCCGGCCGCCCAGGACGTCCCCACGAAGGAACTGCTCTCCCAGGCGTACGCGGACTCGCGCGCCTGCCTGATCAAGCCCGACCGCACCCTGACGAGCCCGCTGGCCCCCGGGGACCCGCGGAGCCCCGCGCCCTGCGCGACGGGCGGGCAGGCCGCCCCGACCACGTACGAGGGGGAGAACACCACCCACCTGACGGTCGCCGACCGCTGGGGCAACGTGGTCTCCTACACCCTGACCATCGAGTCCACCGGCGGCAGCGCGATCACCGTGCCGGGCCGCGGTTTCCTGCTCAACAACGAGCTGACGGACTTCTCCTTCGCCCCGGCCGCCCCCGGCGTCCCGGACCCGAACCTGCCCGGCCCCGGCAAGCGGCCGCGCTCCTCCATGTCCCCGACGATCGTCCTCCAGGACGGCCGGCCGGTCCTGGCCGTCGGCTCCCCGGGCGGCGCCACCATCATCACCACCGTCCTGCAGACCCTGACCGGGCATCTGGACCGCGGCCTGCCGCTCGTCGACGCGATCGCCGCACCGCGGGCCAGCCAGCGCAACCAGACCACCACCGAGCTGGAGCCGGCCCTGTGGGACAGCCCGCTGCGCGCGGAGCTGGAGGCCCTCGGCCAGGCGTTCCGGCAGAACCCGGAGATCGGCGCCGCGACGGGCGTCCAGCGGCTGCCGGACGGCCGCTGGCTGGCGGCCGCCGAAACCACCCGCCGGGGCGGCGGCTCCGCGATGGTCGTACGCCCGTACGGCAAGCCGTAGAGGACCGGGCCGCACCCCTACAGGGCGGTCAGGATCCTCGGCCCGCGGGAGGTGATCGCGACCGTGTGCTCCGCGTGCGCGGCGCGGCTCCCGTCGGTGGTGCGCAGGGTCCAGCCGTCCGCGTCGCAGGTGTAGTCGTCCGTGCCGCCCGCGATCAGCATCGGCTCGATCGCCAGGACCATGCCGGGGCGCAGCCGCGTGCCGCGCCCCGGCGGGCCCTCGTTGGGCACGCCGGGGTCCTCGTGCATGGTGCGGCCCACGCCGTGGCCGCCGAAGCCGTCGGGGATCCCGTATCCGGCGCGGCGGCACACCGTGCCGATCGCGTGGGCGATGTCGCCGATCCGGTTGCCCGGCACGGCGGCCGCGATGCCGGCCGCGAGGGCCGCCTCCGCGGTCGCGATGAGCCGCAGGTCGGCGGGGCGGGAGCGGCCGACCGTGAAGCTGACGGCCGCGTCCCCCACCCAGCCGCCCAGCTTCGCGCCGCAGTCGATGCTGACCAGGTCGCCGTCGCGCAGCCGGTATCCGTCCGGGACGCCGTGCACGATCGCGTCGTTGACCGAGGTGCAGACCACCGCCGGGAAGGGCACCGGGGCGAACCGCGGCCGGTAGCCGAGGAAGGGCGAGGAGGCGCCCGCCTCGCGCAGGACGGCCCGTGCCACCCGGTCCAGTTCCAGCAGGGAGACACCGACCCGCGCGCTTTCGCGCACGGCGGCCAGGGCCTGCGCCACCACCCGGCCGGCGGCGCGCATCTCGTCGATCGACCGGTCCGTCTTCAGCTCCATCATGCCAATAACTATACCGGTATAACTCTACCGGGATAGTTATTGGCCCGGCGGGGTAGGCTGGCCGCATGGTGCGTACCCCTTTGACTCCGGAAGAGCGCGAGCGCGGCGAGCGGCTGGGCGCCCTGCTGCGGGAGGCCCGCGCCGGGCGCAGCATGGTGGAGGTCGCGGCCGGCGCCGGGCTGTCCCCCGAGACCCTCCGCAAGATCGAGACGGGCCGGGCGCCCACGCCCGCCTTCTTCACCGTCGCGGCCCTCGCCGAGGTCCTCGGCCTCTCCCTGGACGAGGTGGTCCGCCGCTGCGCCCTGGTGCCCGCCTGACGGCCGGGGGGCATGCCGTTCCGCCGCGCGCGGCGGTGACCGAGGGCTAGGCTCACGGCATGACTGGGACCGCGACACTCGACGAGCTGAACCGGGGCAAGTACGTCAGCCTCACCACCTTCCGCAAGGACGGCACGCCCGTGGCCACCCCGGTGTGGGCGGTGGTCGACGCCGCCGCCGGCGAGCTGTACGTGTGGACGCGCACGGACACCTGGAAGGTGAAGCGGATCCGCAACGACGCGCGCGTCACCGTCGCCCCGTGCGACCTGAAGGGGCGGGTGGCCGAGGGGGCGCCGGTGCTGGAGGGCGAGGCGCGGCTGCTGGACGAGGCGGGCCTGAAGCGGGTGCGCAAGCTGATGTCCCGCAAGTACACCTGGCAGTTCTGGGCGCTGGACCTGCCCGCCGCGGTGGCCCGGCTGGGCAAGCGTCCGCACACCGGGATCGCCGTCAAGCTTTGAGGTGCGCGTAGCCCGCCCGTAACACTCGTGCGATCCAATGCGGTCCATGGAGACCGCGATGTCGCTGGTGATCATGCAACTCGCCGATTATTTGCGGGGGTTGACGCAGAGACTGGATCCCGGGACGGGGTGGTACGGGGAGTTCCTGCGCCGGGACCCGGATGGTGTGCGGGCCTGCCTCGACGGGCGCGCGATGGTGCCGTGGGACGTGCTGGAGTCCCTTCTGGAGGACCTGGCGGCGGCCCGGGGCGCGGAGTTCGCGGAGCGGGAGACCGTGTACGCGGCCGGGCTGCGGGCGGCGGCCGTCACGGCGTGGGACCGGCTGCCGGGCGGCGAGGCGGAGCTGCGGACGCTGCTGGCGGCGTCGGCGGCGCAGCGTGCGGACTCGGAGGCGGCCCTGCGGCACCTCACCGCGCGGCTGTCCGCGGCGAGCGACCCGGCGGAGGCGGAGGGCCTGTCCCGGGAACTGGCGTGGACCCGCGACGACGCCACCCGCGCCGCCTCCCGCCACGCCGACCTGACGTCCCGCCTGGCGTCCGCGCCCCCTCCCGGGCCGGCAGCCTCCACACCTGCGCCCCCGTCGGCGCCGGACCCCTCCTCCGGCCCGTCGGGGCCGGGTCGTCTTTCGGGCCCGGCCCGGCCGGGGCCCGGGGCGCCCGGGACCCCCGGGCCGTCGGGGCCGGGGCCCCTTTCCGGACCGGCCCGGCCGGGGCCCGGGGCGCCGCCCGGGGGCTCCGGGCCGGCGGGTGCGCGGACCTGGTTGCCCGGGCACGCGCCGCTGGACGCGGTGCCGCGGCAGCGGGTGTCCGAGGACGCCGACCGGCCCGTCGAGCGGCCGGTGGAGCGGGCCGAGGGGCGCTGGCTGCGGGGCGGGCGCCGCGCGGGCGGGGCCCGGTACGCCGGGTCGGCGGCCCCCGAGCCCCCGGTCTTCACCACGCCCCCGGGTGCCGGCACCGGCCCCACCCCGGCCCCCGCCCCGCGGGGAGCCCGCTTCGGCCTCCCGCAGCCCCCCACGGAGCACATCGCCCACGCCTCGCCCCCGTCCGGCCGGGACCGCCCGGCGTCGGACGGCTTCCCGCGGGAGCCCGCGGAGGGTTCCCTGCGGGGGGTGGTGGAGGCGTTGACCGGCCTGCGGGCGCAGCACCGGAGCGGCGAGGCGCACGCCCTGCTCTGCGAGGCCGCGGCCGGCCCCGCCGGGCGGTTGCCCGGGCTGGCCGCCGAGTTGCACCGGGCCGGGCTCGCGGCCGACTGGGCCACCCTGCTCTGGGAGGCGGCCTCGCTCCCGCCCGAGCGCCTCGCCGCGGCCGCGGCCGCCCTCGGCGAGGCGGGCCGCGAGGCCGACTGCGACCTGCTGCTGCGCCAGGGCGCGGCCCGCCCCGCCGCCGAGATCGCCGACGCCGCCCTGGCCCTCGGCGGCACCGGCCGGGACCGGGAGGCCCAGGCCCTGCTCGGCGCCTACGTCCGGCTGCACACCGCCGAGGAGTCCGCCGTCCTGGCCCGCCACGACCCGCAGTGGTTCGCCCCGCGCCTGCTGCGCGCGGCCCGCGCCCTGTCCGGCACCCATCACCGCGACCTGTCCCACGCCCTGCGGGTGTCCGGCGTCGCCGTTCCCTGATCCAGCGCCGTGACCGGAACTAGAGGGTCTGTGCGAGCGGGGCTCCGTCCTTGAGGAAGAACAGGCCGGCGATGGCGGCGTCCTCGTGGAACGTCACGCGGAACTCCCCGCCCCGCCGCTCCATCCGCAGCGGCACGTCGACCACCGTCAGATCACCGAGCGCGGTGTCCTGCGGCCCGCCGTGCGACCGGTAGCGGCCCAGCTCCTCCTGGTAGGCCGCCCAGGCCCGGGCCAGGGCGGCCGCGGGCAGGAGGGCCCGCAGCGTCGGATCGAACCGGGCCGTCGCCGCGGTGAAGTCGCCGTGCACCACGGAGTCGAGGGTCTGCGTGGCGATCGCGTCGTAACGGCTGGGCGACCGGGCCGCCGCCGGGCCGCCGGCCGGCATCAGCGCGCCGACCGCCAGCACGGCCGCCCCTGCCACCCGGGCCAGCCGCCGCACGCCGGTGCGGGCACTGTCGCTGCGAGCCATGCTCCCATCGTGCTCCGCCCGCAGCACCCCCGCACGTCAGCCGCCCGTCAACCGGTCGCCCGGCGACCGCAAACGACCGCGTGGTGACGTAACTTGATCGACTACTCCAACTGCGCAAGGTGGTCTTGCCCCAGGCTGTGACGAGGCCTACGTTCTACTCCCTACGCACACCGTCTACGTGCGTAGAACCGGCGTTCCCGTCGCGAGGAGCAGCTCATGGCCCAAGTCGTCCGCGCCGCGCTGGTCCAGGCCACCTGGACCGGAGACACCGACTCGATGATCGCCAAACACGAGGAGCACGCCCGCCGCGCCGCCGCGCAAGGCGCGCAGATCATCGGTTTCCAGGAGGTGTTCAACGCCCCCTACTTCTGCCAGGTCCAGGAGCCCGAGCACTACCGCTGGGCCGAGGCGGTCCCCGACGGCCCGACCGTCCGCCGCATGCAGGACCTGGCCCGCGAGACCGGCATGGTCATCGTCGTCCCGGTATTCGAGCTCGAAAGCGCCGGCTTCTACTACAACACCGCCGCCGTCATCGACGCCGACGGCAGTTACCTCGGCAAGTACCGCAAGCACCACATCCCCCAGGTGAAGGGATTCTGGGAGAAGTACTACTTCCGCCCGGGAAATCTCGGCTGGCCCGTCTTCGACACCGCCGTCGGCAAGGTCGGCGTCTACATCTGCTACGACCGGCACTTCCCGGAGGGGTGGCGGCAACTCGGGCTGGCCGGTGCACAGTTGGTCTACAACCCCTCCGCCACCCACCGCGGCCTGTCCGCCTACCTCTGGCAGCTGGAACAGCCCGCCGCGGCAGTCGCCAACGAGTACTTCGTCGCCGCCATCAACCGCATCGGCCAGGAGGAGTACGGCGACAACGACTTCTACGGCACCAGCTACTTCGTGGACCCGCGCGGCCAGTTCGTCGGCGACGTCGCCAGCGACAAGGAGGAGGAACTCCTCGTCCGCGACCTCGACTTCGACCTGATCAAAGAGGTCCGCGACCAGTGGGCCTTCTACCGCGACCGCCGCCCCGACGCCTACGGAGGGCTCGTACAGCCGTGACCAACCCCACCCCGCTCCACAGCCGCCACCGCGCCGTCATGCCCGACTGGCTCGCGCTCTACTACGGCCGTCCCATCGAGCTCACCCACGGCGAGGGCCGCCACGTCTGGGACGCCGACGGCAACCGCTACCTCGACTTCTTCGGCGGCATCCTCACCACGATGACCGCCCACGCCCTGCCCGAGGTCACCAAGGCCGTCACCGAACAGGCCGGGCGGATCATCCACTCCTCCACGCTCTACCTCAACCGGCCGATGATCGAGCTGGCCGAGCGGGTGGCCGCCCTCTCCGGGATCCCCGAGGCGCGGGTCTTCTTCACCACCTCCGGCACCGAGGCCAACGACACCGCCCTGCTGCTCGCGACGGCGTACCGCCGCTCCAACCAGATCCTGGCCATGCGCAACAGCTACCACGGCCGGTCCTTCTCCACCGTCTCGATCACCGGCAACCGCACCTGGTCCCCGACCAGCCTCTCCCCGCTCCAGACGTACTACGTCCACGGCGCCGTCCGCACCCGCGGACCCCTCGCCCACCTCGACGACGCCGCCTTCACGGCCGCCGCCGTCGCCGACCTGGAGGACGTACTGGGCCAGGCCCGCGGGGGAGTGGCCGCCCTCATCGCCGAGCCGATCCAGGGCGTCGGCGGCTTCACCTCCCCGCCCGACGGCCTGTACGGGGCCTTCCGCGAGGTCCTCGACCGCCACGGCATCCTGTGGATCAGCGACGAGGTACAGACCGGCTGGGGCCGTACCGGCGAACACTTCTGGGGCTGGCAGGCCCACGCCCAGAACGGCCCGCCGGACATCCTCACCTTCGCCAAGGGCATCGGCAACGGCATGTCCATCGGCGGCGTCGTGGCCCGCGCCGAGGTGATGAACTGCGTCGACGCCAACTCCATCTCCACCTTCGGCGGGTCACCCGTCACCATGGCCGCGGGCGTCGCCAACCTCGCGTACCTCCTGGAGCACGACCTCCAGGGCAACGCCCGCCGTGTCGGCGGCCTGCTCCTGGAGCGGCTGCGGGCGGTCTCCGCGCACGTACCCGCCGTACGGGAGGTCCGCGGCCGGGGCCTGATGGCCGGCCTGGAACTCACCCGGCCCGGAACCGACCAGGCCGACCCCGACGCGGCCACCGCCGTACAGGAGGCCGCCCGCGAAGGAGGCCTGCTGATCGGCAAGGGCGGCGGCCACAACACCAGCGTGCTGCGCATCGCGCCGCCGCTCTCCCTCACCGTCGCCGAGGCGGAAGAGGGCGCCGACATCCTCGAACAGGCACTTCACCGAGTCCACGGGATCCAGTAGAGGGGGACGCACCGCACATGAGCATCCGCACCCTGATCCGCGGCGGCCTCGTCGTCACCGCCGCCGACGAACTGCACGCGGACGTCCTGATCGAGGACGGACGCGTCGCGGCCCTCGCCGCGCACGGCTCGGCGGCCGCCGAGGCCTGGACGGCCGACCGCACGCTCGACGCGAGCGGGAAGTACGTCATCCCCGGCGGGGTCGACGCGCACACCCACATGGAGCTGCCCTTCGGCGGGACCTCCGCCTCGGACACCTTCGAGACGGGCACCCGGGCCGCCGCCTGGGGCGGCACCACCACCATCGTCGACTTCGCCGTGCAGAGCGTGGGCCACGCCCTGCGCGAGGGACTCGACGCCTGGTACGCCAAGGCGGACGGGCAGTGCGCGATCGACTACGCCTTCCACATGATCCTCTCGGACGTCAACGAGGGCACCCTCAAGGAGATGGACCTCCTCATCGGGGAGGGGGTCACCTCCTTCAAGCTGTTCATGGCCTACCCCGGCGTCTTCTACAGCGACGACGGGCAGATCCTGCGCGCCATGCAGCGGGCCTCCGGCAACGGCGGGCTGATCATGATGCACGCGGAGAACGGCATCGCCATCGACGTCCTCGTCGAACAGGCCCTCGCGCGCGGCGAGACCGACCCCCGCCACCACGGCGAGGTCCGCAAGGTGCTCCTGGAGGCCGAGGCCACGCACCGGGCCATCCAGCTCGCCCGGGTGGCCGGTTCCCCGCTGTACGTGGTCCACGTCTCGGCGGAGGAGGCCGTCGCAGAGCTGGCCGCCGCCCGCGACAAGGGGCTGCCCGTCTTCGGGGAGACCTGCCCGCAGTACCTGTTCCTGTCCACCGACAACCTCGCCGAGCCCGACTTCCAGGGCGCCAAGTACGTCTGCTCCACCCCGCTGAGGCCGCGGGAGCACCAGGCGGCGCTGTGGCGGGGGCTGCGCACGAACGACCTCCAGGTGGTCTCCACCGACCACTGCCCCTTCTGCTTCCGCGGGCAGAAGGAGCTGGGACGGGGCGACTTCTCGAAGATCCCGAACGGTCTGCCGGGGGTGGAGAACCGCATGGACCTCCTCCACCAGGCGGTCGTCGACGGGCACATCGGCCGCCGCCGCTGGATCGAGATCGCCTGCGCGACCCCCGCCCGGATGTTCGGCCTCTACCCGCAGAAGGGCACCATCGCGCCGGGCTCCGACGCCGACATCGTCCTCTACGATCCGCACGCCGAGCAGGTGATCTCCGCCGAGACCCACCACATGAACGTGGACTACTCGGCGTACGAGGGCAAGCGGATCACCGGGCGCGTCGACACCGTGCTCTCGCGCGGCGAACTCGTCATCGACCGGCGCGAATTCACCGGCCGGGCCGGCCACGGCACCTTCGTCCCCCGCTCCACCTGCCAGTACCTGTAAGGAGGCGCCGGGGCCCGCACGCCCCGGCGCCCGTACTCCCCAGCAAGGAGCGACGTATGGACTTCGGCCTCGTCCTGCAGACCGACCCACCCGCCTCCCAGGTCGTCAGCCTGATGAAGCGCGCGGAGCGCAACGGCTTCCGCTACGGCTGGACCTTCGACTCGGCGGTCCTCTGGCAGGAACCGTTCGTCATCTACAGCCAGATCCTGGCCAACACGCAGAAGCTGCACATCGGCCCGATGGTCACCAACCCGGGGACCCGCACCTGGGAGGTCACCGCCTCCACCTTCGCCACCCTCAACGACATGTACGGCAACCGCACCGTCTGCGGCATCGGGCGCGGCGACTCCGCGATGCGCGTCGCCGGCCGGGCCCCCAACACCCTTGCCCGCCTCGGCGAGGCCATCGAGGTGATCCGCGACCTCGCCGAGGGCCGCGAGGCCGAGGTCGACGGCAAACCGCTCCGCATCCCCTGGATCAAGGACGGGAAACTCCCCGTCTGGATGGCCGCCTACGGGCCGAAGGCCCTGGCGCTGACCGGCCGGAAGGCGGACGGCTTCATCCTCCAGCTCGCCGACCTCTACCTCACCGAGTGGATGGTCAAGGCGGTACGGCAGGCCGCGACCGAGGCGGGCCGCGACCCGGCGTCCATCATCATCTGCGTGGCCGCCCCCGCCTACGTCACAGCCGACGACTCGCCCGAGGCCCTGGCCCACGCCCGGAACCAGTGCCGGTGGTTCGGCGGCATGGTCGGCAACCACGTCGCCGACCTCGTCGGCCGCTACGGGGAGCACTCGTCGATGGTCCCCGACGAGCTCACCGAGTACATCAAGGCCCGACAGGGCTACGACTACAGCCACCACGGCCGTGCCGGGAACCCCTCCACCGACTTCGTCCCCGACGAGATCGTCGACCGCTTCTGCCTCCTGGGCCCGCCCGAGGCGCACATCGAGAAGCTGCGGGCCCTGCGCGACCTCGGAGTGGACCAGTTCGCGGTCTACGACATGCACGACGCGAAGGAGGCCACGATCGACGCGTACGGGCAGGACGTCATCCCGGCACTGCGCGACTGACCGGCCGACGGCCGACGGCCGACGCCGCACGCCGGTCCGGTGCGGGTTGCGGCGCGAGTAGCCCGGGCCCGGCGCGAATGCGCGCCTCCGGCCCGGGTAGGCGCCGTACGCAGCCACATGTGGAAGGGGACCCCCATGGATTCCACAGCGGAGGGTGACCGGTTCACCGTCGAGGTGCGACAGGTGCCCGGCGCGACGGTGCTCAAGCTCGGCGGCGAACTGGACCATGACACGGCCGAGCCGCTGCGGGAGGCCCTGGGACTCGTTCCCGCCACCAGCGGCGAGCGGGTACTGGTGGACTTCTCCGACGTGGGTTTCTGCGATTCGACGGGACTGAACGTCCTGCTGCAGGGCCGTCTGACGGCCGAGAAGGCCGGGACCACGATCGAGGTCGTGGGCCTGCGCCGGCCGGTCCAGCGCATGTTCCGCATCACCGGCGTCGACGAGATCTTCCCCGTCTACGCCGACGTCGACGAGGCACTGGCGGGACGCCCGCAGCACCACTAGCGGAGGCGCACCATGAGCGAGCGCCGTTCACCGGAACGGAGCCGGGTCTTCGTACTGGGCCCCGAGGACGAGAACGTCGTCACCCTGTGCCTCGACTTCACCCGGCGCGCCCTGGCCGACTGGAAGTGGCTGCCGGCCTCCGACGACGACGCCGCCGAGTACGCCGAGGACGTGCTGCTCCTGGTGTCCGAGCTGGTGGCCAACGCCCGTCTGCACGGCGGCGGGCCCCTCTCGCTCGCGCTCCTGCGCACCGACGACGGTCTGCGCATCGAGGTGACCGACCGGAGCTCCGTGCTCCCGGTCCGCCGCCGCAACGCGCACCCCGCCCGCCCCGGCGGCCACGGACTGCTCATCGTCGACCGGCTGGCCCGGCGCTGGGGCGCGGAACGGCGGGACGGCGGGAAGTGCGTGTGGCTGGAGGTCTCCGTACCCGGCCGGATCGTCCCGGAGGGCGCGTGATCCACTCCTCCGGGACCGCCGCCCTCTACTCCTCCGGCTCCGCCGCGGGCTCACCGTCGGTCAGCAGCCCGGTCCGCAGCGTCGTCATGATCCGGCCGAGCAGCCGGGACACCTGCATCTGCGATACGCCGAGCCGGTCGCCGATCTCCGCCTGGGTGAGGTCCTCCCCGAAGCGCAGCGAGAGGATCAGCCGGTCGCGTTCGCCGAGCTGCGCGAGGAGCGGCTTGAGCGACTCCAGGCTTTCGATCAGGTCGTACGCGGGCTCCTCGACCCCGAGCGAGTGCGGCGCGGTGCCGCCCTCAGGCTCGTCGCCGGCCGGCCGGTCGAAGGATCCGGCGGTGTATCCGTTGGCGGCCCTGCGTCCTTCGACCACGGAGGTGTCGTCGATGCCGAGCCGCTCGGCGACCTCGTGGTCGGTGGGCTGCCGGCCCAGGCGCTGCTCCAGCAGGTCGTGCGCCTTGGCGATGTCGAGCCGCAGCTCCTGCATGCGCCGGGGCACCTTCACGGCCCACGAGGTGTCACGGAAGAACCGCTTCATCTCGCCGACGACGGTGGGCAGCGCGAACGTCGCGAACTCGACGCCGCGCTCGACGTCGTACCGGTTGATGGCCTTGATCAGACCGATCGTGCCGACCTGGACGATGTCCTCCAGCGGCTCGCTGCGGCCCCGGAACCGCCGTGCGGCGTACTTCACCAGGCTGAGGTTGAGTTCGACGAGCGTGTTGCGCACGTACGAGTACTCGGCGGTGCCCTCGGTGAGTTCGTTCAGCCGCCGGAACAGTGAGACCGACAGGGTCCGGGCCTCGGAGGTGCTCACTCCGAGCGGATCGTCGGGGATGTCCGGGGCCGTGGCCCTGCACAGGGTATGGACGGGCTCCGCGGTGTCGCGGGTACTGGTCGACATGGGGATCCTCCGACGGATCGGTTCCGGCGCCTGCCCGGCGCTTCGGGGCCGTCGTGGCCTTCTAGGGGGATATACCCGCCGATGGGCGATCCGACCCGTCCGCGTGGGACAGTGGATTCAGCGAGGTCACACATGAACGATTCCGACCGGATCCTGGAAAAGCTGCTGGCGAGCCTCACCGCCGTCCATGACGGGGACCTCTCGGCCCGGCTGCCGGACGACGCCGAAGGCCTCCCGGGCGAGATCGCGGCCGTCTACAACCGCATGGTCGAGCGCCTGTCCCTGGTGACCTCCGAGGTCACCCGCGTCGCCCAGGAGGTCGGCGGCCAGGGCCTGCTCGGCGGGCACGCCCGGGTCCCGCGCACGGGCGGCGTCTGGAGCGAGCTCACCACCGGCGTGAACAGCATGGCCGACAACCTGACCTCCCAGGTGCGCAACATCTCGCAGGTGGCGACTGCCGTGGCCCGCGGCGACCTCACCCAGAGGATCCGGGTGGACGCGAGCGGTGAGATCCTGGAGCTGAAGGAGACCATCAACACGATGGTCGACCGGCTCTCCTCCTTCGCGGAGGAGGTCACCCGGGTGGCCCGCGAGGTGGGCACCGAGGGCAAACTGGGCGGCCAGGCCACCGTCCACGGGGTTTCCGGCACCTGGAAGGACCTCACCGACAACGTCAACTCGATGGCGACGAACCTGACCAACCAGGTCCGCAACATCGCCCAGGTCACGACGGCCGTGGCCGGCGGCGACCTCACCCGCAAGATCGACGTCGACGCGCGCGGGGAGATCCTGGAGCTCAAGACCACCATCAACACCATGGTCGACCAGCTGTCCTCCTTCGCGGCCGAGGTCACCCGCGTGGCCCGCGAGGTGGGCAGTGAGGGCCGCCTCGGCGGCCAGGCCGAGGTGGCCGACGTGTCGGGCACCTGGAAGCGCCTGACGGAGAACGTCAACGAACTCGCCGGCAACCTCACCCGGCAGGTACGCGCCATCGCCGAGGTGACCGGAGCCGTCGCCGAGGGCGACCTGACCCGCTCGATCACCGTGGACGCCCCCGGCGAGGTCGGCGAGCTCAGGGACAACATCAACGCCATGGTCGAGTCGCTGCGCGCCACCATCCGCGCCAACGAGGAGCAGGAATGGCTGGGTTCGAGCCTGGCGCGGGTGTCCCGGCAGATCCAGGGGATCCGTGACCTGCCCGCGGTCGCCCAGCTGATCATGCGCGAGGTGCCCCCGCTGGTGAACGCCCAGTACGGCTGCTTCTTCCTGGCCCAGGAGGGGCCGGACGGCACCGAACTCGTGGCCATCGCCACCTACGGGCTGCCCGACGGACCGGGCACCGGCCCGCGCCGCTTCAGGATCGGCCAGTCCCTCGTCGGCGAGGCCGCGGCCGGCCGCCGGGCCATCACGGTGGACGGCCTGCCGCCCGGGTACGCGACCATCGCTTCCGGTACGGGGGCCGTCGAGGCGACGTCCCTGACCGTGCTGCCGATCGTCGCCAAGGACCAGGTGCTGGGCGCGGTGGAAGTCGCGGCCCTGCACCCGATGAGCCCCCTGCACCGCGACTTCCTCGACCAGCTCACCGAGATGCTGGGCGTCAACGTCCGCTCGCTGATCGCCAACGCGCGCACGGACGAGCTCCTGGAACGCTCCCAGCAGCTGACGGCCGAACTGCGCTCCCGCTCCCACGAGCTGCAGGTGGGGCAGCAGGAGCTCCAGCGGTCGAACGCCGAACTGAAGGAGCAGGCGGCCCTGCTGGCCGACCGCAACCGCGACATCGAGCGGAAGAACCTGGAGATCGAACAGGCCCGCCAGGAACTGGAGGAACGCGCCCAGCAGTTGTCGCGCACCTCCATGTACAAGTCGGAATTCCTGGCCAACATGAGCCACGAACTGCGCACCCCGCTCAACAGCCTGCTCATCCTCGCCCAGCTCCTGGCGCACAATCCCGACGGCAACCTGACCGAGAAGCAGGTCGACTACGCGACCGTCATCCACTCCGCCGGATCCGACCTGCTGCAACTGATCAACGACATCCTCGACCTGTCCAAGGTCGAGGCCGGGAAGATGGACGTCCATCCCGAGACGATCTCGGTACGGCGCCTGCTGGGCTACCTGGACACCACCTTCCGGCCCGTCGCCGACGAACGGAAGCTGGAGCTCACCGTCGCGGCCGCCCCGGACGTCCCGGACGACGTGGTCGTCGACGAGGCCCGGCTGCGGCAGGTGCTGCGCAACCTGCTCTCCAACGCGCTGAAGTTCACCGAAGCCGGCCAGGTCAACCTGCACGTGGGCCGGGCCGCCCCCGACGAGCTGCCCCCGACCCTCGCGGACCGTGGGGACGTGCTGGCCTTCCACGTCACCGACACCGGCATCGGCATCCCCGCCGACCGGCTGGAGTCCGTCTTCGGAGCCTTCCAGCAGGGCGACCCCTCGACCTCCCGCGCCTACGGCGGGACCGGCCTCGGCCTCTCCATCAGCCGTGAGGTCGCGCGGCTGCTCGGCGGCGTCCTGACGGCCAAGAGCACCGAGGGCCGGGGCAGCCGGTTCACGCTGTACCTGCCCGCGCGCGACGGCCGGGCCGGGGCCGGAGCCGTACCCGGTATCGCCGAGCTGCCGGCCGGAGCCCCGGCCGGGGGCCAGCAGGCGGAGCCGGACACCGAACCGGCCGGCCGGACCGTCCTCGTGATCGACGACGACGCCCGCAACGTGTTCGCGATGACGGAGATGCTCCAGGAGGCGGGCGTGCGGGTCCTGGCCACGGACAACGGGGAGGCCGGGATCGCCCTGCTCACGAGCGGCGAGCCGGTGCACCTCGTGCTGATGGACCTGATGATGGCCGGAATGGACGGCTACGCGGCCACCCGCGCCATCCGCGGCCTGCCCGGCCTCGACGGCCTCCCCGTCATCGTCGTCACCGCCAAGGCCATGCCGGACGACCGGGCCGAAGCGCTGGCCGCCGGGGCGACCGACTACATCGCCAAGCCCGTCGCCCCCGAAGTCCTCATCGCCAAGATCCGCGCCTGCCTGGCCGCCCCGGAGCGGTGAGGGCCTTTGCCGCAGGCCCCGCCCGCCGCCGCAGCCGCACCGGCCCGCACGGGTCAGCAGACCCGCAGCACCACCAGGCTGGTGTCGTCGTCCGTGTCCCCGCTGACCCCTTCCATCAGCAGGTCCGCCAGCTCGTCCGTACGCTCCACCCCGAGCCGCTCGGCCGCCCGCCGCAGCACCGCCAGGCTCTCGTCCAGCCCCTCGTGCCGCCGCTCGACCAGCCCGTCCGTGTAGAAGAGCAGGAAGTCGCCGGGGCGTACCCCGGTCTCCTCCTCCGGGTACACGGCGCCCGGCAGCGCACCGAGCAGGATGGTGTGCGGCGGTTCCAGGAACCGGCCGCGCCCCTCCCGTACCAGCAGGGGAGGCAGGTGCCCGGCCGTCGTCCAGCACACGGCCCGGGCGGCGGGGTCGTACAGCGCGCACACCGCGGTGGCGGTCGGCTGGCCGGGCGCGCTCAGGGTCACCTCGTTCAGCCAGCCCATCAGCTGTCCGGGGCCGGCCCCCGTGAACGCCAGTCCGTGCAGCGCGTTGCGCAGCGCGGTCATCGCCGTCGCCGCGCCGATCCCGTGCCCGGCGATGTCACCGACCGAGACCAGGACCCGGCCGCCCGGCAGCGGATGCACGTCGTACCAGTCACCGCCCACCCGGTACTCCGCGAGGGCCGGGCGGTAGCGGGCCGCGATCTCCAGACCGGGCAGCGTCTCCAGCGGCGGCGACTCCGGCTGGAGCGCCTGCTGGAGCCGGAGCACCACCTGGTTGCGCACCTCGGCCTCCGCCTGCGCGGCGGTGAGCCGGTCGAAGCTGGCGCTGAGGGCCACCTCGGTGTGGTGCTGCGCCGTGACGTCCTGGTAGACGCCCGCCACCCCGGTCAGTACGCCCTGCGTCAGGACCGGCTCGGCGGAGATCTGCAGGCGGCGCACCCCGCCGTCGGGACGCATGACCCGCAGCTGCGCCTGGGCGCCCTCCCGCCGCTCCGTCAGCGCGGCCAGCAGCTGCTTCAGGACGTCGCCGTCCTCCGTGTGCACCCGTGGTCCGAGCGTCCGCAGCGGCAGGGGCTCCGTCCCCGGCGCCAGACCGAAGATCGCGTACGCCTTCGGGCTCCACATGGACCGGCCCGTCACCAGATCGTCCTCGAACCAGGCGATCCGGGCCAGCCGCCCGAGCACGCGCACCAGGACCGGGCTCGTGTCGACGGTGTCCCACACCACCGCGGCCCGTTCCCTGGCCAGCGCCAGTACCTTCACGTGCGCCAAGGACCCCGACTCGGGAGCCAGGCCGTCCTCCGGAAGAGCGGGAGCGAACTGCGGCCCACCGCCCTCGCCCGCCGCCGTGATCAGCCGTACCAGACCCTCGTGGGCGTACGGGAACACCTGCGCGGTCGGCCTGCCGACCGGCTCGTGGACCTCGCCGACGGCCTTGCGGGCAGCCGCGTTCACGTACTCGACGACCTGCTGGTCCCGGCCCGGGCCGACCGCCCCGACGATCGCCGCGGGCTGCTCCAGCAGGTCCAGCACGGCGGACAGCACGCGGGGCCCGCCCTCCTCGTCCCGGGCCCAGTCCACGACGCGCCCCGCGGGCTCCGCCAGATCGGCGAACTCCCGGCGCAGCCCTTCGTCCAGGGCCACCGGTCCCTCCCACGCGGCCAGGAGCAGCCCGGCCGTGCCGCCCGGCCGCCGGATCGGGAACAGCACCCGGGCGCCGTCCCGGGCGGCGCCCGGCAACCGGGGAGGCCCGCGCGGGCCGGTGGTCCCGCCGCCCTTCTCCGTGCCGTCGGGCAGCCAGACGGGCAGACCCCCTTGCATCGCCCGGTGCAGCGGCCCGCCGCACTCGGGCGGCATCCACTGCCAGTGGGCGGCCTCCGGCCGGCTCGCACCGGCCTGCCCCACCAGCTCCAGGCAGCCCGTCTCGGTGCGCCGCCACAGGAAGACCGCGCGTACGCCGAGCGGGCCCAGGCCGTTCTCCAGCAGCGTGTCCAGGGCCTCACCGACACTGTCCGAGACGAGGGCGGCCGCCACACCGCGGCGGGCCCGGCGCGCCTCCGACAGGGCGCCGGGCGGCCCCTGCGGGACGTCGACCAGACGACTGCCGGTGGCGGCGTTGACGATGTCGGCGGCGGTGTCCACGGCCCCGAGCCCCGTCGAGACCGCCAGGTGCACCAGGTGGTCCGCGGCCTCGTCGGGCGGGATGGACAGCTGGGCCGAGAGAGCCCCGGTGGCGAGGTCGAGCACCCGTCGGCGGGCCCGGTCGGCGTGGAGGGCGGCGATCTCGGCGGTCAGATCGGCGACGGCGGCGGCCAGGGCGTTGACGGAGGGGACACCGGCCGGGCCGGGCTCCGTCATGACATCACCTCCGCCGCTCGTTCCCCTCCCGTCGACGCGTCTGCCCCCACCCCCCAGTGTGAAACGGCACGGGGCCGGTACGCCATCGACCCGGTTCCCCGGCAGGCCGGGCGGCGGAACCTTGAACTCCCGGCAGGGCGGCCCGTTCATCCGGAGTACACCGGGCGTCCGGGCGGCCGCCCGGACCGGCGGTGGGGATTGTCGTCCGGGCGTGCTTTGCTAGAAACATGATCAATGAGTTCCTGGCCCAGGGCCTGTCCGATGTGGAAGAAGCCGTCCGCAAGGCGGCGGCGGTCGAGATCATGCCGAGGTTCCGGCAGTTGGCCGAGCACGAGGTCGACCAGAAGAGCGGCCCGCACGACCTGGTGACCGTCGCCGACCGGAAGGCCGAGGAGCACCTGACGGCCTCCCTCACGCGGCTCCTGCCCGGGTCCGTAGTGGTCGGCGAGGAGGCCGTGCACGCCGACCCGACCGTCTACGGGGCGCTGCGCGAGGGCGCCCCCGTGTGGATCGTGGACCCGGTCGACGGCACCCGGCAGTTCGTCGAGGGCGACCCCGCCTTCTGCACCCTGGTGGCGCTCGCCCGGCGCGGCGAGATCCTCGCCTCCTGGACCTTCGCCCCCGCCCTGGACGAGCTGGCCACGGCCGTGCGCGGCGCGGGCGCGTACGTCAACGGCGAGCGGATCCACACCGGTTCGCCCGAGCCGGGCGCCGACCTGCGCGTCGCCATGGCACACCCGCTCTACACCTCCGACGAGCACAAGCGGATCCTCTCCCGGCTGGACGTGCCCGGCGTCGCGGCCCGGCCGTGCGGTTCGGCGGGCCTGGAGTACCTGAAGGTGGCGCGCGGCGAGATGGACGGCCTCGCCTTCACCTGGCCCTCGGCCTGGGACCACGCGGCCGGCCTGCTGCTGGTCACCGAGGCCGGCGGCACGCACAGCACCGTCGACGGGGTGCCCTTCCGGGTGGACCGGGACAACGCGCTGCCGTTCGCGGTCGGCCGCGACGAGGCCACCACGGTCCGTATCCGTGACCTGCTGCGCTCGCAGTAGCCCGTACGCACACCGCCCGCAGGGCCGCCGCGGTCCCGACGGCCGGTGCGGGCGCCATATCCTGGAGGCGCAGGCGCCGCCGGACGAAGGAGTCGCAAGTGCCGTCGATTCTCGACGCGGTCGTGGTGGGGGCGGGGCCCAACGGGCTGACGGCCGCCGTGGAACTGGCCCGGCGCGGCTTCTCGGTGGCCGTCTTCGAAGCCGGCGAGACGGTCGGCGGCGGGGCCCGCACCGAAGAGCTCACCCTCCCGGGCTTCCGGCACGACCCCTGCTCGGCGGTCCACCCGCTCGGCGCCGGCTCACCCGTCTTCGCCACGATGCCGCTGAAGCGGTACGGGCTGGAGTGGCTGCACGCCCCACTGCCCCTGGCGCACCCCTTCGACGACGGCACGGCCGCCGTGCTCTCCCGCTCGGTCGCGGAGACGGCCGCGTCCTTCGGGCCGCGCGACGCGGGCACCTACCGGCGCCTCGTCGCGCCCTTCCTCGGCAAGTGGGACACCCTCGCCCGGGACTTCATGTCCCTGCCGAGCACCGCGCTGCCCCGTGACCCGCTCACCCTGGCCCGGTTCGGGCTCACCGGGCTGCCGCCCGCCACCTGGCTGATGCGCCGCTTCCACGACGACCGCGCCCGGGCGCTGTTCGCCGGGCTCGTCGCGCACGTCATCGCCCCGCTCGGCGGGATCGCCACCGGCGCGGTCGGCATGGTCTTCGCCCTCGCGGCGCACGCCAACGGCTGGCCGATGCCGCGCGGCGGCTCGCAGTCCATCTCCGACGCGCTCACCGCGTACCTGCGCGACCTCGGCGGCACGGTCCACACCGGGTTCGAGGTCAAGCGGCTCGACGACCTCCCGCCTGCCCGGGCGTACGTCTTCGACACCTCGCCGACCGCGCTGGCGCGGATCGCCCGCCTGGGGCGGGCGTACGACGGCTACAAGTACGGCCCCTCCGTCTTCAAGATCGACTACGCGCTCGACGGACCCGTGCCGTGGACCGCGCCGGAGGCGCGCCGGGCCGGCACCGTCCAGATCGGCCCGGGCAGCCGGGACGTCGACGCGGCCCTGCAGCTCACCTCGGGCGGCCGGGCGCCGCGCAACCCCTTCCTCATCACGGCGCAGCCCACCCTCGTCGACCCGGGCCGGGCGCCCGACGGCAAGCACGTGTTCTGGGCCTACGGACACGTGCCCGCGCGCTGGGACGGCGACCTCACCGAAGCCGTCGAACGCCAACTGGAGCGCTTCGCCCCGGGCTTCCGCGACCTGGTCCTGGCCCGCGCCACGGCCGGCCCGCCGCAGCTCGCAGCCCGCAACCCCAACTACGTCGGCGGGGACATCGCCTGCGGCTCCGCCGCCGGACTCCGGCTCCTGCTCCGCCCGAAGCTCTCCCTCACCCCGTACGCGACGGCCCACCCGGCGGTCTTCCTGTGCTCCTCGGCCACCCCTCCGGGGCCGGGCGTGCACGGCATGTCCGGCCACAACGCGGCGAAGGCGGTCTGGCGCCGGCTGCGTGCCACTTCCTGAGAAAGGCGCAGTCATGGTGCGCGTGACCCTGGTCCAGGGGGACATCACCACCCAGCAGGCGGACGCGATCGTCAACGCCGCGAACTCCTCCCTCCTCGGCGGCGGCGGGGTCGACGGTGCCATCCACCGCCGCGGCGGCCCGGAGATCCTCGCGGCCTGCCAGGACCTGCGCCGCTCGCACTACGGCAAGGGCCTGCCGACGGGCCGGGCCGTGGCCACCACCGCCGGCCGGCTCCCGGCCGCGCACGTCATCCACACCGTCGGCCCGGTCTGGTCGAAGGGCGAGGACCGCTCCGCGCTGCTGGCCTCCTGCTACCGCGAATCCCTGCGCGTCGCCGACGAACTGGGGGCGCGGACGGTCGCCTTCCCCGCCATCTCCACCGGCATCTACGGCTGGCCCATGGACGACGGGGCGCGCATCGCCGTCGAAACGGTCCGCGCGGCCGACACCCGGGTGGAGGAAGTGCGGTTCGTCCTCTTCGACGCGGCGGCGTACGCGGCCTTCGAGGCCGCCGCCGGGTGATCCGCCCCGTCTGTGTTCACCCTGTGTGTTCACCCTGTGGAGAAGCGGGAAGTGATCATCCCGACGCCGAGTGCTCCACGGCCCGGCCGTCGTAGCCTGAGGGCCTCACGGGGGAGGGGGATCGACTGATGGAACGACTCGGCGCCGCCGATCCGTTACGCATCGGGCCCTACGCGCTGGCCGGACGGCTGGGGTCGGGCGGGATGGGCACGGTGTACCTCGGGCGGTCGGCCGGCGGCCGGACCGTCGCGGTCAAGGCCGTACGCCCCGAACTGGCCGGGGACACCGGGTTCCGGGACCGGTTCCGGCGCGAGGTGGCGGCGGCCAGGCGGGTGTCGGGGGCGTTCACGGCCCCCGTGGTGGACGCCGACCCGGAAGCCGAAGTCCCCTGGATGGCAACGGCGTTCGTCGTGGGCCCCTCACTGCACCGGGCGGTCGTCGCCCACGGCCCGCTGCCGGGGGCCGCGCTCGGGATGCTGACGGCCGGCCTCGCCGAGGCGCTGGTCTCGGTGCACGGCGCCGGGGTGATCCACCGGGACCTGAAGCCGGGGAACGTGCTGCTGGCCCTGGACGGCCCCCACGTCATCGACTTCGGCATCGCCCGCGCCGCCGAGGGCACGGTCCTCACCACGACCGGCTCCGTGATCGGCTCGCCCCCGTACATGTCCCCGGAGCAGGCGACGGGGCGCCACCTGACCCCGGCGAGCGACGTCTTCTCCCTCGGCTCCACGGTCGCGTTCGCGGCGAGCGGCACGAGCCCCTTCGGCGACGGGGCCGGTGCCGCCGTCCTCTACCGGGTCGTCCACGCCGAGCCGGACCTGTCCGCCCTGCCCGGCAGCCTGCGGCCGCTGATCGAGCACTGCCTGGCCAAGGAGCCGGGCGACCGCCCCGCCCCGCACGAGATCGTCGCCCACATCGCGCGGGCGGCCCCGCCCGGCCCCGCACAGGGCTGGCTGCCGGGGCCGGTGGCGGCCGACATCCTCGCGCTGCGGGCGGACCTCACGGCACTGCCCGCACCCGCGCCGACCCTGCAGCTCACCGGCCCGACGCAAGTCCTCCCCGGCGGGTCCGGCGCCCCGCCGGACCCGCCGGGGGAGGGCCGGGGCCCGAGCCGCCGCAAACTGCTCCTGGGCCTGGCCGGCGGCACCCTCCTCGCCGGGGCTGCCGGGGGCACGGTGTGGGCACTGAACCGGGACACGCCCAGGAAGGCAGCGGCCCCCGGCGCCCGCAGGCCCTCCGGGGACGACGTGCTCGACGCGGACCTGGGCTGGCAGGTGCGCCTGCCAGCAGCGTGCCCCCAGGTCCGCTCGGCCGACGGCGCCGTCGCGTGCGTGTCGCTGCGCCAGGTCTGGGCCTTCGACGGCACGGGCCGCGCGAAGTGGACGGTGAACGGGGACGACCACGGGATCACCTTCTCCGTCACCGGGCCCGGCCCGACGAGCGTGGCGGCACTGGACGGCGGCCGCCTCCACGTGGGCGGGACCACCGCGGGCGCCGCCAGGACCGCCGTCCTCGGCATCCGGATGACGGACGGCAAGGACCCCTGGACCGCCGTCCTGGACGAGGCGGAGGGCTCGGGGGTCTCCGCCTTCTGCGGGGTGCGCGGCGGCCGGGCGTACGCGATCTCCCGTGCGCCCGCGAGCGGTTCCGCAGCCGAGGAGCACGGCGTGTGGGCCCTGGACCTCGGAACGCGCGCCACCGCCTGGTACCGCAAGGCCGAGACCCCGCCGCTCCTGCAGGCGCTCCCGTACTCCGGGAACGGCGTCCTGTACGCGGGCGCGGACCGGCTGGTCGCCCTCGACGCGAAGGGCACCGTCGCCTGGTCGCGGCAGACCGGGGCGGGCGCGCTCGCCACCACCGCCCGGTACGTCGTACTCGTCGACGCGCAGGGCGTGATGTCGGGTCTCGACCCGGCGACGGGCGAACCGGCCTGGCGGGTGCGGGACGCCCGGGCCGTCGCGGCGTCCGCCCGGGGCGACGGCATCGCCACCGACGAACAGGGCACCGTCGTCCACGCCCTGTGGCGCGACGCGGACGGCGGCCTCTCGCTGGCCGCCACGGACGCGGCGACCGGCAGGACCAGGTGGCGCACTGCGCTCCCGGCCGACGCCCCGGGGTCCGCCCCGCTCGGGGCCCGGCTGCTGTACGCCGACGGCAACGTGTACCGGATGGGAGCGGACTGCGTGCTCTGGGCCTTCGACGCGTCGAACGGCAGACCCCGCTGGAAGTACCCCGGCTGGAAGGGGATCGATCCCGCGACCCTGGCCTGGGGCGCCGGCGACGGCCGGCTCTGCCTCACCAATCCGCACACGACGACGGTCGCCGCCCTGCACGCGAACGGATCCTGATGACGAACCCGCCAGAGCCGGCGCGCACGCCGGAGCCGTTGGAGCCCCTCGGCTCCTCGGATCCGGCCCGGGTCGGCCCGTACACCCTCCTCGGCAGGCTGGGCACCGGCGGCATGGGCGCCGTGTACCTCGGGCGCTCGGCGGGGGGCCGGACCGTCGCCGTGAAACAGGTACGGCCGGAGCTGGCCGCGGACCCGGGATTCCGGGCCAGGTTCCGCGCCGAGGTGACGGCCGCGCGGGCCGTCTCGGGCGCCTTCACGGCTCCCGTCGTCGACGCGGACCCCGAGGACCCGGCGCCGTGGATGGCGACCGCGTACGTCCCGGGCGTCCCGCTCGGCCGGGCCGTGGACCTGGCGGGCCCGCTGCCGCGGCCGGCGTTACGGGCGCTCGCCGCCGGGATCGCCGAGGCCCTGGAGTCGATCCACGCGGCGGGCCTGACCCACCGGGACCTCAAGCCGGGCAACGTGCTGCTCGCCCTCGACGGCCCGCACGTCATCGACTTCGGGATCGCACGGGCCGCCGACGGCACCGTGCTCACCGCGGCCGGCACCGTCCTGGGGACCCCGGGGTACATGTCGCCCGAACAGGCCACGGCCGGCCGGGTCGGCCCGGCGAGTGACGTGTTCTCGCTCGGGGCCACCCTCGCCTTCGCCGCGCGCGGCGTGGGGCCGTTCGACGGCGGGCGGACCGTGGACGTCCTCAAGCGGGTGGTGCGGGAGGAGCCGGAGCTGTCGGCGGTCCCGGAGGAGCTGAGGCCCCTGGTCGCCGCGTGCCTGTCGAAGGACCCGGCCGACCGGCCCACCCCCCGCGAGGTCGTCCTGTACGTCGAACGCGGCGCGGCCCCGCCCCCGGCGGGAGCGTGGCTGCCGCCCGCCCTGACGGCGGCCGTCGAGGCGGCCGCGGCGGTCATGGCACCCGAGGCGGCCCCGGCACCCGCACCGCCGGGCCCGTCCCTCCCGCCGGGGCCGCCGTCCTTCCCGCCCGCGCCGCCGTCCCTCCCGCCCGGGCCGCCGCCGGGAGCCCCGCCGGAGCCGCCGCCGAGCATGCCGTCCGACCCGCCGCCGGGCCCGCAGTCGGGTCCGCGGGACGCCGGGCCGGGCCGTCCGAGCCGTCGTGCGCTGCTGCTCGGCGTGGCCGGCGGAGCCGTGGCGCTGGCGGGCGGCGGCACGGCCGTGGGGCTGTGGCTCGGGCGCGGGCGCTCCGCCGGACCGGGTGACGCGAAGCGTTCCGGGCACGCCCTGACCGACCCGGCGCGCCCCCTCGGCACCGGGGCGGAGGCGAGCCCGCTGTGGACGGCACCGGTCACCGAGCCCCTCGTACAGATCACCGGCGAGGGCGAGACGGTCCTCGCGCTCAGCGCCAAGAACGCCTGGGCCGTCGGCCGCACGGGCCTGCCCGTCTGGGGTCCGGTGGCCGTCTCCGGAGGCACGCCCTACGGCGCGCTGGTGAGCACCGTCGCGACCGTCGCGGACGGCACGCTGTACACGGTGGTGACCAGCGGCGCGAGCGGTCGGGAGTCGGTCCTGCGGGCCATCCGGACCGACACGGGCGCCGACGCCTGGACCGTGTCCCTCAACCCCCAGCAGTCGTCCCTCGTGCCGACCGAGATCGCGTCCGGCGTGTCGGTGCTGGGCGTGCTCGGCGGAAAGGTCTACGTCTCCGGCACGACGACCTCCACCACCGTGAATCCCTCGGCCGACCCGGCGAAACGCTACGAGATCCGGACCGGCCCGACGATCTGGGCGGTGGACCCGGCGGAGCGGAAGGTCACCTGGAAGGTCCGGCTCTCGGACCCGGACGTGCAGTACAGCCAGGGCAGGATGCTCCTGCCCTCGTCCGGGACCCGGATGATGTGGGTGACGACGAACAGCGACGGCAGCGCCGCCAGGATCGCGGGCATCGAGACGGCCGGCGAGGGCAAGGTCGCCTGGGAGCAGCCCTCCCCGGGCGCCGGGAAGAGCACGATCGACCAGCTGGTGCAGGACTCCCGGCGCCGCCTGAACGACGGGCCGCACTCCTCGGCCGGCGGCTACTTCCTCCACGTGACCGACGGCCTGTACGTCATCGACCAGGCCAACGGACAGATCGCCTGGCGCTCGCCCAAGACCGCCTTCGGGACCGTGGTGGCGAGCCCGGACGGCAGGACGGTCTACGCCGCGGGCATGGCCAGCCCCGTGGACGTTCCCGGGGTGCAGGCCATTCCCGGCCTCGCCGCCCTCGGCATCGTCGTCTACGCCTTCGACACCGCCGACGGTTCCGTCCGCTGGGCGGGTTCGGTCGAGCACCAGATCCCCGGCACCCTCACCCTCCTGAGCGCGGACGACACCGTCTACCTCGGCTCCGGCGGCCAGCTCTGGGCCCTCGACGCCGAGGACGGCAGGACCCGTTGGAAGTACGTGCTGAACTCCGGCCTGACCTACGGCGGCGCGGTCCCCGTCTGGGCGGGCGGCGGCCGGGTCTACGGCGCGGGCACGAACGGCCTGGTGGCGCTGAGCGCGAAGTGAACCGCCCGGACCCCGGACCTCAGAGGCGGCGCGCGGAGGCGCCCGGGGTGGGCCTCGGGTAGGTCCGGGACTGCTTCACGCTGCCGTACGCGAAGCTGGACTCGATCGAGGCGATGCCGGGGATGGCGTGGATCCGGTCGCGGACCAGCGACTCGTACGCCTCCAGGTCCTCGATGACGATCCGGAGCAGGTAGTCGCTGCTGCCCGCCATCAGGTAGCAGTCCTGGATGTGCTCGATGACGTGGACGTGCTCCTCGAAGGTGCGGACCGCGTCCGCCGTGTGGCGTTCCAGCCGGATGCGGACGAAGACGGTGATCGGCAGTCCGAAGGCGACCTGGTCGACCATGGCCGTGTAGCCGCGGATCAGGCCCGCCTCCTCCAGCCGCCTCACCCGGCGCAGACAGGGTGAGGGGGAGAGGCGCACGCGGTCGGCGAGGTCCTGGTTGGACAGCCGTCCGTCGGCCTGCAATTCCCGGATGATCTGCAGATCGACTGCGTCCATGGCCACTCCTTGGCAGATTCTGCCCCAAACGTATGTCCGGACGGCAGAACTGGCAATCGACTGCCCCGGCCCAGGCCCTAGCGTTGCGGG
Organism: Streptomyces sp. NPDC053432; assembly: GCF_055585365.1. Taxonomy (NCBI): domain Bacteria; kingdom Bacillati; phylum Actinomycetota; class Actinomycetes; order Kitasatosporales; family Streptomycetaceae; genus Streptomyces; species Streptomyces sp. NPDC053432. The sequence goes on from NZ_JBVJKF010000003.1 coordinate 203,902, forward strand.
TGTACGGAATCCCGTACGCGTGAGCCCGAAGCTGGAGCCGCCACCCTTGGTCGCCATCGACACCACGGCCGCCGCCGCACACCCCGCGGCGGCCGGCCGTCTCCGGCTCTCCCCGCAGGCCCAGGGCATGGCCGCCCTGCTGGTCACCGTGGCGATCTGGGCCGCCTTCGCGCTCAGCGCCCGCGCGCTCAGCGCCTCGTCCCTGCTGCCGGCCGACGCCGCCCTGCTCCGCTTCGGCGTCCCCCTGGTCGTGCTGGCCCCCGCCCTGTGGCGGCGCAGGCACCGCGTCGCGGCGGTCCGGCCGGGCGCGGCGATCAAGATCGTGTGCGGTGCCGGGGTGCCCTTCTTCCTCGCGGCGATGCACGGCGGCGCCCTGACCTCCGCCGCGTTCGTCGGTTCGATCGTCCCCGGGATGGTCCCGCTCTTCGTCTCCGCGCTCATGACCGCCCGCGGGCGCAGCGTGCCCCGGGGCACGCAGGCGGCCGGGCTCGTGCTGATCGCCGCGGGCGTGGCCGCCCTGGTCTGGCGCTACGTCGTCCCCGTGGACACGGACGTCCTGGCGGGCTCCGGCATCCTGCTGGTGGCCAGCGGGCTGTGGGCGCTGTACACGGTCGGGCTCAAGGAGGTCGACCTCGACCCCGTCGGGTCCATCGGCCTGCTGTGCCTGCCCTCCTTCGCGATCATCGGGCTCCTCGTCCTGACCGGGGTGCTCCCGACGGGCCTCGCCCACGCGGCCGGCTCCGACATCGCGACGTTCCTCGTCGTGCAGGGCCTCGGGGTCGGCCTGTGCGCCGGCCTGCTGTACGCCTTCGCCATCCGCCGGCTGGGTGCCGAGCGCAGCTCCGTGGTCGGCAGCCTCAGCCCCGTCGCCGTCGTCCTGCTCGCGGTCCCCGTGCTCGGCGAGTCGCCGACCGTCGCCGTCCTCGTCGGCGTCCCCCTCATCACCACCGGCGTCGTCCTCGCCAACCGCCGCCCACGACACAAGGTTCCCGCAGATGCTTGAGCTCCTCCCGCCGCCGCCCGCCGACCCGCTGTGGGTCCTCACCGACGAGTTCGGCGCCGACGAGCGGCCCGAACGCCTCAACCTCGTCCTCGGCGTCTACCGCGACGAGTCGGGCCGCACCCCCGTCATGGCCGCCGTACGGGAGGCCGAGATACGGCTGGCGGAGCGTTCCGCCTCCAAGGAGTACCGGGGCCTGTCCGGCAACACCGCCTTCAACCGGGCCCTGCTGACGATGGTCCTGGGCGCCGGAGGCCCCGCGGAGCGGGCCGCGGCCGTGCAGACCGTCGCCGGCTCCGGGGCCCTGCGCCTGCTGGCCGACCTGATCTGCCGGACCCGGCCGGGCACCACGGTGTGGATCAGCGACCCCGCCTACGTCAACCACCGCCCCATCCTGGAGGCCGCCGGGCTGAAGGTGCGCACGTACGGCTGGCGCGACGCGGGAGGCGGCTTCGACACCGAGGGCGTGCTGCGCGAGCTCGCCGGCGCGGGCCGTGACGACGTCGTCCTGCTCCAGGGCTCCTGCCACAACCCCACCGGGGTCGACCCGCTCCTCGACGACTGGGAGGCGCTGGCCGAATCCGCCGTCGTCGGCGGCTGGGTGCCCTTCGTCGACCTCGCCTACCACGGGCTCGGCGACGGGCTGGAGGCCGACCTGCTGCCCACCCGGATGCTGGCGTCGCGCGTGCCGGAGATGCTGATCGCCGTCAGCTGCTCCAAGAACTTCGGTCTCTACAGCGACCGCGTCGGCTGCGCCATCGTGCTCGGCGCCTCGGCCGGCGCCGCGCGGCACGCCGAGACGGCCCTGCAGAACGCGGCCCGCACGCAGTACTCGATGCCGCCCGAGCACGGCGCGGCCGTGGTGACCGCGATCCTGGAGGACGCCGGGCTGCGCGACCTCTGGCGGGCCGAACTGGAGCTCATGCGCAGCCGCATCACGGCCAACCGGGCCGTGCTGACCGCGCACCTGAGCGCGCTGGGCCGGGGCGCGGAGGCCCGGACGCTGGCGCGGCAGAAGGGCATGTTCTCGATGCTGCCGCTCACACCGACGCAGATGCTGGCGCTGCGCAGGGAGTTCGCGGTCTACGGGACGACCTCGGGCCGGATCAACATCGCGGGCGTCCCGGGCGAGCTGATCCCGCGCCTGGCGCAGGGCATCGCCGCGGTCATGCCGTAGGCAAGACAGTCCCCGGCGGTCGCGTCGGTCCACGAGCCATCCGCCGTCGCGGGTGGCTCCCATGGTCGAACGCGGTCCGCCGGGGGCCTGGCCAGAGCCTGGACAAGGGTCGTGCGGGCCTCTGAACGTCTCCAGAGGGCGGCTTCGGCTCTATCCGGTGATCCGGTGTAATGACGAGTTTCCTCCCTATTCGTCCAGAGTCAAGAGGTTCCCGGACGTAAGCTGAAAGAGATCTGCGTCGTGCTCCGGGAGGAGCCCGAACGAAGGTGCTGCCATGACCGCATGGTCGATTTCACGCGGACCCGGAGCCACCGCCTGGGCGCCCGAAACGGTGACGTCCGAGCCCTACAACGCGCAGACGCCACCCGCCGCCCTGATCGAACCCGTCACGCCCGCGGGGGCCTTCTTCGTACGCGACCACTTCGGCATCCCGCAGACCACCCCCCAGCTGTGGCGGATGCGCCTCGGCGGCGCGGTCGCCACACCCTTCGAGATCGGCTACGAGGAGCTGCTCGGGCTGGAGCGCCGCGAATTCGACGCCGTACTGGAGTGCGCGGGCAACGGCCGCGCCCTGATGACCCCCCGCCCGCCGGGCCTGCCCTGGAGCCTGGGCGCCGTGGGCTGCGCGCACTTCGCCGGAGTCCCCTTCCGCGCCCTCGCCGCCCGCGCCGGGATCGGTCCGGCCACCGTGGAGATCGTCTTCACCGGGGCCGACTCCGGCACGGTGCACGGCCTGCCCACCCCCTTCGAACGCAGCCTGCCCCTCGTCGCGGCCCTGCACCCCGACACCCTCCTCGTCACCCACATGAACGGCGAGCCCCTCGCCCCCGAGCACGGCGCCCCGGTGCGCCTGGTGGTCCCCGGCCGGTACGCGGTCGCCGACGTGAAGTGGCTCGTGGGGGCACGGGCCGTGACGGAGCCGTTCGCCGGGGTCTTCCAGGCCGAGGAGTACGTCTACACCGCCTCGCGCGGCACTCCCGAGGGTCCCGTCACCTCCGTCCGCGTCAAATCGCTCATCACCGAACCCGAACCGGACGCCGCCGTGCGCCGCGGCCACGGGACGCTCGTGCGCGGGCGGGCCTGGTCCGGCGACGGCGTGTCCGTACGCCGGGTCGAGGTGAGGGCCGCGTACGACGGCGACGACGCACCCGGCGGCGGGACCGGAGACCTCGGCCGGCTCGGCGACCGGCACTGGAACGACGCCGTGCTGGAGCCGCCGCCCGGCCCCTACGCCTGGACCGGCTGGTCCTACCGGTGGACCCCCCAGCGCCCCGGCCCGTACCGGCTGCTGGCCCGCGCGACCGACGAGCACGGCGACACCCAGCCGCCGCGCGCGCCGTGGAACGCCCGCGGCTACGGCTGCAACCCGGTGGCCTCCGTCGAAGTGGTCGTCGTCTAGGAAGCCGGCGACCCGGTCAGGGGCCGGCCCGCATCCCCCGGGGCGGTGAGGCGCACATGAGCGAGATCGAGGTCATGACCACCGCGTCGCTCGGAGACACCAGCTATCTCCTCGTCAGCGGTGACGAGGCCGCCCTGGTCGACCCGCAGCGCGACAGCTGGGAACTGCTGGAGTCCTGTACGTCCAGGGGGGTGCGGATCCGGTACGTGCTGGAGACGCACGTCCACAACGACTACGTCTCCGGCGCCCTGGAGGTCCGCGCGGCGACCGGCGCCACCGTGGCCGGCCCGGCCCGCGCGCCCTACGCCTTCGACCACCTGAAGATGGCCGAGGACGACGAGATCTCCGTCGGCGAGGTCGTCGTTCGGGCCATGGAGACCCCCGGGCACACCGCCGAGCACACCTCCTACCTCGTCTTCGACGACACCTCCCGGCCACCCGGCGCGGTCTTCACCGGAGGCAGCCTCCTCGTCGGCAACGCGGGCCGCACCGACCTCGCCGGCCCCGGGCGCGCGGAGGAACTCGCGCGCGCCCAGTTCCGCACCCTCGGCCGCCTCGCGCTGCTGCCCGACGACACCCGGGTGCTCCCGACGCACGGCGCGGGCAGCTCCTGCGCGGCCGGGCCGGTGGCGGGGGAGCGGACCAGCACCCTCGGCGCGGAACGGCGCACCAACCCCGTGCTGGCCGCCCGTGACGAGGAGGAGTTCGTCCGGGGGAGGCTGACGGGCCTGCCGCCGTACCCCGCCTACTACCGCCACATGGCGCCGATCAACCGCAGGGGACCCCGCGTGCTGGGCGGCCCGCCCACGCCCCGGCCGCTCACCCCGGCCGTGGTGGAAGGGCTCGCCGGGGGCGGCGCGCAGATCGTCGACGGGCGCGGCCGCGCCGAGTTCGCCGCCGCCCACCTGCCCGACTCGCTCTGCGACGAACTGGACGACCGCTTCGCGAGCCTGGTCGGCGAGATCGTGCCCTTCGGCACCCGCCTGGTCCTGGTACTGCCCGAGCCGGAGGAGGAAGCGGCCCGCGAGGCCATGACCCAGCTCCTGCGGATCGGCTACGAGGACGTCGCCGGCCACCTGGCGGGAGGCATCGCCGCCTGGGCGGACGCCGGCCGCCCGCTGCGCTCCTTCCCCGCCGCGGCCGCCGCCGAACTGGCCGGCCGTCTCGACGGCCGGCGCGTGCTCGACGTGCGCCCCGGGCACCCGGAGGACGGGTTCCCCGGCACGCTCCGCGTACCGCTCGCCGAACTCCCGCACCGGCTGGCCGAACTGCCCCGGGAGCAGGAGGTCTGCGTGGTGTGCGGCACCGGCCGCCGGGCGGTCATCGCGGCGGGGCTGCTCGACCGCGCCGGGATCCCCGTGACCGCGGTGATCAGCGGCGGCGTACACGAACTGATGCGACACGAGAGGAGCGGACCATGAGCGGCAGCGGATACGCCCGTCCGGACACGCTGGTGGACACGGAATGGCTGGCCGCGCACCTGGACGACCGGACGGTACGCGTCATCGACGTCGACGAGGACACCACCGCCTACGAACAGGGCCACATACCCGGCGCCGTCGGCTGGAACTGGACCACCGACCTGCATACGGCCGTGGGCCGGGACTACCTGGACCGCGAGGCGCTCGGCCGGCTGCTCGCGGACGCGGGGGTCGGCTACGACACGACGGTCGTCCTGTACGGAGGCAACAACAACTGGTTCGCCGCGTACGCCTACTGGATCATGCGGCTGCGTGGCTTCAACCGGGTCAAGCTGCTCGACGGCGGCCGCAAGAAGTGGGAGCTGGAGGGCCGGGAGACGACCCGGGACGTCCGGACGTACGCGCCCACCGACTTCGCGGTGACGGGCCAGGAGAACCCGCAGTTCAGGGCGATGCGCGCGGAGGTCCTGGAAAGCGTCGGCCGCGGGGTGCACCTGGTCGACGTCCGCTCGCCGGAGGAGTACCGGGGCGAGAAGCTGGCGCCCCCGCACCTGCCGCAGGAACAGGCCCAGGTCCCCGGACACATCCCCGGGGCCGCCAACGTCCCCTGGGCGCAGGCCGCCAACGACGACGGCACCTTCAAGTCCGCCGACGAACTGCGGATGCTCTACCTGGGCAAGGGCATCACCCCGGACCGGGAGGTCATCGCCTACTGCCGGATCGGCGAGCGCTCCTCCCACACCTGGTTCGCCCTCCACGAACTGCTCGGCTACCCCGACGTCAAGAACTACGACGGCTCCTGGACCGAGTACGGCTCGCTGGTGCAGGCCCCCGTCGCCCTGGGCTGAGCCGCGTCTCGCGCCCGGGGCGTCCCGGCATCCGACACGGAGCCCCGCGTCCACGCCTCGGATAGGGTGAATCGGTAGGAATCGGGCCCCCCGGGGTGAGGTCGGTGCATTGGACACGTACCAGTCGGCGAGCGAGGTGCCGGACCAGCCGGCCGCGGCTGTCGGGTACGCGGGCGTGCTCCGCGAACTCCTGCCGATCGCACTGTGGCGGGAGGACGCCGACGGTCGGGTCGTGGAATGGTCGCTGGCCGCCCAGGACCTGCTCGGACACCGTCCCGAGGACATCATCGGCCGCATCGGCGCAGACGTGCTCGTCCCCGAGGCCAACCACGAACTCGCGGGTCAGCTGACCCGCCGCGTCCAGTCCGGCGAGACCGTCATCGGCACGCTGCCCGTACGCCACCGCGACGGGCACCGCGTCCCGATGGAGATGTGGATCGTCCCCGCCGCCGATCCGCGAGGCCGCACGGGCGCCATGCTCGTCGCCGTGGAGACCTCCGAGGTCCTCCACATGCGTGACTCCCTCGCCGCCCTCCAGAGCCTCTTCACGCAGTCGCCCATCGGCCTCGCCACCCTCGGCCCCGACCTGCGCTTCCTGCGCGTCAACGACGCCCTGGCCCGGATGAACGGCGTCCCCGCGGCCGAGCACCTCGGCAAACGCCTCACCGAGGTGGTCCCCGGGGTCAACGCGACCGCGCTGGAGGCCACCATGCAGCAGGTCCTCGACCGCGGCACGGCCGTCGTCGACGTACGCCGCACCGGACGGACCCCCTCCGACCCCGGGCAGGACCACACCTGGTCCTGCTCCTACGCCCCGCTGCTCGACGGCTCCGGGCGGCCCCTCGGCCTGATCGCCTCACTCATCGACATCACCGAGGGCCAGCGGGCCCAGGCCGCCGCCGACCGGGCCCGCCACCGCTTCGCCCTGCTCGCCGAGGCCGGCACCCGCATCGGCACCACCCTGGACCTGCACCAGACCGCCCAGGAGATCGTGGACGTCCTCGTACCGCAGCTCGCCGACTCGGCCGACGTCCAGATGCTGGTGGCGGTCCTCGAACCCGACGACACCGCCGCGGCCGGATCCTCCCGGGGCGTCCTGCGCCGGCTCGCCGCCGTCTTCCCCGACCCGGCCGCACCCACCGCGAAGCTGGCCGCCGGACAGACCTTCCAGCTCCCCGTGGACAGCGTCTACGAACAGGTCCTCGCCGAGGGCCGGCCCATGGCCCTGTACTCCTCCGACGTCCCCGCGCTGATCACCGACCCGCGCGCCGGAGCCCTGCGCGAGTACCTCGCCACCCTCGGCTCGGCCCGGATGGTCCCCCTCGTCGCCCGCGGCAAGGTGCTCGGCGCCGTCGCCGTGACCCGGCTGCGCACCCGCGAGCCCTTCGACGAGCAGGACTGCGTGCTCATCGACGAACTGGTCGCACGCGCCGCCCTCAACATCGACAACGCCCGCATGTTCACCGCCCAGCGCAGGGCCGCCCTCACCCTCCAGCGCAGCCTCACCAACAGCGCGCTGCCCGAAGTCGCGGGCCTCGAACTCACCGGGCGCTACCTGCCCGCCAGCGACCACGACGTCGGCGGCGACTGGTTCGACGCCATCCGCCTCCCCGGCGGACGCACCGGACTGGTCATCGGAGACGTCATGGGCCACGGCATCCACGCCGCCGCCGTCATGGGCCAGCTGCGCACCGCCGTACGGACCCTCGCGCGCCACGACGTGCCCCCCGACCGGCTGCTGCGCTCGCTCGACGCCGTCGTGGCCGACCTGGGCGCGGACGAGATGGCCACCTGCGTGTACGCCGTCCACGACCCGGCCACGGGCGGCTGCGTGATCGCCCGCGCCGGGCACCCGCCGCCCGCCGTGGTCGCCGCGGACGGGACCATCACCTTCCTCGACGGCCCGCCCGGCACCCCCCTGGGCACCGGCACCGGCCCCGGAGGCGGCCAGGACTTCCGCACCGAGGAGGTGCGGCTGCCGCCGGGGAGCCTGCTCGCGCTCTACACCGACGGGCTCATCGAGGCCCGTGACCGCGACCTCGACGAGGGCATGGCCCAGCTCGCGGCGGCCCTGCAGGGGCCCGACCGGCCGCTGGAGGTGCTCTGCGACCGGATCCTCGCCCACCTGCTGCCGGTGGCCCCGCAGGACGACGTGGCGGTGCTGCTGGCCCGTACCCGGCCCCTGTGAGCCCGCGCGGGGGCGCCGGGCACCGGGCCGGTCACCAGGCCAGGTCCTCCAGCGCGTCCAGGTCCAAGGGCGCCGCCGGCAGCTCGGCGCCCCCGGTGAGCGGCAGCTCCGCCCAGATCACCTTGCCCCGGTCCGTGTAGCGGGTGCCCCACCGCTCCGCGTACTGCGCGACGAGGAACAGCCCGCGCCCGCCCTCGTCGGTCGTGGCCGCGTACCGCAGGTGCGGCGAGGTGCTGCTGCCGTCGGAGACCTCGCAGATAAGACTGCGGTCGCGCAGCAGGCGCACCCGCACGGGCGCGCTCCCGTACCGGATCGCGTTGGTGATCAGCTCGCTGAGGATCAGTTCGGTGGTGAACGAGATGTCCTCCAGGCCCCAGGCCGCCAGCTGCGCCGCGCCCGCGTTGCGCACCCTGGAGACGGCCGAGGCCTCGCCCGGCACCTCCCATTCGGCGATCCGCTCCGCCTCCAGCCGCCGGGTGTCCGCGATCAGCAGGGCGATGTCGTCGCTCGGCACCGGGAACAGCATCGTGGCCAGGACCTCGGAGCAGGCCTCGTCGGGGTCGCGGCCCGGCCGGGAGAGGATCTCGGCCAGCATCCGCACCCCGGTGTCGAAGTCCCGGTCGCGGTCCTCCACGAGCCCGTCGGTGAACAGCACGAGCCGGCTGCCCTCGGGCAGCCGCAGCGCGGCGGTCTCGAAGGGCATGCCGCCCACGCCGAGCGGGAGCCCCGTGGGCAGCTCCGGGAACTCCACCCGCCCGTCGGTGTGGACGAGGGCGGGACCCGGGTGACCGGCGCTGGCCATCACGCAGTCCCCTGAGACCGGGTCGTACACCGCGTACAGGCAGGTCGCGCCGGTGACCCCGGCCCGCTCGCCCAGGCCCTCGCCCTCGTCGTCGCGGGAGCCGTCCCCGTTCTGCCCGTCGCCCCCGTTGTCGGTCTGGTCGATCCGGCTGATCAGCTCGTCCAGGTGGCCCAGCAGCTCGTCCGGCGGCAGGTCCAGGGTGGAGAAGTTGTGCACGGCGGTCCGCAGCCGGCCCATCGTCGCCGCCGCGTGCACCCCGTGCCCGACGACGTCGCCGACCACCAGCGCCACCCGGGCCCCCGGCAGCGGGATCACGTCGAACCAGTCCCCGCCCACCCCCGCCTGCGCGGGCAGGTAGCGGAAGGCCACGTCGACGGCGCTCTGCTCGGGCAGCACCCGGGGCAGCAGGCTGCGCTGGAGCGTCACCGCGGTCGCGTGCTCACGGGTGAAGCGGCGGGCGTTGTCGATGGAGACGGCCGCGCGGGCCCCCAGCTCCTCCGCGAAGGACAGGTCCTCGTCGTCGAAGGCCTCCGGGGTGTCGGCGGCCCGCCAGAAGTTCGCCATGCCCAGGACGACGCCGCGCGCCTGGAGCGGTACGGAGATCAGCGAGTGCAGCCCGTACTCCAGGGCCACCCGGGTAGCGACCGTGTCGTCCGCCCGCCAGCCCATGGCGGCGTGCAGGTCGGGTGCGAGGATCGCGTGCCCGGCGTCCAGGGCCGCGGCCATGGGGGCCGTCGGCACGACGAACCGGATGAGGTCGCCGACCGGCTGCAGCGGGGAGTCGTCGCGCACCCCCGTGATCGCCGCCCGGCGCATCTCCGTGTACAGGCCCCCGGTCAGCGGCTCGTCACCGCGCAGCACGGGTTCCAGCAGCTCCACCGTGACGAAGTCCGCGAAGCGGGGGACGGCGACCTCGGACAGCTCCTCGGCGGTGCGCACCACGTCCAGGGTGGTGCCGATCCGCACCCCGGCGTCGTACAGCAGCTGGAGCCGGCTGCGGGCCTCCTCGGCCCGGCCGGAGAGGGCGGAGAGCTCGGTGGAGTCGCGCAGGGTCGTGACGGTGCCGGTGGGCCGGCCCCGGTACGGCTTCGTGGGCCGTACGTTGACGGCCAGCAGCCGGTCGCCCGCCCGGTGCACCTCATCGGTCGCGGCCCGGCCGGAGGCGAGCAGCTCGGCGGTGCGCGGCTCCAGGCCGAGGTCCCCGACGTACTGTCCCTCGGCGTCGGGAGGCAGGTCGAGGAGGCGCCGGGCCTCGTCGTTGGCGAGGTCGAGACGGTGGTCGGGGCCGATGATCAGCACGCCCTCGCGGACGGCGTGCAGAACCGCCTCGTGGTGTTCGTTCATCCGGGTCATCTCGGCGGCCCCCAGCCCCCGGGTCTGGCGCAGCAGCCGCCGGCTGACCAGGGCGGCGCCGGTCGTACCGAGCAGCAGCGCACCGGCCGCCGCGCCGAGGAGCAGGGGCAGCTGGCCCTGGACGGTGTCGGACACGTTCCGCACCTCTATGCCCGTGCCCACCAGCCCGATCACCTTCCCGTCGGCGTCCCGCACCGGAACGACGGCCCGGACCGCGTCGCTGGGCTGGCCCCGGAAGGTCTCGGTGAAGGACTCCCCGGCGGCGGCGCGGGCGATGTCACCGGAAGCGCGCTGCCCGATCAGCTCGGGCCGCGAGTCCGTGTAGCGGATCCCGCTCGTGGTCATGACGGCGATGAAGTCCAGCCCCGAGGCGATCCGCGCGGCATCGGCCAGCGGCTGGAGCGCGGCGGTCGGATCCGGCGACCTCAGGGCCGCCGGGAGACCGGGGGCGTGCGCGAAGGCCTCGGCGGCGGCGAGGGAGCGGTCTCGGGCGTCGCGCTCGCTGTCGTATCCGGCCTGGATCACCAGGGCCGACGCGGCCGCGGCGATCAGCAGCAGCACGATCACCGCCGTGAGGGCGAAGACCTGACCGGCGACGCTGTGTCCCCACCGGGACGGGCGCGCCAGCAGGCGCGAGCCCCACCCGGTCGGCTGGCGACCAAAACGTCCGGTCATGAGCCCTTTCTAACACTCTCCCGGAAGTTTGGAGCGGCTGCTGCAGCCGGCGGGGCCACCCGGTACGCGCGGGGACCCCGGCGGGGACACGGCGGAGGCCCGGCACCCCTCAAGGGAGTACCGGGCCTCAGCCGTGTCAGGGGGCCGTCGGGCTGGAGGCCGTCGGGCTGGAGGACGTCGGGCTAGAGGACGTCGGCGGCGATGGCGGCCGCGACCTGCTCCAGCAGGGGACCCGCGTTCGGGATGGACTTCGCCGGGTCCGGCTCCAGGGCGGTCAGCGGGTACGCCTTGCGGATACCGGCTCCCTCCAGCGCCTCCTGGCTCAGCAGCAGCCGCCCGCAGACCGCCACCACCGGCTTGCCCGCGGCACGCGCCGCCGCGGCGACACCGGCCGGGGCCTTGCCGTGCAGGGTCTGCTCGTCCAGCGAGCCCTCACCGGTGATGACCAGCGTGGCCCGCTCCAGCGCCGGGGCGAAGCCGAGCACGTCCAGCATCAGCTCGATGCCCGGACGGAAGCTCGCGCCCAGCAGCAGCGCGCCGTAGCCGATTCCGCCCGCGCCGCCCGCGCCCGGGGAGGCCGCGAGCTCGGTGGCCTTCGAGCCGATCGACTTCTCGAGCACCTGCGCGTAGTGCGCCAGCGCAGCGTCCAGCGTCGCCACGTCCTCGGGGGAGGCCCCCTTCTGCGGGCCGTAGACCGCCGCGCAGCCCTTCGGGCCGGTCAGCGGGTTGTCCACGTCGCTGGCCAGCACGAAGTCGACCTCCGCGAAGCGCGGGTCGATCCCCGACAGGTCCGCCGAGGCCAGCTGCGCCAGCGCGCCGCCGCCCGGACCGACCGGTTCGCCGTTCGCATCCAGGAACACCGCGCCCAGCGCCGCCAGCATGCCGGCGCCGCCGTCGGTGGTGGCGCTGCCGCCCACGCCGAAGACGATCGAGCGCGCGCCCGCGTCCAGCGCGGCCTTCAGCAGCTCGCCCGAGCCGTACGTGGTCGCCGTCAGCGGGGCGAAGGTGCCCGTGGGCAGCAGCTGGAGACCGGAGGCCTCCGCCATTTCGACCACCGCAGTGCCCTCGCGCAGCGCGAAGGCGGCCGTGACCTGGTCGCCGAGGGGGCCGGTGACCCGGACCTCGCGGCGTTCGAAACCGGCCGCCACAGCGGCCGCGACCGTGCCGTCGCCGCCGTCCGCGACGGGGAGCGTCTCGATCTCCACGTCCGGTACGGCCTTGCGAAGGCCTGCCGTCACCCGCTCCGCGACCTGAACGGCCGTGAGCGAGCCCTTGAATTTGTCCGCGGCGATGAGCACGCGCGCGGCCTCAGTTACTGCTCCGTCCGTCACCTTGCTATTCCCTTGCTATCGAACAGTGCAGTCGCGCCCCCATGAGCTTATCCGGAGGATCCTCCTATGCCCATGAGTGGCCTGGGACACACACGGCGTGCCATGCGCCTAAATAGGGATATATGCCTGCATAGTGTGGCCGCATGAGCGCGGAATCACTGGAACAGGCACGTCCGGATGGGCCGGCGGGGGGACCGGACGACCCTGCGGACGGCGCCCCCGACCGGCAGGTCGTCACCATCGGGGTGATCGCCGTACTCGCCGTCGTCGCCTGGGCGGCCCTCGCCAAGAACTCCTTCGACAAGGTGTCGAGCACCGCGCTCGCCTGGGTGCTCGCCGATTTCGCCTGGCTCTTCGTGATCGCCGCGGACGTCTTCCTGGTGATGTGCGTCGTCCTCGCCCTCAGCCGTTTCGGGAGGATCCGCCTCGGCCGGGACGACTCCGAGCCCGAGTTCACCAACCTCGCGTGGATCGCGATGATGTTCAGCGCCGGCATGGGCATCGGTCTGATGTTCTACGGGGTGGGCGAGCCGCTCACCCACTACCTGGCCCCGCCACCGGCCTCCGGCGCGCGCCCGGCCTCCGGCGCCTCCGCCCTCGCGGCCATGGAGTACTCCTTCTTCCACTGGACGCTCACCCCGTGGGCGATCTACGGGATCGTCGGCCTGGCCCTCGCCTACGCGACCTTCCGCAAGGGCCGCGGCAACCGGCTCAGCTCGGCCTTCGTCCCGCTGATGGGCGAGGAACGGGCGAACGGACGACCGGGCAGGGCCATCGACCTGCTCGCCGTCTTCGCCACCGTCTTCGGCACCGCGACCAGCCTCGGCCTCGGCGCGCTCCAGGTCTCCAAGGGCCTGAACATCACCACCGGCATCGAGGACTCGACCTCCGTCGAGCTGGTCATCATCGTCGCCCTCTCGGCGGCGTTCGTGCTCTCCGCCTTCTCCGGCCTGCACAAGGGGGTGAAGTGGCTGAGCACGATCAACATCGTGCTCGCCGCCACCCTCATGCTCTTCGTGTTCGTGCTCGGCCCCACCGTCTACGTCCTCGACGTGATCCCCGCCGGCGTCGGCGGCTACCTGCACGAGCTGCTGCCCATGGCCACCCGCACCGGGGCCTTCACCGACGCGCCGTGGCTCGGCGCGTGGACGATCTTCTACTGGGCCTGGTGGCTCTCCTGGGCCCCCTTCGTCGGCACCTTCATCGCCCGCATCTCGCGCGGCCGCACCATTCGCGAGTTCCTCGTCGGCGTCCTGCTCGTGCCCAGCGGGGCCACCGTCATCTGGTTCTGCGTGATGGGCGGCACCGCCATCCGTCTGGACTCCACGGGCGCCGTCGACTTCGCCGCCGTGCTGAAGGACGGCACGGAGGCCTCGCTCTTCGCGATGCTGGACGCCCTTCCGCTCGGCACCCTCACCTCGTGGGTCGCCATGCTCCTGGTCATGACCTACTTCGTCACCAGCGCCGACTCGGCCTCCCTGGTGATGGGCTCGCTGACCAGCCGCGGCTCCCTGCACCCGCCCACCTGGCTGGTCGTCACCTGGGGCGTACTGATGGCCGCCGTCGCCGCCGTGCTCCTCGTGGCGGGCGGCCTGAAGTCGCTGCAGACCGCCACGATCCTGGTGGCGCTGCCCTTCGTCGTCGTCATGATGCTGCTCTGCTGGGCCCTGCTGAAGGAACTCCGCGAGGACCCCGGAGCCGGCCCCGCCCGCCACCACGCCCTGCACGGCATGCGGGACGCCGTCCGCGCCATGGTCGGCGACGCCGTCACCGAGCAGAACGCGGCCCGCCACCGGGGACCGCAGCGCGTCGCGGAGTCCCGAACGGCGGACAGTGGCGGGACGGGCACCCCGGGGACCTGAGCGCCCCCGGCCCGGGCCCCGGCGCTAGGGTTGCCGCGTGACCACCACGGATGACTACGCCACCTACATCGCGAGCCTGCCCCGCGTGCTGGCCGGAGCGGCCGCCCTCTACCGGGACGCCGAGGGGCGGGTGCTGCTCGTCGAGCCCAACTACCGCGAGGGCTGGGCGCTGCCCGGCGGCACCATCGAGTCCGACCGGGGCGAGTCCCCGCGCACGGCGGCCCGGCGCGAGAGTGCCGAGGAGATCGGCATCGACGTACCGCTCGGCAGGCTGCTCGCCGTCGACTGGTCGCTGGACGCGGGGCGCCCTCCGCTCGTCGCGTACCTCTACGACGGCGGAGTGCTGACGGCGGATCAACTGGCCTCCATCAGGCTCCAGGAGGCCGAACTGCTCTCCTGGAAGCTCGTCGAGCCCGCCGAACTCCCCGCCCACCTCCTCGGGGCGCTCGGCCGGCGCGTCCAGGAGGCCTGCCGGGTGCTGGAGTCGGGCGAGGGCGCGGTGGAGCTGGAGAACGGCCGCCGCCCGTCCGCGTCATAACGCGACGTTTACCGCGACCGGGACAGAATCAGCTGATGATCACGATGTACGCCTGGCCCAGTACCGCCGACGGGCCCGACGCCCTGCCCATGGTCCACTTCACGACCGACCGGCAGGAGGGCGGGGAGGTCACCCCCGACGGAACGCCGGTCTGGATGTTCGACACCGCGATACGCGACGGCGGCTGGGCCCTGTTCACCGACTTCGACGGATGGTCCGCGCCGGCCCCCGGATGGGAAGCCCTCTACCGCCGCGAGGACGACCTCTTCGCGGTCAGCGGCCCCGGCGCCTGCGAGGGCTGGTACCAGGGGAACCTCGGCGCCGACGCCGACTGGGTGGCGGCCGCCGCCGCGCAGCACAGCGTGGTCCTGCTCGCCGCCCCCGTCCAGCACCCGTCCCTCTACGGCTACGCCGTGGAAGCCGGCGCCGCGTTCGCCCTGCTCGTGCCGCTGATGGTGGTCTGACGGGCCGTCCGCGACGCGCGCCTTTCGGACTCGAAGTCCAGCAGCCGCACCTTGCGGTCCACCCCGCCGCCGTAGCCGGTCATGCCGCCGGAGGCACCGATTACCCGGTGGCACGGGACGATGATCCCGACCGGGTTCCTGCCGTTGGCCAGGCCCACCGCGCGCGAGGCGCCGGGCTTGCCCAGCCGCGTGGCGAGCTCCCCGTACGACCACGTCTCGCCGTAGGGGATCCGTACGAGCTGGTCCCAGACGCTCCGCTGGAACTCGGTGCCCTCCAGCCGCAGCGGCAGGTCGAAGGCCGTGAGCGCGCCGGCGAAGTACGCGGTGAGCTGCCGCACCACTTCGGGGAAGGGCTCCTCGGTGGCGGCGACCCGCTCCCCGAAGGACTCCTCGGCCGGCCGGTGGCGCTGCCCGGTCATGTAGAGGCCGCTGAGGACGCCCTCAGTGGCGACCAGGGTGAGCGGGCCGTAGGGGCTGTCGACGACGGTGTGCTGCTTGGCGGTCATGCCGGGTGCTCCTCGGACGGGTCAGACGGGCAGGTGGTTGATGGGGTGGCTGTCGGTGGCCCACAGGTACTGGACGGCGTACGCCCGCCAGGGCCGCCAGTCGGCCGCCCGCGCGGTCAGCGCGGCCGGGGTGGACGGCAGCCCGAGCCCCCGCGCGGCACGCCGGACCCCCAGATCGGACGGCAGGAAGGCGTCGGGGTCGCCGAGCGCGCGCATCGCGACGACCTCGGTGGTCCACGGGCCGAAGCCGGGCAGCGCGTTCAGCTGCACGCGGGCCGCCTCCCAGTCGCTGTCGATGCCGAGCGGCAGCGAGCCGTCGGCGAGGGCCGAGACCAGGGTGGTGAGCGTGGTGCGGCGGCTGCGCGGCAGGGCCAGGGACTCCGGGTCCAGCTCGGCGAGCGCCCGCGGGGAGGGGAACAGGTGGGTCAGCCCGCCCAGCGGGTCCTCGACCCGCTCGCCGTGCGCGGTGACCAGCCGGGCGGCGTGCGTGCGCGCCGCCGCCGTGGACACCTGCTGGCCGAGGACGGCCCGTACGGCGAACTCCGCCGCGTCGACGGTACGGGGCACGCGCCGCCCGGGCGCCTTGTCCACGAGCGGGGCCAGCAGCGGGTCGGTGCGCAGCTGCCCGTCCACGGCCTCGGGATCGGCGTCCAGGTCGAGCATCCAGCGGCAGCGGCTGATGGCGATGGTCAGGTCGCGCAGGTCGGTGAGGGCGAGACGGCAGCCGATGTGGTCGGGCGCCGAGGTGAGGGCGACGACGCCGGTCCCGTACGGCAGCCGCAGCGTGCGCCGGTACGCCCCGTCCCGCCACTCCTCCACGCCGGGGACGGCGGTCGCGGCGAGGTGCCCGAAGAGGTTGTCGGGGTTGAGCGGGGCCCGGTAGGGGAGCCGCAGATTGATGGTCCCGGGGATCCGGGGCTGCCGGTCGCGGCGGTTGCCCTTCTCGGAGCGCAGCCGCAGTTCGCTGGGGGAGAGCGCGAAGACCTCGCGGACGGTGTCGTTGAAGGTGCGGATCGAGGAGAAGCCGGCGGCGAAGGCGACGTCGCCCATCGGGAGCTCGGAGGTCTCGATCAGCAGCCGGGCGGTCTGGGCGCGCTGGGCCCGGGCGAGGGCGAGCGGGCCGGCGCCGAGCTCGGCGCGCAGCTGCCGCTCGACCTGGCGGGTGGAGTACCCGAGGCGGGTGGCCAGGCCGGGGACCCCTTCGCGGTCCACCACCCCGTCCTGGATCAGCCGCATCGCGCGGGCGACGGTGTCGGCGCGGGCGTTCCACTCGGGCGAACCGGGGCTGGTGTCGGGCCGGCACCGCTTGCAGGCCCGGAACCCGGCCTGCTGGCAGGCGGCCGCACTGGGCAGGAAGGTCATGTTCTCGACCTTGGGAGGCACGGCGGGGCAGCTGGGCCGGCAGTAGATCCGGGTGGTCAGCACGGCCGTGAAGAACCAGCCGTCGAACCGGGCGTCCTTCGACTGCACGGCCCTTACGCAGCGCTCGGTGTCGGTGTGCATGTCCCTAAGCATCCGGGGTCGGTCCACCGCCGGCTGGCGGTTTTCCGACATCAAGCCTACGTGCCCCGGCGGGCGCGGGCCGTGCCCACGGCTCAAGCGGCGGCGAGGCCGAGATGCCGCCACGCGGCCCCCGGGGCTCCGCCCCGCACCCCGCCTCAGACGCCGGCGGGGCTGGTGGCGGCGTGCCTGCGCTGCTCGGTGCGGCGCCGTTGCGGGGGCTCCGCCCCCGACCCCCCCGCGCCTCAAACGCCGGCGGGGCTGGGATTGACCCGGCCGATCCAACCCCGCCGGCGTTTGAGGCGGGGCGCCCGGCGGGGGGCACGCGAAGGCCCCGGGGCCAGTGGCACCCGGGGCCTTCGCGGACAGCGAAGCTAGCGCAGCGTCGCCGCGCGGGCCTCCCGCCGGTTGTGGCGGAACGTGTTCGCGCGACGGGTCGTCGCGAACAGCGGAATCGTCGCCGCCAGAGCGATCTGCAGCGCGCAGCCCGTCTGGAGGAGCAGCTGACCGCCCGGCGCGTCGAACGCCCAGGCGGCGAGGAGCCCCATGGCCCCGACGATCCAGCTCAGCATCGCCACCGCGAGGACACCCCGCGGCTTGGGGTACTCGACCCGGCTCACCATCAGCCAGGCCACCCCGATGATCGCCAGCAGCGTCGGCACGAACGGCAGCTCCAGCAGCACGATCGAGACGACCGTCAGTGCTCCGAAGGGGCTCGGCATGCCCTGGAACATGCCGTCCTTCATCGTCACGCAGCTGAATCTCGCCAGCCGCAGGACCACCGCCAGCAGCACGACGATCGCCGCGAGCGCCGACATCTTCTGGTGCGCGTCGTCGGCGACCATGCCGTAGACCAGCACGAAGTACGCCGGCGCCAGCCCGAAGCTGATCAGGTCGGACAGGTTGTCCAGCTCGGCGCCCATCGGCGAGCTGCGCAGCTTGCGGGCCACGATGCCGTCGAAGAGGTCGAAGACCGCCGCGAGCAGCATCAGTATCACCGCGGTCGCCGCGCTGTGCCGGGCCATGCCCGACTCGCCGCTGCCGGTGAGGTGCGGGATGAGGATTCCGGTGGTGGTGAAGTACACCGCCATGAACCCGCAGGTCGCGTTGCCGAGGGTGAGGGTGTCCGCTATCGACAGCCGCAGCGAGAGCGGCATGTCGTCCTCGGGGGACTCCTCCTCGGCGGCGGACTCCGGAACCCAGCCCGCGGCCGGAGTCTCAGGGTCAGTCACGGTCAATTCGGGTCACCCCCGCGGTGGTGGCCTGCCCGACCTCGACCGCGACCTCGACACCCTCGGGAAGGTAGATGTCGACGCGGGAGCCGAAGCGGATCAGACCGATGCGTTCGCCCTGCTCCACCTTGGTGCCGGCCGGCAGGTACGGGACGATGCGTCGGGCGACGGCGCCGGCGATCTGCACCATCTCGATGTCACCGAGCTCGGTGTCGAAGTGCCAGACGACGCGCTCGTTGTTCTCGCTCTCCTTGTTGAACGCCGGGACGAACCCGCCGGGGATGTGCTCCACGGACGTCACCGTGCCCGCCAGGGGCGCGCGGTTGACGTGGACGTTCAGCGGGCTCATGAAGATCGCGACCCGGGTCCGTCCGTCCTTCCACGGCATGATGCTCTGCACCACACCGTCGGCGGGGGAGATGACCCGGCCCTGGGCGATCTCACGCTCGGGGTCGCGGAAGAACCACAGCATGCCCGCGGCGAGCGCGGTGGCGGGCACGGCCGCCGCGGCCCAGCGTCCGGACTTGCGGGCCCGGGAGAGGCTGAGTGCCGCGGTGGCGACGGTCGGCAGAAGCCACGGCGATGCTCCGCGCGCGAGGCGTACGCCAAGGAGGCTGTCGCGAGGTGCAGAGGTTTGGCTGTGGGGCATGGATGACCTTCGTAGCGGGTGATTGCCGCGCCGCAAACAGGGGGACGGGACGGCGGCTTTACTGGAATGCTATCGGTTGCGCGCAACAACTGGGCAAGCCAGAAGCCGAGTCGATGGCCGTCAGCCAGTCGCCGGAAGTGGTCCTTATGCGGCGAATCGCTGGATGATTCGCCGCAAAAGGGACTTTCAGCCCTGGAGTCGGTACTCCTCGAGCAGGCGTCGCCCGATGATCATTTTCTGGATCTCGGCAGTACCTTCACCGATGAGCAGCATCGGAGCCTCCCGGTAGAGACGCTCGATCTCGTACTCCTTCGAGAACCCGTATCCGCCATGGATACGGAAGGCGTCCTCCACCACCTCCTTGCAGTACTCGGAGGCGAGGTACTTCGCCATGCCGGCCTCGAGGTCGTTTCGTTCCCCGGAGTCCTTTTTGCGTGCTGCGTTCACCATCATGGCATGGGCGGCTTCGACCTTGGTAGCCATCTCGGCCAGCTTGAACTGGATCGCCTGGTGTTCGGCGATGGCCTTGCCGAAAGTGTGACGTTGCTGGGCATACGAGACACCCAGCTCGAACGCACGCTGAGCGACGCCGCAGCCACGCGCCGCCACGTTGACGCGGCCGACCTCGACCCCGTCCATCATTTGGTAAAACCCTCGGCCGGTCTGCCCGCCGAGCACCCGATTGGCCGGAATGCGCAGTCCGTCCATGATGAGTTCGGTCGTGTCGACGCCCTTGTAACCCATCTTGTCGATCTTGCCCGGGATGGTCAGGCCCGGACGGACCTCACCGAAGCCCGGCTCCTTCTCGACGAGGAAGGTCGTCATCGACTTGTGCGGGGCCGTGCCCTCGGGGTGTCCTTCGTCACTTCGCACGAGGACCGCCACCAGCGTGGAGCTGCCGCCGTTCGTCAGCCACATCTTCTGGCCGTTCAGGACGTACTCGTCGCCGTCCTTCACCGCCTTCGAGGTGATGGCCGACACATCGGAGCCGAGCGCCGGCTCGGACATCGAGAACGCGCCGCGCACCTCGCCCAGCGCCATGCGGGGGAGGAAGTAGTCCTTCTGCTCCTGCGTGCCGTGCTGCTTGAGCATGTACGCCACGATGAAGTGGGTGTTGATGATGCCCGAGACGGACATCCAGCCGCGGGCTATCTCCTCCACGCACAGGGCGTAGGTGAGGAGCGACTCGCCGAGGCCGCCGTACTCCTCGGGGATCATGAGGCCGAAGAGGCCGAGCTCCTTGAGGCCGTCGACGATGTCCTGCGGATACTCGTCGCGGTGCTCCAGCTCGGTCGCGACCGGGATGATCTCCTTGTCGACGAACTCGCGGACGGTCTTGAGGATCTCCCGCTGGACGTCGGTCAGCCCGGCGGTCTGGGCGAGTCGGGCCATGGCTACTTCCCCTGTTCCTTCAGCTGCGGGCGGCCGGGCTGCTCGCCGCCGCGCTCCTTGATGTACGTCTCGGTCGGGACCATCACCTTGCGCCGGAAGACGCAGACGAGGGTGCCGTCCTGCTTGTAGCCCTTGGTCTCCACGTAGACGATGCCGCGGTCGTTCTTCGACTTCGACGGGGTCTTGTCGAGGACCGTGGTCTCGCCGTAGATCGTGTCGCCGTGGAAGGTCGGCGCCACGTGCCGCAGGGACTCGATCTCCAGGTTGGCGATGGCCTTCCCGGAGACGTCCGGGACGGACATGCCCAGCAGCAGTGAGTAGATGTAGTTGCCCACGACGACGTTCTTGCCGAAGTCGGTCGTGTTCTCCGCGTAATTGCTGTCCATGTGGAGCGGGTGGTGGTTCATGGTCAGCAGACAGAAGAGGTGGTCGTCGTACTCGGTGACCGTCTTCCCGGGCCAGTGCCGGTAGACGTCTCCGACGGTGAACTCTTCATAGGTGCGGCCAAACTGCATGGTGCCCCCTCCGGGGTGCTTGCCCGGGCCGTGCGGGGCCCGGGGCTGGGGATGGGTGCGCCCGACACTGCGGGATCGCCTCAGGCGGTGGGGACCTCGAACTTCGATGTCCGCTGCATACCGGCGGCGCGGCCCTTGCCCGCGATGACCAGGGCCATCTTGCGGCTGGCCTCGTCGATCATCTCGTCGCCGAGCATCGCGGAGCCCTTCTTGCCGCCGGCCTCCGAGGTGCACCAGTCGTACGCGTCGAGGATCAGCTCGGCGTGGTCGTAGTCCTCCTGGGAGGGGGAGAAGACCTCGTTGGCCGCGTCGACCTGGCCCGGGTGCAGCACCCACTTGCCGTCGAAGCCCAGGGCGGCGGCGCGGCCGGCGACCTCGCGGTAGGCGTCGACGTCGCGGATCTGGAGGAAGGGGCCGTCGATCGCCTGCAGGTTGTGCGTGCGGGCCGCCATCAGGATCCGCATCAGGATGTAGTGGTAGGCGTCCGCGCCGTAGCCGGGCGGCTGCATGCCCACGACCAGGGATTTCATGTTGATCGAGGCCATGAAGTCGGCCGGGCCGAAGATGATGGTCTCCAGGCGCGGGGAGGCGGCGGCGATCTCGTCGACGTTCACCAGGCCCTTGGCGTTCTCGATCTGCGCCTCGATGCCGATCTTGCCGACCTCGAAGCCCATGGTCTTCTCGATCTGGGTCAGGAGCAGGTCCAGGGCCACGACCTGCTGGGCGTCCTGCACCTTCGGCAGCATGATGCAGTCGAGGTTCTGGCCGGCGCCCTCGACGACGGTGATGACGTCGCGGTAGGTCCAGTGGGTGGTCCAGTCGTTGACGCGCACGACCCGGGTCTTGCCCGTCCAGTCGCCGTTGTTCAGCGCGTCCACGATGGTGTGGCGGGCGCCTTCCTTGGCGAGCGGCGCGCAGGCGTCCTCCAGGTCGAGGAAGACCTGGTCGGCCGGCAGGCCCTGGGCCTTCTCGAGGAACCGCGGGTTCGAGCCGGGCACCGCGAGGCAGGAGCGACGCGGGCGAAGGCGGTTCACCGGGTGGACTGGCGTGGTCATGCGGGGACCTCCGTGCTTGCAACGATTTCGAGAGGGTGGAGCTTGTTGGCCTTGCGGATCTCGTCGACGATACGGCCGATGATCTCCGTGATGCCGAAGTCCTTCGGCGTGAAGACCGCGGCGACTCCGGCAGCCTTGAGCGCCACGGCGTCGGCGTTCGGAATGATGCCTCCGACGATGACGGGGATGTCACCCGCCCCCGCCAGGCGGAGGCGTTCGAGGACATCCGGGACGAGCGCGCTGTGCGAGCCGGACAGGATGGACAGTCCCACGCAGTGCACGTCCTCGGCCAGCGCCGCCGAGGAGATCTCCTCGGGTGTCAGCCGGATGCCCTGGTAGACCACCTCGAAGCCCGCGTCGCGGGCTCGGACGGCGATCTGCTCGGCGCCGTTGGAGTGCCCGTCCAGGCCAGGCTTGCCGACCAGCAGGCGCAGCCGGCCCGTGCCGAGCTCGTCGGCCGTCCGGGCCACCTTCTCGCGGACCTCGTGCAGCGGGGTGCCGGGCTCGGCCGTGACCGCCACCGGGGCCGAGGAGACCCCGGTCGGGGCACGGAACTCGCCGAACACCTCGCGCAGCGCCGTCGCCCACTCGCCGGTGGTGACACCGGCGCGGGCGCACTCGAGGGTGGCCTCCATCAGGTTCTCGGTGCCGGCCGCGGCCTCCTTGAGGCGCTCCAGCGCCTGCCGGGTGGTGGGGAAGACGAACGGGTCGCCGTTCCCCTGCCGGTCCGAGGACTCCTCGCGCTCGGCGCGCCAGCGGACGATGCGCTCGACGGTCAGCGCCTCCACCGCGGGGTCCACCGTCATGATGGCGCCGTCCAGGTCGGCGGTGAGCGGGTTCTCCTCGGTCTGCTGGAAGCAGTTGACTCCGACGATCTTGTCCTCGCCGGCCTCGATCCGGGCGCGGCGCTCGGCGTGGGAGGAGACGAGCTGGGACTTCAGGTACCCGGACTCGACGGCGGCCATCGCGCCGCCCATCTCCTGGATCCGGTCGATCTCGGCCAGGCAGTCGGCGACCAGGGAGTCGACTTTGGCCTCGATGACGTGGGACCCGGCGAAGATGTCGTCGTACTCCAGCAGGTCGCTCTCGTGGGCGAGGACCTGCTGGATGCGCAGCGACCACTGCTGGTCCCAGGGCCGGGGCAGGCCCAGCGCCTCGTTCCAGGCGGGCAGCTGCACGGCGCGGGCGCGGGCGTCCTTGGAGAGGGTGACGGCCAGCATCTCCAGCACGATGCGCTGGACGTTGTTCTCCGGCTGCGCCTCGGTCAGACCCAGGGAGTTGACCTGGACGCCGTAACGGAAGCGGCGCTGCTTCGCGTTCTCGATGCCGTAGCGCTCCTTGGTGATCCGGTCCCAGATGCGGCCGAAGGCGCGCATCTTGCACATCTCCTCGATGAAGCGGACGCCCGCGTTCACGAAGAAGGAGATGCGGGCGACGACCTCGCCGAAGCGCTCCTCGGGCACCTGGCCCGAGTCGCGCACCGAGTCGAGGACGGCGATGGCGGTGGACATCGCGTACGAGATCTCCTGGACCGGTGTGGCCCCGGCCTCCTGCAGGTGGTAGCTGCAGATGTTGATCGGGTTCCACTTCGGGATGTGGTTGACCGTGTACGCGATCATGTCCGTCGTCAGGCGGAGCGAGGGCCCGGGCGGGAAGACGTGCGTCCCGCGCGAGAGGTACTCCTTGACGATGTCGTTCTGCGTGGTGCCCTGGAGCTGCGAGATGTCCGCACCCTGCTCCTCGGCGGCCACCTGGTAGAGCGCCAGCAGCCACATGGCGGTGGCGTTGATCGTCATCGAGGTGTTCATCTGTTCCAGGGGTATGTCCTGGAACAGCCGCCGCATGTCGCCCAGATGGGAGACCGGGACCCCGACCCGGCCCACCTCGCCGCGGGCGAGGATGTGGTCGGGGTCGTAGCCGGTCTGCGTCGGGAGGTCGAACGCGACCGACAGGCCGGTCTGGCCCTTGGCGAGGTTGCGGCGGTACAGCTCGTTGGACGCCTCGGCCGTGGAGTGGCCGGCGTACGTCCGCATGAGCCACGGACGGTCCTTCTGGCGCTCTGTCATCTCAGGCGATCCTTATGGCCTTTGAGCGGACTCAGACGTTGCGGAAGCGGTTGATCGCGTCGAGGTGCTGGGCGCGCATCTCGTGGTCGCGGACGCCGAGGCCCTCCTCGGGGGCGAGCGCGAGGACGCCGACCTTGCCCTGGTGGAGGTTGCGGTGGACGTCGTAGGCGGCCTGGCCGGTCTCCTCCAGGGAGTAGACCTTCGACAGGGTGGGGTGGATCTTGCCCTTGGCGATCAGGCGGTTGGCCTCCCACGCCTCGCGGTAGTTCGCGAAGTGCGAGCCGACGATCCGCTTGAGGGACATCCACAGGTAGCGGTTGTCGTACTGGTGCATGTAGCCGGAGGTCGACGCACAGGTGGTGATGGTGCCGCCCTTGCGGGTGACGTAGACCGAGGCGCCGAAGGTCTCGCGGCCCGGGTGCTCGAAGACGATGTCGATGTCCTCGCCGCCGGTCAGCTCGCGGATCTTCGAGCCGAAGCGCTTCCACTCGCGCGGGTCCTGGGTGTTCTCGTCCTTCCAGAACTTGTAGCCCTCGGCGTTGCGGTCGATGACCGCCGTGGCGCCCATGGACCGGCAGATGTCGGCCTTCTCCGGGGAGGAGACCACGCAGATCGGGTTGGCGCCGCCGGCCAGCGCGAACTGGGTGGCGTAGGAGCCGAGGCCGCCGCTGGCGCCCCAGATCAGGACGTTGTCGCCCTGCTTCATGCCGGCGCCGTTGTTGGAGACCAGCTGGCGGTAGGCGGTGGAGTTGACCAGGCCGGGGGAGGCGGCCTCCTCCCAGCTGAGGTGGGCCGGCTTCGGCATCAGCTGGTTCGACTTGACGAGGGCGATCTCCGCCAGGCCGCCGAAGTTGGTCTCGAAGCCCCAGATGCGCTGCTCGGGGTCGAGCATCGTGTCGTTGTGGCCGTCCGAGGACTCCAGCTCGACCGAGAGGCAGTGCGCGACGACCTCGTCGCCCGGGTTCCAGGCGTTGACGCCGGGGCCGGTGCGCAGGACGACGCCCGCGAGGTCGGAGCCGATGACGTGGTAGGGGAGGTCGTGGCGCTTGGTGAGCTCCGACAGGCGCCCGTAGCGCTCCAGGAAGCTGAAGGTGGACACGGGCTCGAAGATCGAGGTCCAGACCGAGTTGTAGTTGACCGAGGAGGCCATGACGGCCACCAGGGCCTCGCCCGGGCCGAGCTCCGGCACCGGGACCTGGTCCAGGTGGAGGGACTTGCGCGGGTCCTTCTCGCGTGTCGTCAGCCCCGAGAACATCTCGACCTCGTCCTTGTGCACGGTGATCGCGCGGTACGAGTCGGGCAGCGGCAGGGCTGCGAAGTCTGCGGCGGTGGCGGACTGCGACTGAATCGCGTCCAGGATGTCCTTCACGGTAGAGCCTCCGGCTAGCGCTGATGAGGGTGCGCTGAGGTGAGCGGGGGGTGCGTGGGTGTGCCGTCGGTCCGGCTGGTGCGGTGGTGCGGCGACGCCCGTGGTGGGGCGTGCGGTGGCCTGGTGACGCAGGCATCCGGGGCGCGTTCCGTGCCGAGTGGGCGTGGACCGCGGGGACGTCCGGATGAGATTCAACGTATGGCACCCCGTGTCACTCAGCAAGGCACCGCGTGCCAAAACTTTCTCTCATTTGCCGATTGACCTGCACCGATGAGCGATGATCGATCAGAGTTACCCGTGAGTAGGGGCAAGGCGGACAAAGCAAAAGGCCGCCCCCGGTGACGGGGGCGGCCTGTGTGACGAGCGTCGCGCGAGGTGCTTTCTGACTACTTGTTGCGCAGGGCTTCCTCGATGGTCCGCATGACCTCGTCGAGGGGGGCGTCCGTGCGGGCCACCGCCACCAGGACCTCGCCCTGGGTCCGCGCCTCCGCCGGGGCGGGCGGCGCGGTGGCCAGGGTGCGGCCGGCGCCGATGCCCGTGCCGAAGGTCCTGCGCACGATCGAGAAGGCGTGGTCCAGCTGCGCCTCCACGTCGCCCTGCCCGCCCGCGCGCAGCCAGCGCCGCAGCACGTGGTTGTGGGCGGTCACCACCGCCGAGGCGGCCACCTCCGCCAGCAGCGGGTCGTCGTTGCCGTCGTGGTGGTCGGTCTCGTCGAAGTGGGCCAGCAGGTAGCGGGTGAACAGCCGCTCGTACCGGGCCACGGAGGCGATCTCCCGCTCCCGCAGCGCCGGCACCTCGCGGGTCAGCCGGTAGCGCTCCACCGACACCGCCGGCGAGGCGGCGTACATCTTCATGACCTCCTTGATCCCGCGGCACACCGTGTCGAGCGGGTGCTCGTGCGCCGGGGCCACGTCGAGGACGGCCTCGGCGCGGGTCAGGGTGTCGTCGTGATCGGGGAAGATCGCCTCTTCCTTGGAACGGAAGTGGCGGAAGAAGGTCCGGCGGGCCACCCCGGCGGTCGCGGCGATCTCGTCGACCGTCGTGGCCTCGTACCCCTTGGTCGCGAACAGCTCCATGGCCGCCGCGGCGAGCTCGCGCCGCATTTTGAGCCGCTGCGCGGCCGCCTTGGTGCCGGCCGCGCTCTCCGGCGCGTCGGATGCCGTGGCGGCACGGGGTGAGGTCTTGGCGGGCTGGGACATAGAGCGAAAGTACTTCATTCGCGCGGGTGAGCGCGCCTGAGGGTGGTGGGACGGGGATGGATGCGGGGGAGGGCCCGCACTGGGCTCGGGAGGGTATGTCCGCCGTGAGGGTCCGGCGGACCCGAGCAGCCCTCCCCACGCATCCTGCTCATGAGGCCCTTGGCCAGGGGGCTGATTACCGACGGGCGTACTCACGGAATCCGCGGCCGGTCTTCCGGCCCAGGCAGCCCGCCGCCACCAGGTGCTCCAGCAGCGGGGACGGGGCCAGGCCCGGGTCGCGGAACTCCTTGTGGAGGACCTTCTCGATGGCCAGCGAGACGTCGAGGCCGACCACGTCGAGGAGCTCGAAGGGGCCCATCGGGTAGCCGCCGCCCAGCTTCATCGCCGCGTCGATCTGGTCGAGGCTCGCGTAGTGCTGCTCGACCATCTTGATCGCGTTGTTGAGGTAGGGGAACAGCAGCGCGTTCACGATGAAACCGGCCCGGTCACCGCAGTCCACCGGGTGCTTGCGCACCTTCGCGCAGACCTCGCGGACCGTGGCGTGCACGTCGTCCGCGGTCAGGACCGTCCGGACCACCTCGACGAGCTTCATCGCCGGCGCCGGGTTGAAGAAGTGCATGCCGATCACGTCCTGCGGGCGCGAGGTCACGCGGGCGACCGCGATCACCGGCAGCGAGGAGGTGGTGGTGGCCAGCACCGCACCCGGCTTGCAGACCTTGTCCAGGGCGGCGAACAGCTCCTGCTTGACCGCCAGGTCCTCGGCGACGGCCTCCACGGCCAGGTCCACCTCGGCGAAGGCGTCCAGCGAACCGGCCGGGGTGATCAGCTCCAGGGTCCGGGCCGCACCCTCCTCCGTCAGCCGTCCCTTGGCCACCGCACGGCCCAGGGACTTGCCGATGGCGGCCTTCGCGGCGTCCGCCTTCTCCTGGCTGCGGGCCGCCAGCACGACCTGGAAGCCGGCCTGCGCGAAGACCTGCGCGATCCCGCTCGCCATGGTGCCGGAACCGGCCACGCCGACCGACGTGACCGGGCGGCCCTCGCCGAGGCGGGCCCCGTCGGCCGGGGTCTGCGCGTCCGGGACCACCGTGGAGCTGCCCGGCGCCTCGTAGGTGTAGAAGCCGCGCCCGGCCTTCTGCCCGGTCAGGCCCGCCTCGGCGAGCTGGCCCAGGACCGGGGCCGGGGCGTGCAGCCGGTCGCCGGAGGAGGCGTACATGGCGTCCAGGACCGTACGGGCCGTGTCCACGCCGATCAGGTCCAGCAGCGCGAGCGGGCCCATGGGCAGGCCGCAGCCGAGCCGCATGGCCGCGTCGATGTCCTCGCGGGAGGCGTACTTCGCCTCGTACATGGCGGCGGCCTGGTTGAGGTAGCCGAAGAGCAGGCCGTCGGCGACGAAACCGGGCCGGTCGCCGACCGACACGGGCTCCTTGCCGAGCTCGCGGGCCAGCTCGGTGACCGCCTCGACGGCCGGCGGGGCGGTGAGCACGCAGGAGACGACCTCGACCAGCTTCATCGCCGGGGCCGGGTTGAAGAAGTGCATGCCCAGCACGCGCTCGGGCCGCTGCGACTCGGCGGCCATGCGGGTCACCGACAGGGCGTTCGTGCCGGTGGCCAGGATGGTGTCGGGCCGGACGATCGCGTCGAGCTCGCGGAACACCTGCTGCTTGAGCTCGTAGTTCTCCGGGACGACCTCGATGACGAGATCGGCCTCTGCGGCGGCGCCCAGGTCGGAGTAGGTGCGGAAGCGGGCCAGCACGTCCGACCGCTCCTGCTCGGTGAGCCGCTCCTTGGTGACGGAGCGCGCGGTGGACGCGGCGAGGGAGTCCACGGCCCGGCGGGCGGCGGTCTCGCTGATGTCGATGCCGACGACCTCGCGGCCGGCGCGGACGAGGACCTCGGCGATGCCGGTGCCCATCGTGCCGAGGCCGACGACGGCGATGGTCTGGAGGGCGGGCTGACTGGACGGACGGTCCATCGAGGGACTCCAGTGGAAGAGGGTGACGACTGAGGGGCGCGCGCGGTGCACAGAGGCGCGCGGATGCCGTGTCCCCGCGCGCGGGAGGCGGGCAGGGGCGGGCCGGTACGGTCCGGGGCTCCGGTGAGGGCCGGGAGGTCCCGGTGCGGGCCCGGGAGGGATCCCGGTGGTGTACGGGGCGTCCCGGTGAGGTCCGGGGAAATCCCGGCGCGGCATGCGCGGGACGTCCCGGAGGGGAGCGGCACGGACCCCGTCCCGGGGCCGCGCCGTGCAGGCGTAACGGACCGACTGACACGGGGCGGCTGCGTCACCAGGCCGCCTTCGTGCGTATGCAAGGACAGTAACCCGGCGGTAACTGCTGCGCCAGAGCGCGGAGATGTGACCTGTACCGCCCAAATGTACCGATCATCGATCATCGATCAGACGGCTCTCGGGTGAGGTCTCCCCGAACCCGGCGCGGCGGCCGCCGCGCGCCCCTAGGGTGGCCGCGTGAACGACGTACTGGAGCGCCTGCGGGCCGAGTCCGGGCGGTCGCCCGAGTACGAAGTGCTGCTCGCGGCCGGCGCCGACGACCTGGCCGCCTCCCTGACGTCGGCCGGACTGCCCCTCTGGGCCCGCGAACTGGCCGCCTACCGCCTGGGCCTCGCCGGGGACCGCCGCGCCTTCGAGTCCCTCGTCCTGCTGCTCAACCACCGCGACCCGCCCCGCTGCGCCGCCGCGGCCGAGGCGCTGACCGTGCTCGGCGACCCGCGGACCGCCCGGGCGGCGGCCGCCCTCGCCACCAACAGCCTGCGCACGGCCTACGCCCTCCAGCCCGTACGGCTGCTCACGGCCCTGCGGGCGCCGGAATCCGCCCCCGCCCTACGGGCGACCCTGGCCCGGCTGCTCTCCCCGAACGACCCGTACTGGCGGGTGGCCCTCGCCTGCGTGGAGGGCCTCGGCGCCCTGGCCGACCCCGACGCCCGCGAACTCCTCACCCGAGCCCAGTCCCACCCCCGCCTCGCCCTGGCGGCGACGAAGGCACTGCGCGAGCTCGGCTGACATGATCACCGCATGAGCGAACACAGTGGCAGCCACCTCACCCGCATATCGGCCCCGGAGGGCGTCAGCCCCGGCAGCGGCTACCACCACGTCGTCTGGGGCACCGGGCGGTTCGTCGCCGTCTCCGGCCAGTGCGCCTTCGACGAGAAGGGCGGCATCGTCGGCGAGGGCGACCCGGCGGCGCAGGCCCGCCAGGTGTTCGAGAACCTGCGCCGGTGCCTGGCCGCCGCGGGGGCCGGCTTCGACGACGTGGTGAAGCTGACCTACTTCGTCACGGACGTCGCCCACCTCCCGGCCGTCCGGGAGGCGCGCGACGCCGTCATCCCCGCCGACAGACTGCCGGCCTCCTCGGCCGTCCAGGTCGCCGCCCTCTTCCGGCCCGAACTGCTCCTGGAGATCGAGGCGTTCGCGGTACTGCCCGACTGAACGTCGGCCGGCGGCCGACGGCCGGCGGCCTAGCCCCGGTAGCCCAGCAGGCCGTGGAGGGCCGCGCCGCCCGCCGACGAGGGCACGGCGCGGGTCGCCGCCGCCGGGACCGGGGCGGGCTGGGCCGGGCAGGTGGCGTCCGTGGCCGCGCCCGTCCGCAGGTACGCCGAGACCTTCTCGTCCAGGCACTTGTTGCCGGCCAGCGAGACGCCGTGGTTGCCGCCGCCCTCCTCGACCACCAGGGCCGAACCCTTCAGCTTGTCCCGCATGCTCAGCACCCCGCCGAACGGGGTCGCGGCGTCCTCCGTCGCCTGCAGGAGGAGGGCCGGCGGGAGGTCCGCGTTCGTCACGTCCGGGGCCTGCAGCGGCGCCTGCGGCCAGAACGCGCACGGAGCGTTGTACCAGGCGTTGTTCCAGGTCATGAACGGCGCCTTGGCGTGGGTGCGCCACATGTCGGAGCGCCACACGTTCCAGTCCTTCGGCCACGCCGAGTCCCGGCACTGCACGGCCGTGTAGACGCTGTACGCGTTGCCCGCGGAGGGCTCCACCGCGCCGAACCGTTCGTACGCCGCCACCAGCGGCTTGGGGTCCTTGTCCACCGCGTACGCCGCGAAGGCCGCGGCGAGGTTCGGCCAGTAGCCGTTGTAGTAACCGCCCGGCATGAAGGTGTCCTCCAGCTCGGACGGGCCCACCTTGCCGCCCGCCGGGTCCTTGCGCAGCGCGTTCCGCATCTCGTACCAGCGCCGCTCGACCACCGCCCGGTCGGTGCCGAGCCGGTAGGTGGCGTCGTACTTGGCCACCCAGGCCAGGAAGGCCTTGTGGCGGGCGTCGAAGGCCTGGTCCTGGGCGAGGTTGTCCTCGTACCAGACCCCGCCCGGGTCGACGACGGAGTCCAGGACGAGCCGGTGCACGCGGGTGGGGTGGAGCTTGGCGTACACGGCGCCCAGGTAGGTGCCGTAGGAGTAGCCGAAGTAGCTGATCCGCTCGGCGCCGAGCGCCCCGCGCAGCAGCTCGATGTCACGGGCGGCGGCGACCGTGCCGATGTACGGGAGCACGTCCGCGTGCTTGGTCCGGCAGGACTCGGCGAAGGAGCGCACCCGGTCGAGGTTGGCCCGCTCGGTGGCCGCGTCGCGCGGCACCGAGTCCGGGCGCACCGCGGCGAAGTGGCCGGCCCCGCAGTCGAGCGCGGGTTCGCTCCTGCCGACGCCGCGTGGGTCGAAGCCGATCACGTCGTACTGGGCGGCCACCTCCTTGGGCAGGGCGGAGGCGATGAACCCGGCCAGGCCGCGGCCGCTGCCGCCGGGGCCGCCGGGGTTGACCAGCAGGGGACCCTGGGAGGTGGCGGCGGTGTGCGGGACGCGGGTCAGGGCGAGGGAGATCTGCCGCCCCTCCGGGCGGTCGTGGTCGAGCGGGACCCTGAGGGAGGCGCACTGCAGCGTCGGGTAGCGCGAGGTCGCGCAGCCGGTCCAGTTCAGGGCGGCCGCCCGCGCGGGCGCCTCGGTGGCGGGCGCGGCGGATCCGGCGGACGCGGACGAGGCGGCGGGCGCCGCCGTGACCGGGCTCGCGAGCGCGGCGGCGACCACGGCGGTGGAGATCGACATCAGGACGGCGGCGCGCTTCTTCAAGGGGTGGAGCATGGGGCCTCCCAGCCAGGGGTTCTGGGCGGAATCGTCCCGGAAACCGGGCCCGGAAGGCGGGATTGGAGTGCGGATTGGCCCGATGTGATGAGGCTTCAGGGGCCGTACGAGTTCACAGGAGCGACAGCTGCGTCGCCCCGGCGGGCGCGGGAGCGGGGGCGTCGGGGCGCACCGGTACGAGAGCGGGACGGGTCGTGCCGCGGCGGGCGGGCCCGATGCCGAATTCGGCCGCGAGTTCGTGCACCTGGCGGGTGATCCGGCGCTGGTACCAGGTGGGGGCGTACGACCCGCCCGCGTACATCCGCTCGTAGCGGGGGACGAGGTGCGGGTGGTGCGTCCCGAGCCAGGACATGAACCACTCGCGCGCACCGGGCCGCAGATGGAGTACCAGGGGTGTCACGGAGGTGGCGCCGGACTCCGCGACGGCCGCGACCGTCTCCCGCAGCTGCTCCGGCGAGTCCCCGAGGAAGGGGATCACGGGGGCCATCAGCACCCCGCACTCGATCCCGGCGTCGGTCAGGGTCCGCACCGCGTTCAGCCGGCCGGCGGGGGAGGGGGTGCCGGGCTCGACCGTCCGCCACAGGGCGGTGTCGGTGAAACCGACGGAGACGGAGATCCCGACCTCGGTCACCGCGGCGGCCTCCCGGAGGAGCGGGAGGTCGCGCAGGATCAGCGTCCCCTTGGTGAGGATCGAGAAGGGATTGGCGTGGTCGCGCAGCGCCTCGATGATCCCCGGCATCAGCCGGTAGCGGCCCTCGGCGCGCTGGTAGCAGTCCACGTTGGTGCCCATGGCGATGTGCGCGCCGGTCCAGCGGCGCGAGCCGAGCTCGCGGCGCAGCAGTTCGGGGGCGTTGGTCTTGACCACGATCTGGGAGTCGAAACCGATGCCGGTGTCGAGATCGAGGTAGCTGTGGGTCTTGCGGGCGAAGCAGTACACGCAGGCGTGACTGCAGCCCCTGTACGGATTGACGGTCCACTCGAACGGCATCCGCGATGCGCCGGGCACCCGGTTGACGATCGAGCGGGCCCGCACCTCGTGGAAGGTGATCCCCCGGAACTCGGGGGTGTCGAAGGTGCGGGTGACGACGGCGTCGGCCCCGAAGAGCGCGGACGGCCCCTGCGGGCCCTCGGTCAGGTTGTCCCAGCGCATGGTGCGCCTCCCTCGGTACTGGCTGCCGCCGAGAATAGAACAAACGTTCCCATGATCGTGCGGACCGGGAAATGCGCTGGTCAGCGGCGTGTGCGAGGTGGCAGGCTGCGCCGCATGGCGGGATACAGACTCACGGTGTGCCTTCCGGGCGGAGCTCGGGACAGGCTGGAGGACGCGATCGGCCAGGCAATGGAGCCCTTCCGGATCGAGGGGGACCGTCCGTACTCGGACGACCTGTGGATCTGGGACGCCTGGAGGATCGCGGGCGGCGCGAGCGGCACCGGCCACCGGATCCGTCCGGGTCACGAGGCGGATCCCCGGATCATCCACGACCAGCCGCTGCCGGACGGCTCCTGGACGCCGAGCGTGCCCGGCCGGTGCGCGGGCGGGCCGCGCGGACTGCTCGTCGTGGGCGAAGCCCGCGAGCGCGCCGTACGGCTCGCCGGGATCGTCTGGGACGGCTGGCAGGAGCTGCTGCGGAATCACCCGCCCGGCCGGCCGTGGGAGGACTTCTGCCCGGTATGGGTGCCGGGAAACGACTACGCCGCCTACCGCGAAGCGTGCGAGCCCGTCTACGCCGAATACCTCGCGCAGACGCCCGCCGCGGCTTTCGAGCGGTGGGCGGACGGGCTGAGCGTCGACCCCGACCTCGAGGAGTTCCGGTCCCATTTCCGCGGTTTCATCGCGGACCCCCGCCGATGGATCGGCGAGCGCACCCGTGAGGAGTACGTCAGGACCGAGGCGCGCCGGGCCGACTGGCCGAGCAATCTGCTGACCCTCGACGGATGGTGGTGGGAGGAGGGCGGCCCGCCGGTGCACGGCGCCTGCGACGACCCCGCGACCTGCCCGCACACCCCGCCGTCCGCGGACGAGCCGGGAGGCTGCGCCTCCTATCTCGCCGGTCTCCCGGACGACACCCTCCTCGTCTGCGTCCACTGCCACGTCTGACCCGGATTTGGGCCGCCGCCCCTGAGGTGGTTGGCTTCGCGGTGACGAGCGGACACAACTGCTGGAGGAACAGCTATGGCGCAGGTCGAGGCCACCACGGAGCGGATCATCGCGGCCGACGCGGAGACCGTGTTCGACGCGCTGGCGGACTACACCGGGACCCGCGGGAAGCTGCTGCCCGAGCACTTCAGCGAGTACGAGGTGCGGGAGGGCGGCGACGGCGAGGGCACGCTGGTGCACTGGAAGCTCCAGGCCACCAGCAAGCGCGTACGGGACTGCCTGCTGGAGGTCACCGAGCCCACCGACGGGCAGTTGGTGGAGAAGGACCGCAACTCCTCCATGGTCACCACCTGGGTGGTCACCCCGGCGGGCGAGGGCAAGTCCAAGGCCGTGGTCTCCACCGTGTGGAACGGCGCCGGCGGTATCGGCGGCTTCTTCGAGCGCACCTTCGCACCGAAGGGCCTCGGCCGGATCTACGACACGCTGCTGGCGAACCTGGCCGCCGAGGTCGAGGCCTGAGCGGCCCCGTCCCTCGGTCGTCCGGGCCGGCCGGCCGGGCCTGAACCGGCCAGACAGGAGCCACCCCGGCCCGCCCGGACGAACGGCGGCCCGCCCGGACCGGCCCCGGCCCCTCCCGGCCGGACGG
The DNA here is from genome assembly GCF_055585365.1 of Streptomyces sp. NPDC053432. Lineage (NCBI taxonomy): Bacteria > Bacillati > Actinomycetota > Actinomycetes > Kitasatosporales > Streptomycetaceae > Streptomyces > Streptomyces sp. NPDC053432. The sequence goes on from NZ_JBVJKF010000003.1 coordinate 238,263, forward strand.
CGGCCCGCCTGGACCGCCCGGCCGAACGGCGGCCCGTCCCGCCCCGGCCCGACCGGAACGCAGCCAGTCCTGACCGGGACCGGCCCCTCTCGACCGGACAGCGACCCGCCCCGCCCCGGGCCGACCGGAACGCAGCCCAGTCCTGACCGGGACCGGCCCAGCAGGGGCCCCGGAGGCGCCCGGCCGAAGCGCGGACCGCCCAGGCCCGGCCCCGGGCCGTCCTGACCAGCCACTGGCCACCGGCCCGGACCGGTCCGGGCCGGTGGCCCGGCCCGGCCGGGCCCCGAACGCGCCCGTCGTGACCGGCACCGGCCCGGATGGGCGGCGGCCCGCCCCGGCCGTAGCACGGCCGCGCCCCGGCCCGGCGGCCCGGCCGGAGTGCGGCCTGATCGGGGCCGCCCCGGCCCGGGCATCGGACGTGCCCGGCCGGGGTGCGGCCCGTTCTGGCCCGGCACCGGCACCGGCACCGGCGCCGCCGCCGGACGGCGCGGCTCGTCCTGACCGGCCACCGGCCGGGCCGGCCGGGCCGGCCGGGCGGCGGTCCGTTCGGGGGAGTCGGTGGGGGCTCACCGGATCGGGTGGATTCCGGGGCCGGAGGCGGACCTTCCCGAGTCGCCGGGAGACGGGCGTGGCCGCGGGTCCGGGCGGCCGGGACGGTCTAGGCTGGGCGCCGCGCGTGCCGCCCGCGGCCCGCGCGACCGCGCGACCGCGCTACCGACCGCCCGGGGGCCCGATGAAAATCCTCATCTCCGCCGACATGGAAGGCGCCACCGGCGTCACCTGGCCCGCCGACGTGCTGCCCGGTACACCCCAGTGGGAGCGCTGCCGGGGCATGTTCACCTCGGACGTGAACGCCGCCGTCCTCGGCTTCTACGACGGCGGCGCCGAACAGGTCGTCATCAACGAGGCGCACTGGACCATGCGCAACCTCCTGCTGGAACGCCTCGACGCGCGCGCCGAGATGCTCACCGGCCGCCACAAGTCCCTCTCCATGGTCGAGGGCGTCCAGCACGGCGACGTCGACGGCATCGCCTTCGTCGGCTACCACACCGGCGCCGGCTCCGAGGGCGTGCTCGCCCACACCTACCTCGCCAACTCCATCACCGGCGTCTGGCTGAACGGCACCCGCGCCAGCGAGGGACTGCTGAACGCCCACGTCGTCGCCGAGTTCGGCGTCCCCGTCATCCTCGTCACCGGCGACGACCTGACCTGCCGGGACGCCGCCGGCTACGCCCCCGACGCGCTGACCGTCGCCGTCAAGGACCACGTCTCGCGCTACGCCGCCGTCTGCCGGACCCCCGCCCGCACCGCCGCCGACATCCGGGCCGCCGCCAAGGAGGCCACGGCCCTGGCGGGCCGCCGCGAACCGGCGCCCGGCGGCCCGTACACCATGGAGCTGGAGTTCGACGCCGAGCACCTGGCCATGGCCGCCACCGTGGTCCCGGGCGTCGAGCGGTCCGGGGAGCGGAGGGTCGCCTACACCAGTGGGACCATGTACGAGGGGATTCGCACCTTCAAGGCGGTCACGACGGTCGTCTCGGCGGCGGTGGAGGAGCAGTATGGCTGACATGCACGCAATCAGCAGCGAGGACACCGGTGAGGGCACGGGCGAGGACACCGCCGTCGACCGGGTGGCCCTCGACGAGGCCGTCGAGTTCACCTCCGGCCTCATCCGCATCGACACCACCAACCGGGGCGGCGGCGACTGCCGCGAGCGTCCCGCCGCCGAGTACGTCGCCGAACGGCTCGCCGCCGCCGGGCTGGAGCCCGTCCTGCTGGAACGCACCGCGGGCCGGACCAACGTCGTCGCGCGGATCGACGGCACCGACCCCTCCGCCGACGCCCTCCTGGTCCACGGCCACCTCGACGTGGTCCCGGCGGAGGCCGCCGACTGGAGCGTCGACCCCTTCTCCGGCGAGGTCCGCGACGGAGTGGTGTGGGGGCGCGGCGCCGTCGACATGAAGAACATGGACGCGATGGTGCTCGCGGTCGTACGGGCCTGGGCGCGCGCGGGCGTGCGGCCGCGCCGGGACATCGTGATCGCCTACACCGCCGACGAGGAGGACAGCGCCGTCGACGGCTCGGGCTTCCTCGCCGACGAGCACCCGCACCTCTTCGAGGGCTGTACGGAGGGCATCAGCGAGTCGGGCGCCTTCACCGTGCACCCGAACCCCGGCCAGGCCATCTACCCCATCGCGGCGGGCGAACGGGGCACCGCCTGGCTGAAGTTGACCGCCACCGGCACCGCCGGGCACGGCTCCAAGCCCAACCGCGCCAATGCCGTGAGCCGGCTCGCGGCCGCCGTCGCGCGGATCGGCGAGTACGAGTGGCCCGTCCGGCTCACCGACACCGTCGCCGCCTGCATCACCCAACTCGCCGCCCTCCAGGGGCTGTCGGTGGAGCCGCGCCGGCCCGGTTTCGACCTCGACTCGGTACTCGGCAAGCTCGGCCCGGCCGCCCTCCTGGTCGAGGCGACCGTCCGCAACAGCGCCAACCCGACCATGCTCAGCGCCGGTTACAAGCTCAACGTGATCCCCGGCGAGGCCACCGCCTACGTGGACGGCCGGATGGTGCCCGGCGGCGAGGACGAGTTCATCGCCACCCTGAACGAGCTCACCGGACCCGACGTGCGCTGGGAGTTCCACCACCGGGAGGTCGCCCTCCAGGCCCCCGTGGACGGGCGGACGTTCGCGGTCCTGCGCGAGTCCGTCGAGCGGTTCGACCCGGAGGGGCACGTGGTCCCCTTCTGCATGGCGGGCGGCACCGACGCCAAGCAGTTCTCCCGGCTCGGCATCACCGGCTACGGCTTCTCCCCCCTGAAGCTGCCGCCCGGCTTCGACTACTGGGCGCTCTTCCACGGCGTGGACGAGCGGGTCCCCGTCGACGCCCTGCACTTCGGCGTCCGCGTCCTCGACCGCGCGCTGCGCGCCCTGTGAACCGGGCCCGGTGACGGCGGTGGAGACCCGGCCCTACGGCAGCTGGCCCTCACCCATCGACGCCGCCCTCGCCGCCTCGCTCGACGGGCGGCCCGAGTACCTCGGCACGGTCGGCCCCGAGGTGTGGTGGACCGAACCCCGGCCGCGCGAGGCCGGCCGCCGGACCCTCGTGCGCCGCCGCACCGTCGACGGCAGCCCCGAGACCACCGAGCTGCCCGCCCCGTGGAACGTGCGCAGCAGGTTCACCGAGTACGGCGGGCTGCCCTGGACCGGAGCCGAACGGGAGGCGGGCGGGCCCCTGCTGGTCTTCGTGCACTTCGCCGACCAGCGGCTGTACGCGTACGAGCCCGACGCGCCCGGCGGCCCCCGGACCCGCCCGCTCACCCCCGTCTCCCGCGTGGGCGGCGGGCTGCGCTGGGCCGAGCCGGTGCTGCGCGGCGGCGAGGTCTGGTGCGTGCTGGAGGAGTTCACCGGGCCCGCCCCCACCGACGTGCGCCGCGTCCTGGCCGCCGTGCCGCTCGACGGATCGGCTGCCGAAGACCGCACGACGGTCAGGGAGTTGACCGACGACCGGCACCGCTTCAGCACCGGGCCCCGGATCTCCCCCGACGGCCGGCACGCGGCCTGGCTCGTGTGGGACCACCCCCGGATGCCCTGGGACGGCACGGAGCTGCGGCTGGCCGCGATCACCTCCGACGGCCGGCTGACCGGGGCGCGGACCGTGCTCGGCGGCCCGGAGGAGGCCGTCGCGCAGGTCGACTGGACGGCCGGCGGGAGCCTCCTCGCGGTGAGCGACCGCGGCGGCTGGTGGAACCCGTACCGGGTCGACCCGGAGACCGGCGAGGCGGTCAACCTGTGCCCCCGCGAAGAGGAGTTCGGCGGCGCGCTGTGGAAGCCGGGGCTGCGCTGGCTCGCCCCGCTGGAGGACGGGCTCGTGGCCGTGCTGCACGGGCAGGGCTCCTCGGTGCTCGGCATCCTCGACCCGGACAGCGGAGACCTGGTGGACGCCTCCGGGCCGTGGACGGCCTGGCAGCCGGCGCTCGCGGTGAGCGGCACCCGCGTCTACGGGGTCGCCGCCAGCCCGCGCAGCGCGTACGAGGTGGTGGAGCTGGACACCGCCACCGGGCACGCCCGGGTCGTGGGGGCGCATGCCGCCGACCCGGTGGATCCGGCCCACTACCCCGAACCGCAGAGCCGCACCTTCTTCGGCCCCGACAACCGGGAGATCCACGCCCACGTCTACCCGCCGCACCACCCCGCCTGCCGGGCCGCCGCCGACGAACTGCCGCCGTACGTGGTGTGGGCCCACGGCGGCCCCACCGACCACGTCCCGCCCGTACTCGACCTGCACATCGCGTACTTCACCTCGCGGGGCATCGGCGTCGTCGAGGTGAACTACGGCGGCTCCACCGGCTACGGCCGCGCCTACCGGGAGCGGCTGCGCGAGCAGTGGGGCGTTGTCGACGTGGAGGACTGTGCGGCGGTGGCCCGGGCACTGGCCGACGAGGGCACCGCGGACCCGGCGCGGCTCGCGATCCGCGGCGGCAGCGCCGGTGGTTGGACCGCGGCCGCCTCGCTGGCCGCAACCGGCCTGTACGCCTGCGCCGCGATCATCTACCCCGTGCTGGACCTGCTCGGCTTCGCCGAGGAGACCCACGACCTGGAGTCCCGCTACATCGACGGACTCGCGGGTCCCCCGCAGACGCTGCCCGTGCTGTGCCGCGAACGCTCCCCGGTGGCCCGCGCCGACCGGATCACCGCACCGTTCGTGCTGCTCCAGGGGCTGGACGACCCGGTCTGCCCGCCCAGCCAGGCCGAGCGGCTGCTGGCCGCCCTGCGCGGCCGGTCGGTGCCGCACGCCTACGTGGCCTTCGAGGGCGAGGGGCACGGCTTCCGGCGGGCGGAGACGATGGTCCGGGCGCTGGAAGCGGAACTGTCCCTGTACGCCCAGGTGTTCGGCATCGACCGCACGGACGTCCCCCGTCTGGCCCTGCACGACTGAGCCCGGCCGCCGCGCTGACCGCCGCGGCGCTGGGGTTCCCCTACGGGCTCTACTCCTCCCGGCGGCGCGGGTAGCGGGTCCGCCCGCTCGTGCGCAGCCAGACCCGCAGCGGGCCGATGGGGGTGAAGCCGTGCCGGACGGCGGCGGCGAGGCCGTCCCCGGACTCGTATCCGACCAGGTCGCGCCCGGGCCAGCGGGCGGCGGCCGCGCTGAAGGCGCCCGTCCAGGCGGCGTCGGCGTCGGCCCCGTCATGGGCGAACAGGTTGGACACGCCGACGACCCCCGCCGCCAGGTTCACGACGGCCCCCGCCACGACGCGGCCGTCGCGGCGGCCCGCCAGGAAGGCGATCTCCTCGCCGAGCAGCACCGGGCGGAACAGCCCGGTGCTCTCCTCGCCGTCCCAGGCGGCCTCCCAGTCCGCCAGCTCGCCCCCGTCCGCGACCTCGCGCCACTCCAGGCCCCGGGAAGGGGCGCCGCCAGCGGTGGGAGCGCCCGCCGGGCGGTGTATCCACTGGGCGTCGAAGAGGACTTCGAAGCCGTCGCCCTCCAGGTTCAGATCGGCGAAGCTGTCCTTCACCGAGCAGCCGGGGCTGTCCGTGTCCATCCGCCCCAGCAGGCTCTCCTCGGGCGTCCCCGGGGCCAGGGTCACGGCGTCCGGGTACAGCGGAGGGGTCCGGGCGGTGCTGAGCCAGAAGGACTCCCCGCCGAAGTCCGCGGGCAGGTCGTGCGCGCGGCAGACGGCGTGGCAGAAGAGGGCGTTGTTCAGCACCGCCGGGCGGAGGCGCGCATCGAGATCACCTGTGGTCACGCCGGTGATGGTGCCATACACGTAGCCTGGGTCCGTGACCTTTTCCCCCTACCTCCGCGAGGGTGCCCGCGTGGGCCTGCGGCCCTACCGGCCCGCCGACGGACCCGAGTTCACCGCCCGTGCGCACGAGAGCCGCGAACTGCACCGCCCGTGGCTGTTCCCGCCCGCCACGATCGAGGAGTACGAGCCCTACGCCGCCCGGCTGGCCGAGGGCGAGGGACGCGCCGGCTTCCTGGTGTGCGAGCGGGAGACGGGGGCCATCGCGGGCTTCGTCAACGTCAACAACATCGTCCGCGGCGCCTTCCAGTGCGGGGCCCTCGGCTACGGGGCCTTCGCGCACGCCGCCGGGCGCGGGCTCATGCGGGAGGCGCTCGCCCTGGTCCTCGCACATTCTTTCGCCCCGGAGAGCGCGGGCGGCCTCGGGCTGCACCGCCTGGAGGCCAACGTCCAGCCCGGCAACGCCGCCTCGATCGCCCTGGTCCGGGGCGCGGGCTTCCGGCTGGAGGGGCTCTCCCCGGACTTCCTGTACGTCGACGGCGCCTGGCGGGACCACGAACGCTGGGCCATCACCGCGGAGGCCTTTGCGTAATCCTGACCGGTGGTGATCCGCGGAACCCCTGTGCACCGGCCGCCGTGGCGTGTTCCATTTCCTCATGGCCACCACCGTCCGACGCGCCGTACTGACCCTTCCGGCAGCCCCGTTGGGCCCGGACAACCCACTGCCCCCGCTGCGCACCGCCGACGAGGTGCACCGGCTGGAAGAACGCTCGCGCGAGGGGATGCCCCGCGACATGGCGCGCCAGCTCGGGTACGAGCCGCTGCGCTCCCTGCTGCCCGCCCGGATCCGGGACGGCTACGGGCGGGACCGGACCAGGACGGAGTTCGACGCGGTCGTCATCGAGAACGAGCACCTGCGGGTGACCGTCCTCCCCGGCCTCGGCGGGCGGATCCACTCGCTGGTCCACCTGCCGACCGGCCGTGAACTGCTCTACCGCAACCCGGTGTTCCAGCCCGCGAACTTCGCCCTCAACGGCGCCTGGTTCTCCGGCGGGATCGAGTGGAACATCGGGGCGACCGGCCACACCACCCTGTCCTGCGAGCCGCTGCACGCCGCGCTCGTGCCCGCCCCGGACGGCGGTGCGATGGTCAGGCTGTGGGAGTGGGAGCGGCTGCGCGACCTGCCGTTCCAGGTGGACCTGTGGCTGCCCGGGGAATCGGAGTTCCTGTACGTGGGCGTCCGCGTGCGCAACCCGCACGAGCGGCCCGCGCCGGTGTACTGGTGGTCCAACATCGCCGTCCCCGAGGACGAGGGCACCCGGGTCCTCGCCCCCGCCGACGAGGCCTGGCACTTCGGCTACGAGCGCGCGCTGCGGCGCGTCCCCGTGCCGCGGTGGGAGGGCGCGGACCGCACGTACCCGCTGCGCAGCGAGTACCCGGCCGACTTCTTCTACGAGGTCGAGGAGGGCGCCCGGCCCTGGATCGCCTCGCTCGGTGCGGACGGGCGCGGGCTGGTGCAGACCTCCACCGGCCGGCTGCGCGGGCGCAAGCTGTTCGTGTGGGGTGCGGGGGGCGGCGGCCGGCGCTGGCAGGAGTGGCTGACCGAGCCGGGCACCGGCGGGTACGCGGAGATCCAGGCGGGGCTGGCGCGGACCCAGCTGGAGCACGTACGGCTGGAGGGCGGGGCGGAGTTCAGCTGGCTGGAGGCGTACGGCCCGCTGTCGGCGGAGCCCGGCGCGGTGCACGGGGAGGACTGGGCGGCGGCGCGGGGCGCGGCCGAGCAGGCGCTGGCCCGGGCGCTGCCGGACGAGAGGGTGGAGGCGGCGTACAAGGCGTGGCGGGAACGCGCGGACGCCGAACCGGGGGAGCGGCTGGCGGCCGGCTCCGGCTGGGGCGCGCTGGAAGTGATGTGCGGGGGCTTCAAGCTGCCGGGCACCCCCTTCGAGGAAGCCCGGCTCGGCGAGGAGCAGGCCCCGTGGGCGGAGCTGTGGCGCACGGGCGTGTTCCCCGCGCCGCGCCGGGTGGCGCCGCCGGGACCGAGCCTGGTGGGCACGCACTGGCGGGACATGCTGGAGACGGCCCCGGCGGACCCGCTGACCGAGTACCACCTGGGCGTGGCGCAGTGGCACGCGGGCGATGTGGCGCAGGCGGTGCGGAGCTGGGAGCGCGGGCTGGCGCTGGCGCCGTCGAGGTGGCCGCTGCTGCGGTGCCTGGCGGCGGCCGACGCGCTGGCCGGGGCGACGGACCGGGCCGCCGACGGGTACGCGGCGGCCTTCGAGGACCTCGTGGCTGAGAGCCGCGGCGGCGAGGCGTGGACGGCCGCGGAGTCCGCGCTGGGGCGGGAGGCGATGGCGGCCCTGCTCGCGGCCGGCCGCCTCGCGGGGGCGCGGTCGGTCTGGGACCGGCTCCGGCCGGCCCTGCGCGAACAGGGCCGCTTCCGGCTGCTCGCCGCGCGGTTGCTGGCGGCGGAGGGGCACGTCGCGGCGGCGCGGCGGGTGTTCGACGACGGGTTCGACGTCGCGGACCTGAGGGAGGGTGAGCTGACCCTGGCGGAGGTCTGGTCGACGATCACCGACTGCCCGCTACCGCCCCGCTACGACTTCCGCATGCGGCCGTAGCCCGCCGGGGGCGGGGAGGCCCCCGGCGGCAACGCCGCTACTTCTTGATCTCGTTGATGCAGAGCACGAACTGCTTGCCCGACCTGCGCCGGGAACCGCTGGTCTGCTCGTAGTAGCCGGTGTCCGACTTGCCCTCGCACTTGCCGCTGTCCAGCGTGTCGGGGATCACCTCGACCACCTTGTAGGTGGCTTTGGCGTCACCGCACCCCACCACCTGCAGGTCGGGGCTGATCTGGGTCCCGTTGTTCTTGAGGCAGTCCCCGGCCTTCGCGTGGTCGGCGTCGTCCTGGCTCAGGAAGTAGCCGACCGCGATGACGATGACGGCGATCACGGCGCCGACGATCTTCAGCTTCTTCAGGATGCCCATGCCGCCGCCCCGGGCCGGCGGCGCCGGCGGGGCGGACCACTGCTGCTGCGGCGGGTACATCTGCTGCTGCGGTACGCCGCCGTACGGAGGCTGACCCGGCTGCTGCGGGAACCCCTGCCCCGGCTGGGGCGGGTAGCCCTGCGGCGGCTGCTGCCCGTACGGGCCGGGGTAGGGGCCGGGGCCCTGCTGCGGCGGGTAGGTCATATGGGAGTCCCCCAGTGGCGTGCTCGCGATTCTTGACGTGGGCACGCTATATCAAGCGGTCAGCACCCCTCGAACCGCGTCCGCCGGGGCGGGGTCAGGCCCGGCACAGGATCTCGCCGTTCGGGACCATGAACCAGGCGTCGGGCTCCGCGCCCCAGGCCCGCCACGCGGCGGCGACGGATTCCAGGCCGGCGGCGGTGGCGTGGCCGCCCCCGGTGGCGATCGACGCGTACGACGAGGCCGTCGTACGGTCCGCCCACAGCGACGACCACCAGGCCGTCTCCTCCGGGGTCGCGTAGACCCAGTTCGTCGCGCTGGAGGCCACCTCCGTGAAGCCCGCCGCCCGGGCCCAGGCCCGCAGCCTGCGACCCGCGTCCGGCTCGCCGCCGTTGGCCCGGGCCACCCGCTGGTACAGGCGCTGCCACGCGTCCAGGCCCGGCGACTCCGGGTACCAGGTCATCGCCGCGTAATCGGCGTCCCGCGCCGCCACGATCCCGCCCGGCCGGCACACCCGCCGCATCTCGCGCAGGGCCCGCACCGGGTCGCCCACGTGCTGCAGGACCTGGTGGGCGTGGACCACGTCGAACGAGTCGTCGGGGAACTCCAGCGCGTGCACGTCCGCCGTGCCGAAGCGCACGCCCGTCACCCCGCGCTCCCCGGCGTAGGCGCGGGCCTGCTCGACGACGTCCTGCGACGCGTCGACCGCCGTCACGCTGCCGCCCGGTGCGACCAGCTCCGCCAGGTCGGCCGTGATCGTGCCCGGCCCGCAGCCCACGTCCAGTACGGACATGCCCGGCCGCAGCTCGCCGATCAGGTACGCCGCCGAGTTCCGCGCGGTGCGCCAGCGGTGCGAGCGCAGGACCGACTCGTGGTGGCCGTGGGTGTAGACGGCGGTCTCGTGGGCGTTCATCGCGTACTCCTCCTCGTCGAAGCACTGCTGTGCCGGCTGCTGTGCTCGCTGCTGTGCTCCCACCGTAAAGGATCATGTCGGCATGTGAGATATGCGTTTTGACATGTGGACACGAGCGTTGTCCGGACAGGGAACCGGGTCGGCCGGTGGCAGGGGAATGCGGGTGCGAGGAGAGTGGGCCGCATGGCGGGAATCGCGGGACATCCCGGTGGAAGGCGGTGAGGGGCATGTCCGAGACGCTGCTCCGGCTCCACGCCCAGGCGCTCCGGCTCTTCGGTGAGCGGCTGCGCGCGATCGAGGACGGCCAGTGGGGCGCGCCGACCCCGTGCACCGACTGGGACGTGCGGGCGCTCGTCAACCACGTCACGGGGGAGCAGCTCTGGATCCCGCCGCTGGTCACCGAGGGCCGTACCGTCGAGGAGCTCGGCGACGCCTTCTCCGGGGACGTGCTCGGCGACGACCCGCTCGCGGCCTGGGAGGCGGCCTCCGCCGCCGCGCACGCGGCCTTCGCCGCGCCGGGCGCGCTGGAGCGGACCGTGCGCCTCTCGTACGGGCCCGCCCAGGCCATGGCGTACTGCTCCGAACTGACCGCCGACTGCGTCGTGCACACCTGGGACCTCTCCCGGGGCATCGGCGGCGACGACCGGCTGCCGGACGACCTCGTCGAGTTCTCCATCAAGGAGGTCATGCCGTACGCGGACAGCCTCGCGGCCAGCGGCATGTACGCCGAGCCCCTGGAGGTCCCGGCGGGGGCGGACGCGCAGACAAGGCTGCTCGCGCTGCTCGGGCGGAAGGGCTGAGCCGGGTCGAGCGGGGCGGGCCGGGTTGAGCTGGGCTGAGCTGGGCTGAGCTGGGCCGATTCGTGCCGTACCGGCCCGGGCCGCGGCCGGGGGCAGCATCACAACAGGCATATCCGCTTGAATAATCGTATAAAGGGCAGCGTTGGGTGAGACGGGCGGTTCCGGCGCGGAAGGCGGGAAACGGTGGCGGGGATGCAGCGCACGGCGGCGGAGGGCCGCGGCCCGGTGCGGTACGGCCCGCCCGCCCCCCAGCCCGGCCTCCCCGTACTGCCCGAGCTCCTCGCCGTACTCGCCTCGGCCGCGGGACGCTCCGCCCCCGAGGCCCCCGGCGGCGGCCAGGCCCTGCGCGAGGCCGCCTGCCGGCACTGGGGGCGGCGCGGACTCCCCACCGCCCCGGAGGACGTGGCCGCCGGGCCGGGTGCGCCGGCCCTGCTGCTCGCCCTGCTCGGGGCCTTCGGCGGGGACGTGATGCTGCCGAGGCCCTGTCCCGCCTGGTGGACCCCCCAGGTCCGGCTGCTGGGACAGCGGGCCTACCACGTGCCCACCCCGGCCGAGTGCGGCGGCGTACCCGACCCGTACGCCCTGCTGGAGACCGTACGGCGGGTGCGCGCGGAGGGCGGCGACCCCCGGGTGCTGCTGCTCTCGGTCGCCGACGACCCGACCGCCACCGTCCCGCCGCCCGAGGTGCTGCGCGAGGCCTGCGAGGCCGCCGAGGCCGCCGGGCTGTTCGTCGTCAGCGACGAGAGCTGGCGCGACACCGTGCACCGGCCGTCCGACACGCTGGTGCTCAGCCCCGCCGAGATGCTTCCCGAACGGGCGGCCGTCCTCCTCGACCTCTCCGGGGCGCTGCTGCCCGCCGGCTGGCCCGCGGCCGTGCTCCGCTTCCCCGGCACCGGGCGCGGCACCTGGTTGCGCGCCCGCACCCTCGACGTGCTCACCGCGACCGGCGCGCTCGTCGCCGGCCCCGTCGCCGGGGCGGCGGCGCACGCCCTCGACGAACCCGAGGCCGTCGCGGTACGGGCCCGGCGGGCGGCCGCCCTGCACGGCGAGGTGGCCGCGGCCGCGCACCGCACGCTGCTGGAGGCGGGCGCGCTGGCCCTGCCGCCGGAGGCGGGCCGGCACCTGTACGCCGACCTCTCACCGCTGCGCGCCGGACTCGCCCGCCACGGGGTCGGCGACGCGATGGAGCTGGAGGACTGGCTCGGGGCCCGGCTGGGCGCGCCCACCCCGGGCGGACAGCGGTTCGCGGACGAACTCGGTGCGCTGCGGGTGCGGTTGTCGACCGGGCCGCTGCTCGGAGCCACCCACGAGGAACAGCTGGCCGCCCTCACCGCGCGGGATCCGCTCGCACTGCCGTACGTACGCCGCTCCCTGGACCTCCTCGGATCGGTCCTGGCGGGGCTGGCGTGACTCCTCCTCAGCCCGACCGACCGACGCGACCCGGTGAACGGAGACTACCGATGAGGGACCGGACGGAAGCCCCCACCGCAGCGCCCGCCGCCGCCCAGTACTCACCACCCCCCGCCCCGCCGGCCGTGCCCGCGCCCCCGCCCGGCGACCACCCCACCCCACGGGAAGCCCCGCCCGCGGCCCCGTCCGCCCTGGCCGGAGGCCCGTCCGCGCCCCAGCCGGTTCTGCCCGCGGGCCCACCCGTCCCGCCGGAAGCCCCGCCCGCGGCCCCGTCCGCCCCGGCGGGAGGCCCGGCCGCGCCCCAGCCGGTTCTGCCCGCCGGCCCACCCGCCCCACCGGAAGCCCCGCCCGCGGCCCCGTCCGCGCCCCAGCCGGTTCTGCCCGCCGGCCCACCCGCCCCACCGGAAGCCCCGCCCGCGGCCCCGTCCGCCCCGGCCGGAGGCCCGTCCGCGCCCCCGCCGGTTCTGCCCGCGGGCCCACTCGTTCCGGCGGAAGCCCCGCTCGCGGCCCCGTCCGCCCCGGCCGGAGGCCCGTCCGCGCCCCAGCCGGCTCTGCCCGCGGGCCCACCCGTCCCGCCGGAAGCCCCGTCCGCCCCGGCCGGAGGCCCGTCCGCGCCCCAGCCCGGTCCGGCCGCGGGCGGGGCGGACGCCGCCGCGGCCGTCGGCGGGTCCGGGGGGCTGCGGCCGCTCGGGGAGCACCGGCGGTGGCCCGCCTCGTTCGCGGACCGGCTGACCACCCCGCTCCCCGGTCTGCGCGCGTTCGCCCGGCTCGCCCGGGAGGGCGCCTTCCGGCCCGGTCCCGAAGGGCTGCGCGGCATCCCCGACCTGCCGTTCGCCCCCGCCCCGCTGCCCGCCGCGGAACCGGGCGCGGTCTGCGTCACCTGGGCCGGGCACGCCAGCTGGGTGCTGCGGACCGGCGGGCTGACCGTGCTGACCGACCCCGTCTGGTCCCGGCGCATCCTGGGCACGCCCTCCCGGATGACCCCCGTGGGAGTGCGCTGGGAGGACCTGCCGCCCGTCGACGCCGTGGTGATCAGCCACAACCACTACGACCACCTCGACGCCCCCACCATCAGGCGGCTGCCCCGGCACACCGCCTTCTTCGTCCCGGCCGGCCTCGCCCGCTGGTTCCGCCGCCGCGGCTTCACCCGGGTCACCGAGCTCGACTGGTGGGAGTCGGCCGAACTGGGCGGCGTGCGCTTCGAGTTCGTCCCGGCCCACCACTGGTCGAAGCGGTCCCTGATCGACACCTGCCGTTCCCTGTGGGGCGGCTGGATCCTCACCGGCACCGGCACCGGCACCGGCACCGGCACCGCCCCCACCCCCCGCAAGCTCTACTTCGCCGGCGACACCGGCTACGGGCACTGGTTCGAGGAGATCGGCCGCCGCCACCCCGGCATCGACCTCGCCCTGCTGCCGATCGGGGCCTACGCCCCGCGCTGGTGGCTCCGCGACGTGCACGCCGACCCGGAGGAGGCCGTCCAGGCCTGCGTCGACCTCGGAGCCCGCCGGATGGCCCCCATGCACTGGGGCACCTTCGCCCTGTCCGCCGAACCCGTCATGGAGCCCCTGCACCGCGTCCGGGCCGCCTGGGCCCGCGCCGGCCTGCCCCGCGAGCACCTCTGGGACCTCCCCATCGGGGCCTCCCGCAGCCTCGGCCGGGAGGACGTCACCGGGCCGGTCCGCCGCGCACCCGCCGCCACCCCGCCGGACCCGCGCTGATCAGCAGGGTCAGCGCGACCGCCAGGGCCACGCCCTTCCACGGCTCGGCGAACAAGGAGCCGCCAAGGATGCCGATCAGCCCGTACGTGGCCGCCCAGGCGAGGCAGGCGGGGGCGTCGCCGCGGGCGAAGCGGCGCAGCGGCAGCTCGGCCAGCAGACAGGCCACCATCACCGGGATGCGGCCCGCCGGGACCAGCCGGGACAGCACCAGGACCAGCACCCCGTGCTCGTCGAGCCGCGTCTGCGCCTGGTCCAGCCGCTCCGGCGCGGCCCGCCCCCGCAGCCGCTCCAGCCACCGGGAGCCGCCCCGTGAACGCACCCCGCGGTGCCCGAGCCAGTACAGCGTGACGTCCCCGGTGAAGGCGGCCAGCGCCGCCACCGCGAACACCAGCAACACCCCGAACGGCAGCGACTGCTGATGGAACGCCACCACCGCCGCCGAACTCACCAGCGCCCCGGTCGGGATCACCGGCACCAGCGCGCCCAGTGCCACCAGCACGAACAACGCCGGGTACCCCACCACCTGCTGGGTGCTCTCCTGCGGCACCTGGCCGGCCGCCGCCGCCATCGCCCCCCAGGTCACGGGAGCCGCACCCGTTCCCCGTGGCCGGGCAGCCGCACCGCCACCTGCGGCGCGAGCCGTCCCGCCAGGCGCACGAACTCCCCGCCGGGCGCGTGGAATTCGTGCGGCCGCACCGCGTCCAGTCCGATCGGCCAGTACGTCCCGTAGTGCACCGGCACCGCCGCCGCCGGGGCCAGTTCCGCCAGCGCCCGCGCCGCCCGCCCCGCGTCCAGGTGCCCCGGACCGAGGTACGGGCCCCAGCCGCCCACCGGGAGCAGGGCCACGTCCACCGGCCCTACCTCCTCGGCCATCGTGTCGAACAGCCCGGTGTCCCCGGCGAAGTACGTCCGCGCCGCGCCCTGGACCACGAACCCGAGGGCCCGCGCACGGTGCGGCCCGAACGGCAGCCGCCGCCCGTCGTGCCGCGCGCTCACGGCCCGCACCCGCACGCCGTCCCGTACGTCGACCACCTCGCCCGGGGCCACCTCCGTCACCCGGAGCCCGCGCCTCCCCGCCGTCCGCGCCAGCCCCGGCACCGCCCGGCACGCACCGCGCGGCACGACGAGCCGGGTCCCGGGCCCGAGCCGGGCCAGCGACGGCAGGTGCAGGTGGTCGGAGTGCAGGTGCGAGACGAGCACCACGTCGGCCACGGCCGCCTCCGGCGGGGGCACCGCCCCGGCCCGCCGCCGCAGATGGGCCAGGCGCCGCGCGAACAGCGGATCCGTCAGGACCCGGACCCCGGAGTCCTCGACCGTGCACGTGGCATGCCCCCACCAGGTGATCTCCACCGTCACCCGGCCTCCCTCCCTCGCCCGTCCCACGAGCCTAAGCCGTGCCCCGCGGATCCGCCCGGAACCGGAGCCTCCCGCCCCCTCCTCCCCGGCGGCGGATCGGAGTAGGGTCGGGCGGCATGGATGAGCTGCGCGTGGCCGCTATCTCCAGCCTGGCCCCGCTCGAAGATCTGGACGCCGACCCCTTCGCCGTGGACACCCGCAGCCAGCAGGCGATGTGCGCCCGCTGGGCAGCGGCCCGGGGCTACGTCGTGACGAGGCAACTGCTCGTCTACGGGCTGCGCGCCGACCACTGCGGGCTCTGGTCCGACGTCGACGCCGGCCAGGTCGACCTGTTCGTCGCCGCCAACCACCGGGTGCTCGCCCGCGCGCTGCGCTCCGTGGAGGAGTTCAGCGCCGAGTGCGCGCGGCGCGGCGTACGGCTGGAGACCGCCGGGCACGACGAACCCCGGTACACCTCCGCGATGAAGGCCGAGGTGCACCGCAGGCTGTCGATGCCGACCGCGGGCTACGACGGCACCTGACCGCCCCGCCCACCCCGCACCCCGGCCCCGGGCCGAGGCCCCCGGACCACGCCCCCTGACAAGGCCCCCGCGTCCCGAATCGTCCGGCCGCGGGGTGGGCCCGCCTGTGCGAGCCTGGAGGCGGGACGGGGCTCGCGGGAGGTTGCGGCGTGGTGCGAGGACGATGGCGGGCCGCGGGCAGCGCCCTGGTGCGAGTGGTCCTCGTATGGGCGGTGTCCACCCTGACCATGCTCGCCCTGGCCGGCGTCCTGCCGGACTTCAGGCTCCAGTCCGGCGACGGCGACAGCATCACGCAGATCGCCCTGACCGCGGCCTGGGGAGCGGGCGCCTTCGGCCTGCTGAGCGCCCTGGTCTGGCCCCTGCTCGTACGGGCCCTGCTGATCCTGCCCGCGCTGGTGCTCGGACTGCTCGTCTTCTCCCTCAACGGCTCCCTGCTGCTCATGGCGCTCCGGCTGATCCCGTCCGGGCGGGGCCAGGTGGATCCCGACACCGCCGTCGTCGTGGCCGCGGTGATGTCCGCGGTGGCGTCGGCCACCTCCACCGCACTCGCGATGCGCGACGACGACGCCTACCGCAGGCGGCTCTACCGGCTCGCCGACCGCCGCCACCGCAAGCTCCCCGGCCCGCGCGCCCCCGGAGCGGACGGGGCGGGGCCCGCACTCCTCTTCCTCCAGCTCGACGGGCTGGGCTACGAGACGCTGCGCCGCGCGGCGGACGGCGGGCTGATGCCCACGGTCGCGGGGTGGCTGCGCGGCGGCCACCGCCTCACGTCCTGGCACACGGACTGGTCGAGCCAGACCGGCGCCAGCCAGCTCGGCATCCTGCACGGCTCCACCTTCGACGTGCCCGCCTTCCGCTGGTACGAGAAGGACACCGGCCAGGTGGTCGTCTGCAACCGGCCCGCCAGCGCCGCCGAACTCCAGCGCCGCGCCGTCGCGCGCACCGGCGACGCCGGACTGCTCACGCGCGACGGGGCCAGCCGGGGCAACCTGTTCAGCGGCGGAGCCGACCAACTGGCGCTCGTCCTGTCCGTGTCGGCCCGGCGCGGCCGGGCGAACCGATCCCGGGCGGGCTACTTCGCGTACTTCTCCGATCCGGCCAACGCCGTCCGCACGGCGGTGTCCTTCGTCGCCGAGGTGCTCCGGGAGGTCGGCCAGTCGGTGGGGGCCCGGCTGCGCCGGGAGACCCCCAGGGTGTCGCGCGGCGGGCTGTACCCGCTGCTCAGGGCCTTCGCGACCGTCGTCGAACGGGACGTGGTCGTGGCGGCGGTGATCGGCGACATGCTGGCCGGCCGCGCCGCGGTCTACGCCGACCTGGTCGCCTACGACGAGGTGGCCCACCACTCCGGCCCGCGCGGCAGGGACGCCGACCGGGTCCTGGAGCGCCTGGACCGGAGCATCGCGCTGATCGCACGGGTCGCCGAGCACGCGCCGCGCGAGTACCGGATCGTGCTCCTCTCCGACCACGGACAGAGCCCGGGGGAGACCTTCCTGGGGCGGTACGGGCTCACCCTCAAGGACCTGGTCCGGGCCGGCTGCGGGCTGCCCGTCTCCCGCCGGGCCGGCCGGACCCGCAGCGGGGCCGAGGCCCGCAACGCCGTGCGGACCGCGCTGCACCGGCCGGTGGAGCCGGACGGGGAGGCCCCGCCCGAGCCGGGCTCCGACCCGGTGGTGCTCGCCTCCGGGAACCTCGGGCTGATCTCCTTCCCCGGCGTTCCGGGCCGCGCCACGCGCCGGTTCGTGGAGCGGGCCCACCCCGCCCTGCTGCCCACCCTGGCGAACCACCCGGGGGTCGGCTTCCTGCTGGTGGACGGGGTGCTCCTGGGCCCCGGCGGAGCCGAGGCCCGGCTGGACGTTCCCGGCGAGGCGGAGGAACTGCTGGCCCCCTTCGGCCCGGGGGCGGCCGAGGCCGTCCGGCGGACCGACGCCTTCCCGCACGTGGCCGACATCATGGTGAACTCGGCGTACGACCCGGTCACGGGCACGGTGCACGCCTTCGAGGAGCAAATCGGCTCGCACGGCGGCCTGGGCGGGGAACAGGGGCACCCGTTCCTGATGTGGCCGCAGGAGCTGGCCGGGCCGCCGGCCGGCCTGGTCGGCGCGGAAGCGGTCCACAGGGTCCTGCGCGGCTGGCTGCGCGACGCGGAACGGGACGGCCCGCAGATCCCCCTGGGCCTGGGGGGTAGTTTGGAATGAGAGCCAGGCCAGGGGGATCCAGGGGGGATCCAGAGGGGACCCAGGGGGTCGCCATGTCAGCGATCAGCAACACCATCGACATCTCCCGCAGCCCGGACGAGGTCTTCACCTACGTCACGGACCCCACGCACCTGCCGGAGTGGCAGGACAGCGCCGTATCCGCCGTCCCGATGGGCGATCTGCCCGTCCACGTCGGTTCGCAGGTCGTCGTCACCCGCAAGGTCGGCAGGCGCCGGATCCCCACGAAGATGGAATTCACCGAGCTCGACCGGCCGCGCAGCTGGCACCTCCACGGCGTCGAGGGGCCGGTACGGCCCGAGATACAGGGAACCATCGAACCCCTCGACGGCGGGGCCCGCTCCCGCCTCACCCTGTCCGTCGACTTCGCGGGACACGGCCTGGGCCGGGCGCTCGTCCCCCTCGCGGTCAGGCCCATGGTCCGCAAGGAGATGCCCCGCAGCGAGGAGAAGCTGAAGAACCTCCTGGAGCACACAGCCGCCTGAGCGGAAAACCGGATGCTCCCGGGCTCGTGGTGCGACCACACCGGGCGCACCACGTACCCCGCCGCACCCTGAGGCCCGACCGCTTCGCCCTCGCCGCCCGCTGCGCGGTCGCCAACCGCTTCCTGCTGACCTTCCCCGTCGGCCGGGCCCCGGAACACCTCCCGGCCGGCTGTCCCGGCGGGGACGAGGAGCTGATCGCCGCCCGCCGGCGCCGCGACGGCATCCCGCCCGCCTACGAGAACTGCGGCACCGCCGGGGACCAACCCGACCAGGTCCTGGTCGGCTGCTCGGTCCCCGACCGGGAGACCGCCTTCGCGCACGCCCTCACCCGGGCCGTCTCCGCCACCATGGCGGTGTCCGGCGGCCACGAGGGCCGCGTCCCGCGCCCCTGGGACCGCGCGCTGAACTGGTTCGTCTCCTCCTACCCCCTGCTCGGCGGGCCGGCGTCCGGCCTGACCCTCGTCGCCGACGCCGAGCCGGCCCGCGCCCAGGGCATCGCCGTCGCCGCCGTCAGACCATCGCCGGGGAGATCTACATCAAACTCGGTCGAGGAGGTCTACGACCGGATCGCCGGCGACCTGCGCCGCATCCGGCGGCTCGCGACCCTGCGCGGCAAGGGCCGCGGCGACATCCTGGGCGAGCCGCTCCCGCACGGCGCGCACCGCCCGTACGCGGACCTCGACGAGTTCTACCGGCGCGGCCTGGTCCAGGGCTTCGACCTGCACGTGCACGAGGACCGCGGGCTCCTGCCCGCCGGGCAGGTCCAGGAGATCCGGGCGCTGGCCCACCCGCCGGTGCCGTGGGACGCGAAGCTCGCCCGCTGGTTCGACGAGTTCGTGCCGCGCCCCGACCCCGTACGGTCGTACGCGCGCCCGGCGCCCCGCCAGGCCTCCACCCCGGACATCCCGCGCGCGGGGCCGCTGGTTCGCGCCCGAGGAGGTGGCCCGCTGCACCTTCGGCGTGGTGCCGGACACCTCGGGCTCGATGAACGCCGCCCTGCTCGGCAAGGCGCTGGGCGCCATCGCCTCGTACGAGCAGGCCCGCGACGTACCGGCGGAGGGCTGGTGCGACACCCTGCGGATCCGGCGCGAGCACGCCCACCTCGTCCCGGAGGGCGCCACCCTGCCGTTCACCCCGAAGGGGCCGGTCCTCCGCCTGACCTGACCGCGTCCGGGCCTCCCGTGAACGGCGACGCCCCCGCACCGCCGGGCGGCGGTGCGGGGGCGTCGTGTGCCGGGGGCCGGCTCAGTCGAGGTAGTCGCGCAGGACCTGCGAACGCGACGGGTGGCGCAGCTTCGACATGGTCTTGGACTCGATCTGGCGGATGCGCTCACGGGTCACCCCGTACACGCGGCCGATCTCGTCCAGCGTCTTCGGCTGGCCGTCGTTGAGGCCGTAGCGCATGGAGACCACGCCCGCCTCGCGCTCCGACAGCGTCCCCAGGATCGACTGGAGCTGCTCCTGGAGGAAGGTGAAGGAGACCGCGTCGGCCGGCACGACCGCCTCGGAGTCCTCGATGAGGTCACCGAACTCGCTGTCGCCCTCCTCACCCAGGGGGGTGTGCAGGGAGATCGGCTCACGGCCGTACTTCTGGACCTCGATGACCTTCTCGGGGGTCATGTCGAGTTCCTTGCCCAGCTCCTCCGGGGTGGGCTCACGGCCCAGGTCCTGGAGCATCTGGCGCTGCACGCGGGCGAGCTTGTTGATGATCTCGACCATGTGGACCGGGATGCGGATGGTGCGCGACTGGTCGGCCATGGCGCGCGTGATCGCCTGCCGGATCCACCAGGTCGCGTACGTGGAGAACTTGAAGCCCTTGGTGTAGTCGAACTTCTCCACGGCGCGGATCAGGCCGACGTTGCCCTCCTGGATCAGGTCCAGGAAGAGCATGCCGCGGCCGGTGTAGCGCTTGGCGAGGGAGACCACGAGGCGGAGGTTGGCCTCCAGCAGGTGGTTCTTCGCGCGGCGGCCGTCCTCGACCAGGATCTCCAGCTCGCGCTTGAAGGCGGGCTTGTGGTCCTCCTCCTCTTCGAGCTTGTACTCGGAGAACAGGCCCGCCTCGATGCGCTTGGCGAGCTCGACCTCCTGCTCGGCGTTGAGGAGCGGCACCTTGCCGATGAGCTTGAGGTAGTCCTTGACGGGGTCGGCGGTGGCACCGGCGACCATGACGGTCTGCGCCGGGGCGTCGTCCTCGTCGTCGTCGGACAGCACGAAGCCCTGACCGCCGCCGGCCTTGGGCGACTCCTCCTCGGGCTCGTCAGCGAGGTCCTCGACCGCCCAGTCCTCGCCCTCGACGACCGGGTTCTCGCCCTCGTCGGCGTCCTTGGCGGTGGTCTTCTTCGCGGCCGCGGTCTTCTTGACCGCGGTCTTCTTCGCGGCGGTCTTCTTGACCGTGCGCTTCTTCGGCTCGGCGGCGACCGTGTCGGACGCCGCCTCGCCGGCGGGAGCGGCAGCGGCCGGCGTGGCGGATATCGCCGAGGCCGTGGCCGGCGTGCTGGTGGCGGCCGTCTTGCGCGCGCCGATGGGGCGCGGCGGGGCGACGGCCTTCTTGGTCACGGTACGGGCAGGGGCTGCGGCCGCCTTGCGGGGCTTCTTGGCGGCAGCCTTCGTGGCGGGGGCGGCGCTGACGTGGAGGGCGACGCCCTCCTCGTCCAGGACCTGGTTCAGGCTGCGCAGGACCCGCTTCCACTGGTCCACCGGGATGCGGCCGGCCTCGAAGGCCTGGCGCACGTCGTCACCGTTGATGTGACCCTGCTCGCGGCCGCGCTCGACGAGCGCGACGAGGGCCTCCGATTCGGCGATCTCCGGAGGGAACGTACGGGACGGGCTGAGCGACACAAGGAGCCTCTCGTTGCGAGCAGATAAGGGATCGGCGGGACATCATCGCGCGAACTTGGGAAACAGACCCGAGGGGGTCTGTATTCCGGGCCGCGCGAGGACACCTGTCGGTTCATCGCACGCTCGAGTCGATTCGTTACGCGCTGAATTGAGTGACCTGCGCCACGCCGCCGACGGGCAACCTGCCGACGGGGATTCCGTCCGCCCCCGCCGTCAGTCCGTTTTGCGGGCTTCGATGAGGAAACGGGCGGTATGTGCGACGAACGGACCTTCGCGTTCGATCTGTTCGTGCAGCTCGCGCAGCCGGTCCCGGTACTGCCCGACCGTGAAGCCGGGCACCATCCAGATCACCTTCCTGAGGAAGTAGATCACGGCTCCGATGTCGTGGAACTCCGTACGGAGCCGTTCGGAGCGCAGGTCGACGACCTCCAGGCCGGCCTTCGTGGCGTCGCTCACGGCGTCGTCGGGGTGGCGTGCGCCCCGGACCTCCTCCGGCTGGGGCCCCAGGAAGTACTCGACGAGCTCGAAGACGCTCGCCGGCCCGACCTGCTGGGAGAGGTAGGTGCCCCCGGGGGTCAGGACCCGTGCGATCTCGTCCCACCAGATGGTCACCGGATGGCGGCTGGCGACGAGCTCGAAGGCCTCGTCGCCGAAGGGCAGGGGCGGCTCGTCCGTGTCGGCCACCACGACCGCGCCGAGCGGGTGCAGCAGCCGGGTCGCCCGGTCGATGTTGGGCGGCCAGGACTCGGTGGCCGCCGTCAGCGGCGGCAGCGGGCCGGCCCCGGCCAGGACCTCGCCCCCGCCGGTCTGGATGTCCAGGGCGGACCGGACGCGGGCCAGCCGCTCGCGCAGCAGCCGCTGGTACCCCCAGGAGGGACGCTGCTCGGTCGCCCGGCCGTCGAGCCAGGAGAAGTCCCAGCCGTCCACGGAGACCGACTCGGCTTCCGCGACAAGATGGTCGAAAGTACGCGTCATGCCCTGATCCTCGCAGGCCGGGCCCCGGTCGACCACCGGATATGTCGACTACAGTGGACGCGGGCCGTGACTGGCGTTCGGGTGGATCACCACCGGGGAGCGGCCCGGCGTACTCCGGTACGTCGTCTGCCGCGCGCCTGGGCGAACCGCGATCCGCAGCGACGTTCAGGAGACCCCGTGACGACTGCCCAGACTGCCCCCGCCGCCGCTCCCGCCGCCGGCTCCGCCCGGCTGATGGACGGCACGGCCCTCGCCCGCCGCATCTCGGAGCGGACGGCCGCCTACGCGGCGAAGATCACCGAGCGCACCGGCACCGCGCCCTGCCTCGCGACCGTACTGGTCGGCGAGGACCCCGCCTCCGTGACCTACGTCCGGATGAAGCAGAACCGTTGCGCCAAGGCCGGGATCACCTCCCGCCACGTGGAGCTGCCGGCCGCGACCACCACCGAGGAACTGGTCGCCGCGATCACCGCGCTCTCCGAGGACCCGGAGATCAGCGGCATCCTGCTCCAGCACCCCGTCCCGCACCACATCGACGAGCGCGCCGCCTTCGAGGCCATCGCCCCCGGCAAGGACGTCGACGGGGTCACCATGCACTCCTTCGCGGCCATGGGCTTCGGGCTGCCCGGCTTCGTCTCCTGCACCCCGGGCGGCATCATGCGCCTGCTCGCCGAGTACGACGTGGACCTGACCGGCAAGCACGCCGTGGTCGTCGGCCGCAGCGCGATCCTGGGCAAGCCCGCCGGGATGCTGCTGCTGGAGCAGAACGCCACCGTCACCTACTGCCACTCCCGCACCAAGGACCTCTCCTCGATCGTGCGCCAGGCGGACGTGCTGGTCGCCGCCGTCGGCAAGGCCGAGTTCATCCGGGGCGAGGACATCAAGCCGGGCGCGGTGGTCCTGGACGCCGGTTACAACGAGGGCAACGTCGGCGACGTCCACTTCGAGTCGGCGGCCGCCCGCGCCTCGCTGATCACCCCGGTCCCGGGCGGGGTCGGCCCGATGACCATCGCGGTCCTGCTGGAGCAGACCGTCCAGGCGGCCGCGGCGCAGGCCGGGCTGGACCTCGCGGACCTCTGACCCGCACCGCGCCCGCGCGCACGGCGAACGCCCCGGACCCTTCGGCCCGGGGCGTCCCGTTTCCCGCGGCCGGGCCGCATGACCTCACAGGTAATCGACCCGTCGGCGGCGGCGCGGCAGGGTGGGGGCATCGGGTTCCGGAGCTGCGCACTCAGAGCCGGGACCCGGTACCCACCCCGCGTTCCTACCTCGATGGAGGCTGACCAGCCATGTCCGCGACCCTCATCGGTACCCTCGCCCGCACCACCGAGCCGCAGACCGCCCTGCGCCGCTTCCTCGCCCTCGACTCCGTCGTCACCACCGGCAACGGGCTGGCGTACGCGGCCTTCTCCGCCCCGCTCGGGAGGCTGCTCGGGGTCGGGCAGGGTCTCCTGCTGGGACTGGGCGTCTTCCTGGCCGTCTTCGGCGCGGGGGTGGGCCGGCTCGCCTCGCGGCGCCGGCCGGCCGCCTTCCCCGTCAAGTTCGTCATCGAGGCGAACTACGCCTGGGCCGTGCTCAGCCTGGTGTCCCTGCTCGCCTGGTTCACGCCCACCACCGCCGGCCTGGTGTGGATCCCGGCGCAGGCCCTCACCGTGGCCTCGTTCGCCCTGCTGCAGCAGCTCGCCCTGCGCTCAGTCGCCGAGTGAGCGCAGGTACTTCACCGTCGCCGGGTCGGCCGGGAGCATCGTCTCGATGGCCAGCTCGGCGACGGTCACGTCCATGGGCGTGTTGAAGGTCGCGATCGAGGACACGAAGGACAGCAGGTGGCCGTCGTGCTCGATGACCAGCGGCAGCGCGATGTACGGGACGGCTTCCTCCGGCCCGGCGCCGCCGGGCCGCTCCGGGACGGGGTAGGCAGACACCTCCTCGTACAGCGCGCGCAGCGGCTCGGAGCGGGCCAGCGCGATCTGCCGCTCCATCTGGGCCAGCAGGTGTCCGCGCCACTCCTTCAGGTTGCGGATCCTCGGCGCCAGGCCCTCGGGGTGCAGGGTGATCCGCATGGCGTTCAGGGGCGGCGCCAGCAGGTGCTCCGGCAGCCCCTCCATCAGCATCATGACGCCCCGGTTCGCGGCGATCACGTGGTACGTGGCGTCCACGACCAGCGCCGGGTAGGGCTCGTAGCCGGTCAGCAGGCGCTGAATGCCCTCGCGCAGCGTCTCCATCGCCGGGTCGTCCAGAGCCGTCTGCGCGTAGCGGGGGGCGTAACCCGCCGCCAGGAGGAGCGCGTTCTGCTCCCGTACCGGTACGTCCAGGCGGTCGGCGAGCCTCAGTACCATCTCCTCGCTCGGCCGGGACCGTCCGGTCTCGATGAAACTGATGTGCCGCGACGAGGAGTCGGCCCGGCCCGCCAGTTCCAGCTGGCTGATCCCGCGCCGCTCCCGCCAGGCGCGCAGCAGGGCCCCGACCGTGGGTGCGATGGTGGTCATGTTCACGACCGTAGCCGAGATGTCCGTCCCAAGTGGGGCCGGTTCAGCCCACGTCGAGGACGTTCCGCAGGCCGAGACGGTAGCGCCACAGGTCGTGCCGCTTGGCGGACTCGACCTCCGGAGCCCGGTACAGCGGCCGGATCGCGCAGCGCGCGCTCGGGGAGCCGTCGCGGTCCAGGAGGGCGTTGACGGCCGCCCGGGCCGAGGCGTTCGCGCCCTCCATCGTGGCGAGGTCGATGTCCACCGCGACGTAGTCCCCGCTGAGGAAGAAGTTCGGGACGCGGGTGCGGGCGCTCGGCCGGTTGTGGAGGGTGCCGACGGGGTGGATCAGCAGCTGGTCCTGGTTGGTGGGGTTCGGGGTGCCGAGCCCGTCGACACCCGGGTCCAGGTGCCAGGAGTGCAGGGTGGAGTCGCGCAGGAGGGTCTTCCCGCTGTCGTTCAGGGAGGCCTTCAGCTGGGCCCACACCTCGCGGGCCACCTCGTCGCGCGTGCACTGCTTTGCCGTCTTCCCGTACAGGATCCCGGGCTTGTCCCACTCCGAGATGTCCACCGACAGGCAGTCGGCCGCCGCCCCGTCGCCGTAGTCGGCGGGGAAGTCGCGAGCGGGCCAGTGCTCCGCCTGCTGGATCGCGGTCAACGACCAGGGCGAGTCGATGCAGTTGAGGTGGCCGTGCACCAGCGCGGCGCGTTCGGTGAGGTAGAACTGGATGCCCGTCATCCAGTCGGTCTGCAGCTGGTCGCAGCGCCCCAGCATCGGGTCGGCGGCGCGCAGAGCGGCACTCCAGGTGCGGCGGGCGTGCTCCACGGGCAGGGCGCTGACGTAGTGGTCGGCGGTGACGGTCTGCCGGGCGCCGTCCGGGCCCTCGACGGCGACCCCGCTCACCGCGCCGTCCCCGTACCGCACCTCGCGCACCGTCCAGCCGATCCTGAACTCCACGCCGAGGGAGCGCAGATGGGCCTCCCAGGGGTCGATCCACGCCTCGTTGGTCGGCAGGTTCAGGATCCGGTCGGGCGGGCCGTCCGCGCCGCGCCCCAGCAGGTTGAAGACGAAGGCCTCGCCGAGGGTGCCGACCGTGCGGGTGGAGGCCTCCTCGGCCTTGGTCGCCACGATGTTGCGGGTCACGCCGACCGCGAGGATGCGCTGGTACTCGCTCGACATCTGCTCCGCGCGCACGAACTCCCACCAGGGGGTCCGCTCCCAGACGTCGTTGCGGCGCTCGTCGCAGCTGGTCAGGAAGACGAGGGCGCGGTTGACGAAGTACGCCGTCTCGTGCGGCGGCAGCCGGACCAGGGACTGCAGGATCCCGGTCAGTGCGCGGCGCAGCTCGTCGGGCGTCAGCTCGGCGGAGGAGTGCTCCGGCCACGGGATCGGCCCGCGCAGGTCCTCGCGGCCGCCCGACCGGGCGAACATCATCTCGCGCGGTGCGACGAGGTTGTCCCAGACGCCGTTCGCGTTCCCGGGGAAGGGGATGCGCCGCATGGTGTCGGGCAGGTTGTGGTAGATCCCGGGGATGAAGCGGAAGCCGTGCTCCGCGGGCAGCGGACGGCGGCCGCCGCGCGCGCTGCCCGGCACGTCCATGCTGCGCGCCTTGCCGCCCAGCGCCCGGCGCTCGTAGACGGTGACGGCGTAGCCCCGCTCGGCGAGTTCGTGCGCCGCGGTCAGTCCGGCCACCCCGCCCCCCAGCACGGCGACCCGCCGGCCCTTCTCCGCCGCCCGGGCGGGGGAGGCCGTGGCGGCCGCCGCCGGAGTCGGCGCCACGGCGGCGGACAGGGCCCCCGCGGTGGCCGCCGCGCCCGCGATGAACGTACGCCTGGAACTGCCTGTGCCGGTCATGTCGATGCCGCCCCTCGTCCCGTGCCCGTCACGTGATCATCGAAGACGTGCTGGCAATGCCGCCGTTACCGGTGGTAACAGCCGCATCGGCGAAGGAGCATATGGGGGGCGGGGCGGGCACGGAAGGCGCAGGAGCACCCGAGCGCACTATGGCGCGAAAGGGTTGCCCGGGCGTGCGCTGTGGGAACCTTGACTACACGTCACGGGGAAAAGGAGCCGGTGCATGCCGAGTGAGCCGCTGTCGCAGAAGGAGATCGAGGACCGGTTGCGGGAACTTCCCGGCTGGGCCTTCGAGGACGACCGCATCCTGCGCACCTACCGGCTGGACACGCACTTCGCGGCGAGCGCCCTCGTCGCCCACATCGCCAGCGTGCAGCAGGAGTTGAACCACCACTCCGACCTGACCCTCGGCTACAACACCGTCCGGCTCTCCGTGAACAGCCACGACGCCGGAGGCGTGGTGACCGCCACCGACTTCGCGCTCGCCGAACGCGTCGAAGCCCTCGCCCCCGCCCACGGCGCGAGCTGATGACCACGCACACAACGGACCTCAGACCGTTGCTCGACTACGACGCGGAGGCCGAGGTCTACGACGCCACCCGCGGCGGCGTCCCGCGTGCCGAGGCCGCCGCCGCGGCGGTCCTCGGTCTGCTTCCCGCCGGCACCCGCACCCTGCTCGACCTCGGCTGCGGCACCGGCATCGTCACCGCCCGGCTCACCCGCCCCGGACTCAGCGTCCTCGGCGTGGACGCCTCGCCCGGCATGGCCGCCACGGCCCTGCGGCGCGGGGTGCCCGTGGTGCTCGCCGACGCGGCCCGGCTGCCCGTGCGATCGGCCTCCCTCGACGCGGTCAGCGCGGTGTGGCTGCTGCACCTGCTGCGCGCACCCGGCCTGGTGCCGGCCGTGATCGCCGAGGCCGCGCGGGTGCTGAGGCCCGGCGGGGTGTTCGTCACCACCGTCGACAAGGACTCCGCGCACGACGTCGGCAGCGACATCGACGCCGTCTTCGCCGCACACCTGACCCCGACCCCCGCGGACTCCTCCGGGGAGGTCGAGGCCTACACGGCGCGCGCGGGCCTGCGCCCCGCCGGTGAGGCCCGCTTCCGGGGCCACGGCCAGGGCCGCAGCCCCCGCGCCTCCGCCGAGGCGCTGCTCGCGGGCCGCTACGCCTCGCGCGTGGTCCCGCGCGGCATCACCGCGGCGGACCTCGCCGCCCGCCTGGAACTCCTGCCCGACCAGGACGTGCCGCGCGCGGAACCGACGTACCGGCTGCGCGGTTTCGTACGCCTCTGACACCGGCGGGGCGGGGTCAGGCGGGTTCCAGCCGCCACCACTGGGCCGGCGAGTCGGTGTCCTCGCCCTGCCGGGCGCGGCCCTCCTCGTCGGCCTCCAGCAGCAGGTCGCTGATGCACGCCACCAGCGACACCACCCCCGGATCGTCCACGTGCCGCTCGACGAGCCACTCCTGCGCGCCGAAGGCGTTGGCCCGCCACACCTGCACCCGGGCACCGCTCTCCGTCGAGGCGTTGGCGACGTCCAGACGCCGCTCGTTGTCCTCGCTCACCACGTGGAAGACCCCGCCGCCGCTGTGCACCGGCGCGATCCGCCAGCGACGGGCCGCCTCCGGCGCGGGCGGCCCGTCCGGACCCACCCGCACCCGGGAGGCGCCCTCCAGCTGCAGTACCAGCCCGCTCTCCACGTTGCGGATCCGGTATACCCCCTCGGGAGGATTCACCCGCCCGGCCTCACACGTCGAATGCGGCCGGGTCCGGCCCGATCCGCCGGCCCGCGGGCCCCGCGCCCAGCGCCTCCAGCGCGGCGACGTCCTGCGCCTCCAGCTCGAAGCCGAAGACGTCCAGGTTCTCCCGGATGCGCGAGGGGGTCACGGACTTCGGGATCACGATGTTCCCGAGCTGCAGGTGCCAGCGCAGCACGACCTGCGCGGCGCTGCGCCCGTACTTCTCGGCGAGGGCGGTGACGGCCGGCAGGGTGAGCAGCTCCTGACCCTGGCCCAGCGGGGACCAGGCCTCCGTGGCGATCCCGCGCCGCGCGTGCTCGGCACGGAGCTCGGCCTGCGGGAACAGCGGGTGCAGCTCGATCTGGTTCACGGCCGGGACCAGCGGGCTCTCGGCGGCGATCCGCTCCAGGTCCTCGGCACGGAAGTTCGACACGCCGACGGCCTTGGCGCGGCCGCTCTCGGTGATCTCCTCGAAGGTCTTCCAGATGGAGACGAAGTCGTCGCGCATCGGGCGCGGCCAGTGGATCAGGTACAGGTCCAGGTGGTCGAGGCCCAGCCGGTCGAGGGACTCGTCGAAGGCGCGCAGCACCGCGTCCCGGTCCCACGTCCGCGAAGGCCCGTTCCACAGCTTGGTGGTGACGAACAGCTCCTCGCGCGGGATCCCGGAAGCGGCGATGGCCTTGCCCGTGCCGGTTTCGTTGCCGTAGATGGAGGCCGTGTCGATGCTGCGGTAGCCCGCCTCCAGCGCCGTGCCGACGGCCCGCTCCGCCTCCGCGTCCGGAACCTGCCAGACGCCGTAGCCGAGCTGGGGCATGAGCGTGCCGTTGTTGAGCTTGATGGTGGGGACCTGGTTCACGTGTCCTGATTCCTCGCGTCGGCGGTACGGCTTCGTACGAGGGGCCACAACCGGCCCCCCGTACGACGTATTCCCGGCCGCCCGCCCCGGCCGGGTCCCACCACCCGGCCGGGTCACCGGGTCCCCAGATAGGCCTCCCGCACCGCCGGATCGGCCCGCACCTGGGCCGCCGTGCCCTGCGCGAGCACCGAGCCGAGGTCCAGTACGACCACACGGGCGCAGAGGTCCATCACGAAGGCCACGTCGTGCTCGACCAGCAGCACCGCGCAGCCCTCCTCCTCGGCCAGCCGCCGCACCACCCGGGCGAGTCGCTCCCGCTCAGGCGCGGACATCCCCGACGCGGGCTCGTCCAGCAGCAGCACCCGCGGCGGGTCGGCCACCGCGCGGGCCAGCTCCACCATCCGGGCCTGCCCGACCGGCAGACCACCGGCGTACGAGGCGCCGAGCGCACCGATCCCGCAGTCCGCCAGCACCCGCTCGCCGCGCGCCCGGCGCTCGCGCTCCCGGCGGCGCCGGGCCGGCGAGGCGAGCAGATCGGCGGCCAGCCCGCCCCCGCCGCCCCGCCACTCCTGCGCGACCAGCACGTTGTCGGCCACGCTGAGCTGCCCGAAGAGCTGCTGCCGCTGGAAGGTCCGGCGCATGCCGTGCCGGGCCCGCCAGACGGGGGAGCGGCGTGTGATGTCGGCCCCGTCGAGGAGCAGCCGCCCCTGGTCGGGGCGCCGGATCCCGGACAGGACGTCGAACAGGGTGGTCTTCCCGGCCCCGTTCGGTCCGATCAGCCCGCACACCTCGCCCGCGCGGATCCCGAGGTCCACTCCGGCCAGGGCCTGGACCCCGCCGAAGTGCACGCCGACGCCGCTGGCCCGGAGCACGTAGCCGTCTCTGTCCTCGCTCATGTCCCCGTCCCCAGGTAGGCCTCGGCGAGCCGGTCCGCCTCCACCTCGGCGCGCGGGCCGCACCAGGAGACCCGGCCCTGCGAGAGGCAGGCCACGGTGTCGGCGATGCCGAGGATCTCGGCGGCCTTCTCCTCCACCAGCAGCAGGGCGGTACCGGCGTCGCGGAGCTCGGTGAGCACCGCGTACACCTCGTCCACGACGCGGGGGGCGAGGCCGAGCGAGGGCTCGTCGGCGATGAGCACCCGCGGTGGCCGCTGCAACAGCGGCGCCAGCGCCAGCATCTGCTGCTCCCCGCCGGACAGCGCCCCGGCCGGCACCCCGCGCCGATCCCGGAGCCGCGGGAAGCGGTCGTACACGGCGGCGCGGGCGTCGGGTGCCCCGAGGTACAGCGCCAGGTTCTCCTCGATGGTGAGCGCGGGGAAGATCCCCCGGCCTTCGGAGGCGAGCAGCACGCCGGCGCGCGAGCGGAGCACCGGGCCGTCGCGGGTGACGTCGCGGCCGTCGGTGAGGACCGCGCCGGTGGTGACGGGCAGGGCCCCCGCCGCCACCCGGCAGGCGGTGCTCTTGCCGGCGCCGTTGGGCCCGAGCACGGCGAGGATCTCCCCTGCCCGCACGGCCAGGTCCACTCCCTGGAGCACCAGCCCCCCGTCGTACCCGGCCGTCACGCCACGCAGCTCGAGGGCGGGTGCGGAGGCGGGCCCCGCGGGCGGCTCGTCCCCCACCCCGCCCCTTCCCGAACCGGGGCTCCGCCCCGGACCCCGCTCCTCAAACGCCGGAGGGGCTGGAATTCGGCCGCTGCCGTCCGTGATCACAGCGCCGACGGGGACGAATTCAGCCTCGCCGGCGTTTGAGGCGCGGGGGTCCGGGGGCGGAGCCCCCGACGGGTCCGGGGCGGAGCCCCGAGGTTCGGGAAGGGGCGGGGTGGGGGAGAGCCCCGCAGGGGTACGGGCCGCGCGCCGCTTGGCCAACCGCACCGGCACGGCCGCGCAGTACCCGTCGGGGTCATTGGCGAGGGCCAGCCCGGCGAGGCCGAACAGGATCACCGGCAGGTGCGCGGACGAGGTCACGTAATCCGCCAGCAGCCTCGGCGCGGCGGCGAACACGAGCCCCGCCACCACCGCGTACACCGGCCGCCGAACCCCCGCCGCCACCACCACCGCGAGCCACACCAGCCCCGTCATCGCCGTGAAGTCCGTCGCCGTGATACGGGTGTTGTACGAGGCGTACATGACGCCCCCGAAGCCCGCCAGCCCCGCCGACAGCGTGAACAGCGTCAGCTTGGTGCGCAGTACGGACACACCCGAGGCCATCGCCGCCGCCGGGGCCGAGCGGACCGCCAGCATCGCCCGCCCCGACGGGGAGTCGCGCAGCGCGCCCAGCCCCGCCGCCACCAGCGCGACCAGGACCACCAGGGCCACCCCCATCGCCCGGTCGTCCGAGAGGTCCACCGGACCGAACACCGGCCGCGGGACCGACCATCCCGAGTCGCCGTTGCGCAGCCACCGCAGCTGGAACAGGACCTGGTCCGCGAGGAACGCCAGGGCGAGCGTGGCCAGTGCCAGCGACCTGCCGCCCAGCCGCAGCGCCGGCAGGGCGACCAGCGCCCCCAGCAGCGCGGCCACGCACGTGCCGACCGCCAGCGCCGCCACGAACGGCCAGCCCCGGCTCATCAGCAGTCCGGCCACCAGCGCGGCCGCCGTCACGAACGTGCCCTGCGCCAGCGAGACCATCGCCCCGAGCCCGGTCACCACGGTGAAGGACATGAACACGAGCGCGATGGCCAGCCCCTGGGCCAGCATCCCGCTCCAGAACGGTGTGGTCACGGTGTAGAACGCCACGCAGAGCAGCACGGCGCCGACCGCCCACACCCCCCACCGGCGCCCCCACGAGGCACCGGCGAGGTGGTCCACCGGCGGCGCGTCCGCGGCCGCGACCCCCGCGGCCCGGGCCCGGCGGGTCAGCACCAGCAGCCCGCCGAAGAGGATGAGGAAGGGCACGGCCGTCCGGAAGCCGGTGACGGATTCGGCGAAGGAGGCGTAGCCAGCGACCAGGTTCTGCAGGACGCCCAGCCCGAGTCCGCCGGCGAAGGCGAGCGGCACGGACGCGAACCGCCCGATGACCGCGGCCGTCGCCGACACGAACAGGAACAGGGTGAAGTCGTGCGCCGACAGACCGAGCAGCGGGGTGGCCAGCACGCCCGCCAGGCCGGCCAGCCCCGACGAGATCATCCACGCGACCGAGGACAGCCGGTCGGCGCTGATCCCGCGCAGCTCGGTCAGCGAGCGGTTGTCGACGGCGGCCCGCAGTTGCAGCCCCAGCCTGGTGTGCCGCATCAGCACCCACAGGCCCACCGCCACGACCGCCGTCACCGTCCAGGTGATCAGCTGGTCGGAGTCGATGCCGACCCCCTCGGCGAGCTGCCAGGACCTCGCGGGGCTCGGCCCCACTCCCGGCAGCCCAAACTGGTTCTCCGCGGGTTTCACGGGGGCGCCCGCGTCGGAGAGGAGTTCGACGGCCCACAGCCCGGCGGCGGGCAGGGCCACCAGCAGTCCGATGGTGGCCACGATCTGCGCCGTCTCGCCGACCCGGGCGAGCCGCCGGAACATCAGCCGGTCCAGCGCCCACCCGAGGGCGGGGGCCAGGACGAACACCACCAGCAGCGCCGAGGGCACCGCGGGCCAGTCCAGACCCGAGTGCACTTCGTAGAAGGTCAGGGCGCACAGGTAGGCGGTGGCCCCGTGCGCGAAGTTGAACAGCCCGGACGCCGAGTACGACAGCACCAGCCCCGTGGCGAGCAGGGCGTACAGGGCGCCGGAGACCAGGCCGCTCAGTACGAAGACGAGCAGATCACCCATGGTCCTGCCCCGCCCCTACTTGAAGGGGATGGGCTCGTAGCACTTGAACGGTACGGAGACCTCGTACGCGCCGTTCTTCAGCTGTACGAGCGCTCCGCAGCCGAAGCTGTCCTTCTGCCCCTTGGGCTCGGCCCGGTCGCCGACGAGCGTGCCCTTGTCGGAGAAGGCCTGTGCGGCGGCCTGGAAGGATTCGACGGTCAGATCCCGGCCGGCCTTCCCGGCGATGGACACGAACAGGTCGGCCGACATGTAGCCGGTCAGCATGTGCATGTTGAGCGGGACGTCCTGGCCGCCCGCCGCCGCCTTGATGTCGGCCTTGAACTGCGCCATCTGCGGGTCCGTGGACTCGAACGGCTGGAACTGGAGCAGGACGTGCACCCCGTCGAGGGCCTGCTTGGTGGCGTCCTTGGCGAGCAGACCGGGGTCGTAGTCGGTCGGGTCGGACAGCACTCCCTTGTACCCGGCGCGCTTGAGGGCGGTGAACAGCCCGATGTTGTTGGGGGTCTGCATGACGGAGACGACGGCGTCCGGGGCCTTGCCGCCCTCGCCCTCCAGGATGTCCTTGACGTAGGCCGACCAGTCGCTCGGCACGGCCGTGGAGGGCACGGAGGCCTTGGCGTAGGAGACCTTGAACCCGGCGCTGGTGAAGCCCTGCTGGAAGGTGCGGATGCCGAACTTCCCGGCGTCGCTGTCGTTGGCGATGATCGCGACCGACTTGCCCCGGGCGCCGCCGAGGACCTGCCCGATGCCCTCGGGCCAGGTCTGGTTGAGGGTACCGCCGGGCGTGGGCACCAGGCATCCGTTGAAACCGTAGATGTACTTGGGCCCGCAGAACGAGGGCAGGGTGCCCCAGCCGAAGGTGGGGACCTTCTCCTGCTCCAGGAAGTCGGCGCCGGAGAAGGTCACCGAGCTCATGGGCGCGACGGCGAAGACCTTGTCCTGCTGGACGAGTTTGCGGGCGGCGCTGAGGTTCTTCGCCGGGTCCTGTCCGTCGTCCTCCGCACCGAGGTACTCGATCTTGCGGCCGTTGACGCCGCCTTCGGCGTTGGCTCTCATGTAGCGGGCCCTGGCGCCGAGATCGGTGTCCTTCTTGCTGTAGCCGCTGGCGCTGGTCATCGACACGATGCCGCCGACCTTGACCGACTCGGCGGTCACCCCGCGGCGGTCGCCGGGCGCGTCGCCCGCGCCGCCCTTGGAGTTCCCTTTGGTGGAGGCGGAATTGCAGGCGGCTACGAGCGCGAGCGCCGCTGCCGCGGCGGCCAGGGTGCGGATCGGACGCAACATGTCGGGGATCCCCTCCGGTCGGAATCCCCGCATTCTGTGCGTGACCTGACGGTCCGTCAATATCCATCACACAGGGAAGTGACGAACCGTCAGTTCGCG
The DNA here is from genome assembly GCF_055585365.1 of Streptomyces sp. NPDC053432. NCBI lineage: Bacteria > Bacillati > Actinomycetota > Actinomycetes > Kitasatosporales > Streptomycetaceae > Streptomyces > Streptomyces sp. NPDC053432. The sequence goes on from NZ_JBVJKF010000003.1 coordinate 272,472, forward strand.
TTACAGGCTCTGGGGAGGGCGGTGGCGCCCCTGGTCAGGACTCGTAGAGCGCCGCGACCTCCTTCGCGTACGCCTTCTCGATCGCCCGGCGCTTCAGCTTCAGCGAGGGGGTCAGCAGCCCCCGCTCCTCCGTGAACTGCCCGGCCAGCACCCGGAAGGCGCGGATCGCCTCCGCCTGCGAGACCAGCGTGTTCGCGGCCACCACCGCCCGCCGGACCTCCGCCGTCAGATCCGCGTCCCGCACCAGCTCCTCCGCCGCCCGCTGCGGCCGGCCGCGCATCGACAGCCAGTGCGCGATCCCCTCCACGTCCAGGGTGACCAGGGCCGCGATGTACGGCCGGTCGTTGCCCACGAGCACGCACTGCGAGACCAGCGGATGCGAACGGACCCGCTCCTCCAGTGCGTTCGGGGCCACGCTCTTGCCGTTGGAGGTCACCAGGATCTCCTTCTTGCGCCCGGTGATCGTGAGGTAGCCGTCCTCGTCCAGCCGCCCCAGGTCACCGGTGGCCAGCCAGCCGCCGCGCAGCACCTCCTCCGTGGCCCTGGGGTCGCCCAGGTACCCGGAGAAGACGTGCCCGCCGTGCAGCCAGATCTCCCCGTCGTCCGCGATGTGCACGGTGCTGCCCGGGATCGGCCGCCCGACCGTGCCGTACTTCGTCGCCCCGGGAGGGTTCGCCGTCGCCGCCGCGCACGACTCCGTCAGGCCGTACCCCTCGAAGACCGTGATCCCGGCGCCGTCGAAGAAGAGCCCCAGGCGGCGCGACATCGCCGACCCGCCCGACATGGCGTGCCGCACCCGGCCGCCCAGCGCCTCGCGGACCTTCCCGTAGACGAGCTTCTCGAAGAGCTGGTGCTCCATCCGCAGCGCGGCCGAGGGGCCGGGCCCGGTGCCGAAGGCCTTCTGCTCGCGCGCCTCCGCGTACCGCACGGCCGTCTCCACCGCCCGGTCGAAGGGGCCCGTACGGCCCTCCGCCTCCGCCTTGCGGCGTGCCGCCGCGAAGATCTTCTCGAAGACGTACGGGACCCCGAGCACGAACGTCGGCCGGAACGCGGCGAGGTCCGGCAGCAGCTCCGCGGCCGCCAGCACCGGCTGGTGCCCGAGCTTGACCCGCGAGCGGACGGCGGCCACCTCCACCATCCGCCCGAAGACGTGCGCCAGCGGCAGGAAGAGCAGGGTGGACGGCTGCTCGCCCTGCCGGGCCTGGAACACCGACTCCCAGCGGCTGACCAGGGTGTCCGTCTCGTACATGAAGTTCGCGTGGGTGAGCACGCACCCCTTGGGCCGGCCGGTGGTCCCGGAGGTGTAGATGACGGTCGCCGTCGCATCGGGCGTCACCGCGCGGCGGTGCCGGTCCACCACGTCCTCGGCGACCCCCGCCCCGTCCGCGACGAGTTCCCCGACCGCCCCGGCGTCGAGCTGCCAGAGCCTGCGCAGCAGGGGGAGCCCGTCGACGACCGAGCCCACCGTCATCGCCTGGTCCTCGTTCTCCACGACGCAGGCCGTGCACGCGGAATCGGACAGGATCCACTGCACCTGTTCGGCGGAGGCGGTCGGATAGACGGGGACGGGCTGCGCGCCGACCGCCCAGAGGGCGAAGTCGAAGAGCGTCCACTCGTACCGGGTACGGGACATGATCGCGACCCGGTCCCCGAAGCGGATCCCCTGCGCCAGCAGCCCCTTGGCGAGCGCCAGCACCTCGGCGGCCAGCTCCCCGGACGTCACGTCCTGCCAGACCCCGCCGCTCTTGCGGCCCAGGACCACCCGGTCGGGCTCCTGCCGCGCGTACTGGAACACGACGTCCGCCAGTCCGCCGACGGGCGTGCCCGTGACGACGGGCGGGACGGTGATCTCCTTCAAGCCCCCGCTCCTCTCCGCGCGCCGCGGTGAACCTACCGCACGGTAAACGGGGGTTGATCTGCAGCGGAAGACCTCCACAAGACCTCCCCAGAGCCCTGCTCGCCGCTGCGTCCCGGCCCCGCCGCTGCCGGGGGCCCTGCCCCCGGACCCCCGCGCCTCAAACGCCGGCGGGGCTGAGAGTTCCAGCCGTCCGGCGTTCGAGGACCGGGGACCGGGGCCCGGGGCGGAGCCACGGGAAACGGAGAAAGGGCGGGATGGGGCCCGGCTCCGCGCAGCGGCACCGCACGCGGCGCCCCCGCACCCGTACCCGCACCGCGGTCACGCCGGGCGGCTCAGCCGGTCGCCGCCGGCGAGCACGGCCGCGGCCAGGGCCTCCGCGGCAGCGGACGGCCGTGCCCCGCGCAGCAGCGCGAACTCCACCGGCCCGAGCTCCGGCAGCCCGCCGACCCGCACCAGCCCCGGCGGGATCAGCCCCCGCGTATGGGCCATCACGCCCAGCCCGGCGCGGGCCGCCGCGATCAGCCCGCTCAGGCTGCCGCTCGTACACGCGATCCGCCACGCACGCCCCTCCCGCTCCAGCACCTCCAGCGCCCGGGCCCGGGTGATGCCCGGGGGCGGGAACACGATCAGCGGGACCGGCCGTTCGGGATCCACCCGCAGCCCCTCGGCCCCGATCCACACCATCCGGTCCCGCCACACCAGCCGCCCGCGCTCGTCCCCGGGTCCGCGCCGCTTGGCCAGCACCAGGTCGAGGCGCCCGGCGTCGAGCCGCTCGTGCAGGGTCCCCGAGAGCTCCACCGACAGCTCCAGGTCCACTTCGGGGTGCTCGTGCCGGAAGCCCTCCAGGACCTCCGGCAGCCGGGTCAGCACGAAGTCCTCGGAGGCCCCGAACCGCAGCCGCCCCCGCAGCCGGGTCCCGGTGAAGAAGGCCGCCGCCCGCTCGTGCGCCTCCAGGATGGTCCGCGCGAAGCCGAGCATCGCCTCGCCGTCCTCCGTCAGCTCCACGCTGTGCGTGTCCCGGACGAACAGCGGCCGGCCCGTCGCGTCCTCCAGCCGCCGCACGTGCTGGCTGACGGTGGACTGCCGCACGCCGAGCCGTCCGGCGGCCTGCGTGAAGCTCAGCGTCTGGGCCACGGTCAGGAAGGTGCGCAGCTGGACGGGGTCGTACACACCGGCCAGCGTACGCCGCGCCCATCACGCGGCGCGATGGCAGTGAGCACGGTGTACGGGTTTCCCGATCACCGCCCGACCCGCGACGATGGAACGCAGACGTCCACCCCACCGCGCCCGCACGGCTCGTGCTCCGCGCAGCCCCGTCCCGCCCAGGCAGGCGCCCGCGCGGCATCCGGCCCGCCCAGGCCCGGGCCCGTGCGGTACCCGGCCCGCAGGCCGGGCGCCCGTGGGCATCAGGCCCGCGCAGGGCCGACGCCCGTGGGGCATCCGGCCCGCCAGGCCGGGCGCCCGTGCGGTACCCGTCCCGCGCAGGGCGACGACGCCCGTGCGGCATCCGGCTGCGCAGGCCCGGCGGCCGTGCGGAAACTGGCCCGCGCGGGCCGGCCGCCCGTGGGGTACTCGCCCCGCGCAAGCGGCGCGCCCGTGCGGCATCCGGCTGCGCAGGCCCGGCGCGGGTACCTGGCCGTGCAGGCCGGCCGCCCGTGCGGCTCCGGGCCGCGCGGGACGGTGTCTGGCGGGTACCGGCTCGGCGGCATCGCCGCGCGCGAAACCGCACCGTCCGTCCGTCCCCGAGCCCCCGACAGCGAAAAGAGCACCCGCACATGCGCCGCCCGCACCTCCCCGCCCGGCTGCCCCTGGATCCGTACGTCCTGGCCCTCCTCGGCACCGTCGGCCTCGCCGCGCTGCTGCCCGCGCGCGGCCCGGCCGCCGGCGTAGCCGAAGGGGCCTCCACCGCGGCCGTGGCCCTGCTCTTCTTCCTCTACGGCGCCCGCCTCTCCACCCGCGAGGCCCTCGACGGCCTGCGCCACTGGCGGCTGCACCTGACCGTGCTCGCCTGTACCTTCCTCCTCTTCCCCCTCCTCGGCCTGGCCGCCCGCGGCCTCGTCCCCACCCTGCTCACGCCCCCGCTCCACAGCGGTCTGCTCTTCCTCTGCCTGGTCCCCTCGACCGTCCAGTCCTCCATCGCCTTCACCTCGATCGCCCGCGGCAACGTCCCCGCCGCGATCTGCGCCGGCTCCTTCTCCAGCCTCGCCGGGATCCTGCTCACTCCGCTCCTGGCCGCCGGCCTGCTCGGCGGGGACGCGGGCGGCTTCTCCCTGCATTCCTTCCTCAAGATCGTCCTCCAGCTGCTGCTGCCGTTCCTGCTCGGCCAGGCCCTGCGCCCCTGGGTCGGCGGGTTCCTCGTCAGCAACAAGAAGGTGCTCGGCCTCGTCGACCGCGGTTCGATCCTGCTCGTCGTGTACGCGGCATTCAGCGCCGGCATGGCCGCCGGGATCTGGCACCAGGTCAGCCTCCCGCGCCTCGGCGCCCTGATGGCGGTGGAAGCCGTACTCCTCGCCGTGATGCTCCTCGTCACCTGGTACGGATCCCGGCGCCTCGGCTTCGCCCGCGCGGACCGCGTCGCCATCCAGTTCGCCGGGTCGAAGAAGAGCCTCGCCGCCGGACTCCCCATGGCCAGCGTCCTGTTCGGCGCCCAGGCGAGCCTCGCGGTGCTCCCGCTGATGCTCTTCCACCAGATGCAGCTGATGGTGTGCGCCGTCCTCGCCCGCCGCCGCGCCCAGGACCCGCCGGAGCCCGGCTCCGCCGCAGACCGTGTGGCGGAGGTCTCCCTCCCCTCCCAACAGCCCACCGGCCAGGCCCGATAACGTTCGGTGGTGACCTGGATACGCCCGCTCGCCGCCCACGCCGAACGCCCCTGCACCCTGGTCGTCTGCCGCGGCTGCTGCTGCGGCGACCCCCGCAAGAACCCCGGCACCGACCACGCCGGACAGCTCGCCCGGCTGCGCGAGGCCGCCGCGGCCTCCGGGGGCCGGCTGGCCGTCCGTACGAGCGACTGCCTCGGCCCCTGCGCCCAGGCCAACGTCATCGTGGTCCAGCCCACCAGCGAGGCGCGCCGCCGCGGGGCGCGCGCGGCCTGGTTCGGCTGGGCCCTGGACGACACCGCCACCGACGAGATCATCGCCTGGGCCGAGTCCGGCGGCCCCGGCACCGCCCCGGTGCCGGCCACTTTGGACCTGCACCGCATCGAACCGCCGGAACCGAAGCCGAAGCCGGACTCCACCCGCCGTGGCCGGCGCGGCCGCCGCTGAACCGCGCCGGCACGGGCCGGGCCGCCCCTACCGGATGATCCGCTCCTCGCCCGCGTAGATGTTCATGTCAGGCCCCCGCAGGAAGCCGACGAGCGTCATCCCCGACTCCACGGCCAGGTCCACGGCGAGGGAGGACGGCGCGGAGACCGCCGCCAGGACGGGGATGCCCGCCATCACGGCCTTCTGGACCAGCTCGAAGGAGGCCCGGCCCGACACCAGCAGGACCGCCCCCGCCAGGGGGAGCCGTCCCGCCTGGAGGGCCCGGCCGACTATCTTGTCCACCGCGTTGTGCCGGCCCACGTCCTCCCGCAGGTCCAGCAGCTCGCCCCCGGCCGTGAACAGCCCGGCCGCGTGCAGCCCGCCCGTGCGGTCGAAGACCTTCTGCGCGGCGCGCAGCCCGTCCGGAAGCCCCGTGAGGACCTCCACGGGAACCCGGACCGGATCCGCCGCCGCCCCCGCGAACCGGGTCGCGGTACGGACCGCGTCCAGGCTCGCCTTCCCGCACAGGCCGCAGGAGGAGGTGGTGTAGACGTTCCGCTCCAGCGTGATGTCCGGCACCTGAACCCCGGCGGCCAGCTGCACGTTGACCACGTTGTAGGTGTTCGACCCGTCCTCGGCCGCGCCTTCGCAGTAGGTGACGGCCTGGACGTCCGAGGCCGCCGCCAGCACGCCCTCGCTCACGAGGAAACCCACCGCCAGCGCGAAGTCGTCGCCCGGCGTCCGCATGGTGATGGCCAGCGGCTTTCCGTTCAGGCGGATCTCCAGGGGCTCCTCGGCCACCAGCGTGTCCGGGCGCACACCCGCCACTCCGCCCCGGATCCGGACGACGCGACGGCGCTCGGTGACCCGTCCCATGGTGATCAGTCCAACCTTCTGTTCCTCGTCCGCATCCGACGGAGCCATTGTCCCGGTTCCGCTTCGAGCGCCGCCCCCGGCAGCCGGATCCTCGGGAATCTCCAAAATGCAGCCCCGGAATCCTGTCGGGTCACACGCACACGTACCCGTCAGTAGCAGGCAAAGCTGGGTGATCCTGACTTCCGTACGAGGGGGGACCCCGCCCATGACCGGTTCACGAGTGGTGGCGCTAGGGCACTACCAGCCCGCGAAAGTGCTCACCAACGAGGACCTCGCGGCCATGGTCGACACCACCGACGAGTGGATCCGCTCCCGCGTCGGCATCCGCACCCGCCACGTGGCGGGCCCGGACGAGCCGGTCGACGAGCTGGCCTTCCAGGCCGCGGGCAAGGCACTGGCCGGCGCCGGTCTGACCCCGGACGACATCGACCTCGTCCTGGTCGCCACCTCCACCGCGATCGACCGCTCGCCCAACATGGCCGCCCGTGTGGCAGCCAAGCTGGGCATGGGCGGCGGCCCCGCCGTGATGGACATCAACGTCGTCTGCTCGGGCTTCACCCACGCCCTGGCCACGGCCGACCACGCCATCCGGGCCGGCTCGGCCACCCGCGCGCTGGTGATCGGCGCGGACAAGATGACCGAGATCACCGACTGGAGCGACCGCACCACCTGCGTGCTCACCGGCGACGGAGCCGGCGCGGCAGTCGTCGAGGCCAGCGAGGAGCCCGGCATCGGGCCCGTGCTGTGGGGATCGGTCCCGGAGATGGGCAACGCCGTCCGCATCGAGGGCTCCCCGCCGGTCTTCGCGCAGGAGGGCCAGTCCGTCTACCGCTGGACCACCAGCCAGCTCCCGCCGCTCGCCCGCAAGGTCTGCGGGAAGGCCGGGATCCTGCCGGAGGACCTCGCCGCGGTCGTCCTGCACCAGGCCAACCTGCGGATCATCGAGCCCCTCGCCGCCAAGATCGGCGCCGTCAACGCCGTCGTCGCCCGCGACGTCGTCGACTCCGGCAACACCTCGGCCGGCAGCATCCCGATGGCCCTGTCCAAGCTGGTCCAGCGCGGTGAGATCCCCTCCGGAGCCCCCGTCCTCCTCTTCGGCTTCGGCGGCAACCTCTCCTACGCGGGCCAGGTCATCCGCTGCCCCTGACCCCGGCCGCCCGTACGGCGCGCCCCTCCACGGCCAGCGCGCCGACGAGCACCAGCACCAGCGCCACCAGCTGCCACGCGCCGCCCAGCCGCATCCCGGCGGCGGCGGTGGCCAGCACCGGCACGACCGCCGCCGCGCGGAAGCGCACGGGCCTGATGCCCAGCACCAGCCGGAAGGCCACGTCCCCGGCCAGGTAGCAGGCCACCCCGCCCGCGAGGGCGGCGGCCGGGCCCGCGGCGAGGTGCTCCCCGAGGTGCCCGATGGTCTTCTTCACGCCCGCCGAGAAGGCGGCGATGCCCAGCAGCATCGGGATGAACGCGTAGTAGTACGCGCGCAGCGCCGGCTTGAACCGCCGCTCGGGCGGCGTGCCGGAGAACACCTCCTCGGCCCGGCCCTCGTCGCGGACGAAGTACATCCACCACAGGGCGGCGCCGACGGCCAGCGTCAGGAACGCGCCGGTGACGATCCCGAGGGTCGGCGGCACCGGGCCCACGCCGATGCCGATCGCGATCACCGACTCGCCGAACACGATGATCAGCAGCAGCCCGTGCCGTTCCACGAAGTGCGGGGCGCTGATCGCACCGTGCTGGTCCCCGGTCCGGGCCTGCGGCCCCCGCGCGGCCAGCCGCCGCACGATGGAGGCCGTCGCGAACTGCAGCACGAGCGCCAGCACCCACAGCCCCCACGCGGCCGGCCCGTCGAACAGCCCGGCCGCGGTGACCGACAGCGCGGACAGCGTGTTCGGCAGCGCGAACCAGACCACCCCGCGCCCGTGGGCCTCCGTGAACAGCGCGGCGTGCACCAGCACGACCATGAGGTAACCCAGCCCGAAGGCCACACCGCCGCCCCCGAAGGCGGTCGGCACGGCCAGCGCGCACACCAGGAACGCGCCCATGGCCAGCAGGAGCAGCACCCGGCGCACGGGCCGGTCCGGCGGCACCTGGTTGGTCAGATAGGCGTAGCCCCCGTACATCCAGAACAGCACCGTGAAGATCAGCAGCACCTGCCCCGCGCTGCGCAGGCCGATGTCGTCCGCCAGCAGCACCGTCAGCTGGGTGATCGTGAAGACGAAGACGAGGTCGAAGAAAAGCTCCAACGTGCTGACGCGGTGCTCGGATTGATGCTCGGTTCCCATGCGCGGCTCCCCCCGGACGTGTGCGTGCACATCCGACCGCCCGGGGCGCCCCGCTGTCCAGCCGGTCTCGCCATCCGGGAGCCGCTCTCCGCATGCCTGCAGGTCAGCACGGCGTGGCGGAACACGGGCCGCGCGGATAAGTGGTCTGAGCCCCGTCAATCCTTTGCTATTGTTGTCCATGTCGCCGCGGGAAACCGGGCGGTCACCTAGTCCGGGTGGCGGAATGGCAGACGCGCTAGCTTGAGGTGCTAGTGCCCTTTATCGGGCGTGGGGGTTCAAGTCCCCCCTCGGACACAGAAAGAAGAACCCCACTTCGGTGGGGTTCTTCTGCGTTTCCGGACGGTCTTCGCGCACGGTCCTCCCGCGTGGCCCTTCCCGCACGGGTCCGTCCGTCACGTGCGCAGCACCACCAGCCCGCCCGGAGTCGTCAGGCTGCCCGGGGTGACCGGGGTGAAGGTGTGGGGGAGGGCCAGGCCGGGCCCGCCGGCCGCGGCGGCGTCGAAGAGGTACGCCGCGCCCGCCTCCGGGTCGCTGACCAGGTGAGGGCCGTCGGCCGGGCCGGCGGAGCCCGTGAGCGGGGTCCGGAACAGCCGTCGCAGGTGGCGCAGGGTCTCCGCCGTGACCGGCGCCCTGACCGGCGGGGGCGGCACCGGAGCCGCGTCCCCGGATCCGGCGGGGGCGTCCGGCGGGATCGCCCCCGACAGGAGCAGCGCCAGCAGCACCGGGACGGCCTTGCGGCGCAGGGCCTCGGTGGCCGGGCGCAGCCGGTGGGCGTGGGCGGCGGGCAGGGAGAGCGCCAGGCTTCCGGCGGCGTCGCCGGTGGCGATCGGGACCGCCGAGCACACCACCCCGGGGGCGTATTCGCGCAGGTCGAAGACGGGTGCGCCGGGAGCGACCGCGTCCAGGGCGGTGAACAGGGCCCGGCTGTCGGTGATGGTGCGCGGGGTGAGCCGGGCCGGGCGGTGGCGGGCCACGTGGTCGGCGCGCCGGTCGTGGTCGAGCTGGGTCAGCAGGCACTTGCCGACCGCGCTGGCGTGCGCGGCGGCCCGGAAGTCCACCCACTCCCGCACCGGCGGGGCCCCCGGCCCGTCCGCCATCTGCGTGATCCGGACCTCGCCCTCGGCGTAGCGGCTCAAGTACACGGCGGCGCCCGCGCTGTCCCGGGCCAGGGCCAGCGTGCGCTGGAGCTGGTCCGCCAGGCCGTGGCCGCCGGGGGCCGCGAGCCGGTCCAGAGCCTCCCCGCGCCCGTACACCCCCGCGCCCGGCCGGTACGCGTACTCCTCCTCGCACAGCATGGACAGCAGCGGCCGCAGCTCCGCCTCGGCCAGCCCGGTCTCCCGCGCCAGCTGCGCGGTCCGCACACCGAGCGGGTGCCGTTCGAGGACCCGTACGACGGCCAGCGCACGCCGCGCCTCCGCCAGGGCCTCCCCGGCCCCGGCCTGGACGACGGTGCCGCGCGCGGACGCCGTCAGCGCCGGGTGGCGCAGCGGACCGACGGCCGGCCGGGCGGCGGGCGCCGCGGGCCAGGAGGGCGCGGTCACCGTGACGGCGGGCACGGGCAGCAGCGGCCGGAACGCCGCCAGCACCCCGGACAGCCCGGGCCTCGGCAGCGGCACCGGGCCCAGATCCGGGTCTTCCCGCTGGTCCACGTGCCGCAGGACGGCGGCCTGTGCGCACAGCCGTACCTCGCGCAGGTCCCGCCGGCCGCCCGGCCGGAAGCCGCGCCGGCCCAGCTCGCGCGCCCAGTGCCGGGCGTCGTGGTGCTCGCCGCGCCGGGAGTGGTCGAGGAAGAGGCAGTAGGCGGCGGCCGTGGTGCGAGCGTTGCCCCAGCCGGCGGCGAACTGCCACCAGAAGAGGGCGCCCTCGCGCAGCCCCGCCAGGTGCAGCACACAGCCGAACACGGTGGCCCCGGCCAGGTCGGTGTGCCCGCCCATGACGAAGGAGTCCAGCTGCGCCACGGCCCTGGGCGCGCACACGGCGGCCAGGCAGGCTGCCTTGAGGTCGCGGCGGGCCCGTTCGGCGTCCAGCGGGCAGTCCCGAACCGGGTCGCTCCAGCCGAAGGCGGCGCGCCACCGGGCGCGGTGTCCGGGGACGGGCGTGTGCGGGGTGGCGCGCAGCAGCCGGGCCTCGGCCGCGCCGAGGTCGTAGTGCGGGTAGCGGTCGCGGACACCCGCCCGGGCCAGGAACCGGGCCAGGGAGCGGGGGGTCTCGTCGCCGTCCTGCCGTTCGTCTCGCTTCATGATCCGGCTGATTCCGCTGATTCCGCTGATTCCGACGACTCCGCCGGTTCAGCGGAGTCGGCGCCCTCGGTCCGCTCGGCCCGGTCCGCCGAGGCGTCGAGCAGGCGGGCGAGCCGCCGGTGGGCCTGGCGGAGGTAGGAGCGGACGGTGGCCTCGTCCACGCCCATCACGGCGGCGGCCTCGCCGGGGGAGCAGCGCAGTCCGTACCGCAGGAGTACGGCGTCGCGCTGGCGCTCGGCCAGCCGGGCCACCGCGGAGTAGAAGCGGATGGTGTCGGTCAGCACCTCGTACTGATCGGCCTGCGCCTCCTTGAGCGCCGCCTCGAAGGCGCTGATGTCCATCGGCTCCGGCCGCCGCCGCCAGGGGTTCAGGAGGTGCTGCCGGCTGACTATGCACTGCTTGAGGACGGTCCAGGCGTAGGCGTCGAGGCGGTCCATGTGGAGCATCCGGAGCCACTCGCCCATGATCGAGTCGAAGGCGGCGTCCACCGCCTCCTCCGCCGCCGCGTCCGATCCCAGCTGCAGGTACGCGAAACGCATGTACGAGGGCCGCCTGTTGGCGTGGAACGCCCAGTACGAGACGCGCGCAGCCGGGTCCCACTGGCTCATGGGCGTCGGCCGTCGCCGCCGGCTCGGCAGTCCCACGGCCCCACCGGACTCCTCCGGTCCGCCATCGCTCACCGTTCCACCTCATCCCCTGTGCGGGGACACGTAATCAGCGCGGGCGCACTCCGGGGGCGCAGAGGAGAAACCTGGAAATATTACGTTCGGTGATGATCGTTTCGTGATCGAAGTCGATCACACGGGGGCTCCGCCGGACGCTTACGCATATGCCCTTCGCTTATCCCTGCAGGTCGCCGCCGACTCGGCCGCCTGTAGCATGGGCTTTCTATCCGGATCGTCACGTCACGTAGTTCCGCACGTACCGCACAAATGAAATGGAGCATCCGAGGATGGCTCGACACCTGATCACCAGCGCGCTTCCCTACATCAACGGGATCAAGCACCTGGGCAACATGGTCGGGTCGATGCTTCCGGCGGATGTGTACTCCCGGTACCTCCGCCAGCGCGGCCACGACGTCCTCTACATCTGCGCCACCGACGAGCACGGCACCCCCGCCGAGCTCGCCGCGAAGGAGGCCGGCCTCTCGGTCGCCGAGTTCTGCGCGCAGGCCCACGACGCCCAGAAGGCGGTCTACGACGGCTTCGAGCTGTCCTTCGACTACTTCGGCCGCAGCTCCTCCGAGCAGAACCGCGAGATCACCCAGCACTTCGCGCGCAGGCTCCAGGAGAACGGCTTCATCGAGGAGCGCGCGATCCGGCAGGTCTACTCGCCGGTCGACGGCCGCTTCCTGCCGGACCGCTACGTCGAGGGCACCTGCCCGCACTGCGGCTACGACAAGGCCCGCGGCGACCAGTGCGAGAACTGCACCCGCGTCCTGGACCCCACGGACCTGATCGAGCCCCGCTCGGCCATCTCCGGCTCCACCGAGCTGGAGGTCCGCGAGACCAAGCACCTCTTCCTGCTGCAGTCCAAGCTCCAGCACGAGGTCGAGGCCTGGGTCTCCGAGCACGAGGAGGAGTGGCCGCAGCTGGCCTCCTCCATCGCCCGCAAGTGGCTGACCGAGGGCCTGCACGACCGCGCCATCACCCGCGACCTCGACTGGGGCGTCCCGGTGCCGGCCGACACCTGGCCGGAGCTCGCCGCCGAGGGCAAGGTCTTCTACGTGTGGTTCGACGCGCCGATCGAGTACATCGGTGCGACCAAGGAGTGGTCCGACCTGGACCCGGCCACCCGCGACTACAAGTCGTGGTGGTACGAGGCCGAGGACGTCCGCTACACCGAGTTCATGGCCAAGGACAACGTCCCGTTCCACACGGTGATGTTCCCCGCCACCGAACTGGCCACCCGCGAGCCGTGGAAGAAGGTCGACTACGTCAAGGCCTTCAACTGGCTGACGTACTACGGCGGCAAGTTCTCCACCTCGCAGAAGCGCGGCGTCTTCACCGACCAGGCGCTGGAGATCCTGCCCGCCGACTTCTGGCGCTACTTCCTCATCGCCAACGCCCCCGAGTCCGACGACTCGTCCTTCACGTGGGAGCACTTCGCCGCCACGGTCAACAAGGACCTCGGAGGCACCCTCGGCAACTTCGTCAACCGCGTGCTCACCTTCTCCCGCAAGAAGTTCGGCGACGAGGTCCCCGCGGGCAGCCCGGCGGGCGAGGCGGAGGCGAAGCTCGGCGAGCAGATCGCCGAGCTGCTGGCCGAGTACGAGGGCCACATGGACACCCTCCAGTACCGCAAGGCCGCGGCCGCGCTGCGCGCCCTGTGGTCGGCCGGCAACGCCTACCTGGACGAGAAGGCCCCCTGGCTGGAGGTCAAGACCGACCTGGAGGCCGCCGCCCTCACCCTGCGCACCGCGATGAACCTCATCCACCTCTACTCGGTGGTCTCCGAGCCGTTCATCCCGGCCTCCGCGCGCGCCATGCGCTCCTCGTTCGCGCTGGCCGACGACAACGCGGCCTGGATCACCCCCGAGCGGGCCAGGGCCCTGGACGCGGTCCCGGCCGGGACCCCGTTCACGGTGCCGCCGGTGCTCTTCGCCCGGATCACCGAGGAGGACCTGGAGTCCTACCGCGAGCGCTTCGGCGGCTCCCCGGAGGCCTGAGGTCCGGTCTCGGGCGGGGGCCGCGGGGGCGCCGCGGTCACCGGGCTTCCCCCGCTGCCCGGTAGTCCGCCGCGTACTCCCGTACGAAGGCGGCCATCGCCACGACCGTGTTGCGCAGCTCGGTGAGGAGGACGCGCTCGTTGGGGGCGTGCAGGTTGCACATGCTGTCCTGCGCGCCGAACAGCAGCACCTCGGCGCCGGGAGCCGCCTTCGCGAGACCGTGCACCAGCGGGATGGAGCCGCCCGCGGCCACGTACGAGGCCTCCGTGCCCCAGGCCTCCTTCAGCGCGGTGAGCGCCGCGCGGTACGCGGGACCGCCCGTGCGGGCCTCGAAGCCGGGCCCGGTGTCGCCCGGGGTTACCTTCAGGGCGACGCCGAACGGACGCTGCGCGCGCAGGTGGGCGACCAGTGCGGCCCGCGCCTCGATCGCGTCCCGGTGCGGGTGGAAGCGCAGGTTCAGCTTGGCCCGGGCGTACGGGACCACCGCCGAGGCGGCGTGCTCCACGGAGGGCGCGTCGAGGCCGATGACGGTGATGGCCGGACCGCTCCAGAGCCGTTCGCCGAGGGACCCGGTGCCGATGAGGGGGACGTCCTCCAGGACGGAGGCGAGCTCGCGGAACTCCTCCTCGGTGTAGGTGGTCCCCTCCCAGGGGTCGCGGCGCAGCACCGGCACGGCCACGTCGCCGTTGGCGTCGTGCAGGGTGGCCAGGGCCCGGAGCAGCACGAGCAGCGCGTCGGGTGCGGCGCCGCCGAACTCCCCGCTGTGGCGCGGTTCGGCGAGGGTGCGCACCTCCACCGTCACCTCGCAGGCCCCGCGCAGGCCGGTGGTCAGCGTGGGGGTGCCCGGGCGCAGGTTGCCGAGGTCGGCGATGACCATGGCGTCGCAGGCGAAGCGGCCCGGGTCGGAGGGCGGGTAGTCGTCGAAGGCGCTGCCGTACTCCTCCTGCCCCTCGATCACCAGCTTGATCCCGACGGGCGGGCGGCCGCCGTACAGCCGCAGCATGCCGAGGAGGGCGATCACGTTCGACTTGTCGTCGGCGATGCCGCGGGCCCGCAGGCCGCCGGGGACGGGGGTGGGCTCGAAGGGCGGGGAGAGCCAGAGGGTGGGGGCGCCGGGCGGCTGGACGTCGTAGTGCGCGTAGAACAGGACGGTGGGCGCGTCCGGTTCCGGGGGCGGGATCTCGCCGTAGATCACCGGGGCCGTGTCGGGGAGGTCGATCCGCTCGACGGTGGGCACCCCGGCCTCGCGGAGCAGGGCCGCGATCAGGTCGTGCGCCTCCTCCACGGGCTCCGGGTCGTAGCCGGGGAAGGCGATGGAGGGTATCGCCGCCAGCCGTTCGAGGTCGGCCCGCAGGCCGTCCATCAGGGCATCGGCCCGGGATTCCACGGATTCCATGCTCCGAGCATGGGGCGGGGCGGGGGAGGACGCCGTGGCGTGCTGGGCCGGACGAGTGAGCGAAAAAGGGGAGCGGCGGGGAGCGGCAGGGGGCGGAGGCGGGGCGGGGCGGGGACGGAGGCGGGGCGGGGACGGAAGCGGGGCGCGGACGGAGGCGGGGAACGGAGGCGGGGCGGGCACGGGAATCGCGGCCGGGGTCCGGAAGCGGCGGCCTATACCTCGCACTGTCCCGGACCGGTGGTCACCGGCTGGGCGCCCGCGACCGGCCGGGCCGCCGCGCCGGCCGGCAGGAGGCAGTCCTCCAGGAAGCCGAGGCAGCGCAGGTGGTAGGAGCGGGCCGCGTATCCCAGGCTGATGTTGTGGCCCGCCCCCGGCTGCCGCTCCACGCACAGCCGGGGCGCCGCGGACAGCAGCGACCTCAGCTCCACGAGCGCCTCCGGGTCGTGCCGCCACCACGTTTCGTGCTCGGCGAAGGTGAAGCGCACGGGCACGCGGACGCGGCTCGCGACGTCCTCGAACAGCCCCGGCCAGCGGCCCATGTCCGCCTGTTCCAGGGCCGGGACGGGGGAGATCACCGAGCCGCTGGTCACGAAGGTGGTCGGCGGGTAGAGGTTCAGCGGCCCCCAGCTCCGCCTGCCCCCGCGGGCCGCCTCCGCGCCCGAGGGGGCGTCCGGCGCGTACCGGTGGCCGCAGCCGGACACCTCCACGCCGAGCAGGTCCGGCGGGGCGTGGCCGGCCGCGGTGAGCAGGGCCACCTTCCCGCCGAACGAGTGCGCCAGCAGGAAGACCCCCGCGCCCGTGCGGAACCGCGAGCGGTAGTCGAGCAGGGCGGCGGCGAGGGTGGCCGCCTGCTCGGTGAGCCCCTGCCCCTCGGGGAGGGGGCCCGCGGACTGCCCGTATCCGGGCCGGTCGACGGCGAGCACGGTGAAGCCGAGCCGTGCGCCGAGGGTGAGCAGGGAGAGGTCGGGCAGGGCCTGGCCGTCGAAGTAGCCGGCGCTCATGCCGGCCCCGTGCACCGCGACCACGGTGGCCCGCGGGGCGCCGCCCCGCGCCTCGCAGAGCAGGGCGGACAGCGGGATCCCCGCGGCGTCCAGGCTGATCCGGCGCACTCCCGGGGACGGGCCGGCGGGCGCGGGGGTCATGGCGCCGTCGCCGTGCGGAGCGCTGTGCGGCGGGCTGCGGGGCTGAAGGGGTCCGTGTCCACGGGGTTCATCCTGTGCTCGGAGTTTCGTGTCCGTCGGTTGACGCGCCGGACGGGCTGCGCGGGCCGGGGGATCTTGGGACGCCCGACGCGTATCGAACCCACGCCGTGATCGTTTCTTCAGACGTAACCCCTACATCTGCTGCGGAACTCGGGAGGACGCGCGGTGACCGCTTGGCAGTACTTCGCCGGGGCCGGTCTGGTGGCGGCGCTCTGCCCCCTGCACGGCCATGTGGCGGTCGCGGGCGACGGCGACGGGCACGGCGCCCGGGTCGACGTGTGCGTACCCGCCGGCAAGCCGGGCCGGCCCGTGGTGCGGCCTTCCGGGACCCCTCCGGTACGGACACCCCTGCCCGGGCCGGGCCGGCCGACCGTGCACCACCCGGGGGCGGGCCCCGCCCCGGCGGGCCCGCCCGGGCCGCCCGCCCCCGGGCCGCCGGAGCCCGCCGTGCCCGGGGCGAAGGCGGAGCCCGCGGACGCGAAGCCGCGGCCACCCGCGCCGGAGCCCGGGCCGCAGGCGGGTGACGCCCCGGCGGACGCCGCCGCTCCGGCTCCGGCGAAGGCCGCCGCCGCGCCTGCGAGCGCGTTCCACGTGCGTCCGTACCGGTCCGTGGCCCTGGAGCGGCGGGGGCCGGGCGGACTGTCCACCGTGATGCTCATGGTGGTCGTCACCACCCCGGCCGTGCTCGCCGCCGCGGCTCTGCGTCCGCGCTCCAAGAGCCGCGGCTGACCGGTGCCGCGGCCGCGCACACCGTCCACCTCACCCATCCCACCCACACCACGGGAGAATCCACGTGTCCGAATGGCTGGTCCTGGCCGTCGCCATGGCACTCGTCTGCGCCCTCGTCCTCGCCATGACCCTGATCCGGCACCGCCGGGCCGCGGCCGACGAGGACACCAGCGAAACCCCCGACGTCATCGAGTACATGACGATGATGGTGGGCGTGGTCTACGCGATCGTGCTGGGCCTGGCCATCGCGGGCGTCTGGGAGGCGCGCGGCGCCGCCGAGGACAGCGTCCGCCGCGAGGCGCAGGCGCTGTACGAGGTCACCCAGCGCGCCGATGTCTATCCGACCGCCGTACGGGACCGGATCCGTGGCGAGGTGGACGCGTACGTCACCCACACCGTCTCCGTGGACTGGCCGCGGCTGACCTCCGGCGAGGCGGCCTCCACCGAGGGGGCCCGGCTGCTGGGCAAGCTGCGCAGCGACGTCACGCACCAGAGCCCGGCCACCGAACTCCAGGCGCAGGCCTACCAGCCGCTGCTGGACCAGATCGCCACCGCCGACGACGCCCGCCACGCGCGGACGCAGAGCTCGGAGTCGACGCTCCCGGGCGTGGTGTGGTTCGGGCTCCTGGTGGGCGGGGTCGTCACCGTGGGGCTGATCTTCACCCTGCAGATCCGGCGTTCGGGGCGCGAGCTGCTGCTGGCCGGGCTGTTCAGCGCGCTCATCGTGTTCCTGCTGTTCATGGTGTGGAGCTTCGACGCGCCGTTCGGGCGGGACGGGATCGACTCGGCAGCGCCCTTCCAGGACCTGTTCCCGACGATGGCGATCGCCTCCGACGGGTGACCGGAGCGGGACCGGGGAGAGCCGGTCTCAGGAGAGCCGGCTCCCGGAGAGGGCCGCGCGCTGGCGGACCGCCTGCACCACCGGCGAATGCCGCAGGGCGTGCGAGATCCGCAGAAGGTCGCGCGGCCCTTCGACCGCGTCGGCCGGGTTCTCCTCGCCGGCCTCGATGATCCGTCCCTCGGGGTCCGCGGAGCGGGCCTGCACGGCGGCCGCGACCATCGCGGCGTCGGCGACCGCGCGGGCGGTCTCCCCGTCGGTCCCGTCCGCGAGCGCGCGCTCGTAGGTGTCCTCGCGCAGCTGCCGGTCGAAGTACGGGCCGAGGTGCAGGAACCCGTCGTGGATGTCCGACTCGCGCTGGATCACCCGGAGTTCGGCGGCGGACCACCAGGCCATGTGCACGGTGGGGGCGTGGCCGGGTGCGGAGATCTGCACCTCCTGCCAGAGCCAGCCGAGCCTGCGGTACGTCGTCCAGATCTCCCAGTTGTCCGACAGCTTCTGGCAGACGAGGGGGAGTACGAATCCGATCGCGCTGACCAGCGCCCCCAGCGAGGCCAGCGGCGGGGCGACGAACGTGCTGAGGTAGTCGAGGTCGTGGCCGGTCCAGCGGGCGACGACCGCGGTCATCTTGGTCGCGTCGTAGCTGAGGTTGAACATGTAGCCCGCGACGATGATCATCAGGCCGGCCCGCAGCCAGCCACGCACCTGGAGCGACCAGCGCCAGCACATGGCGACCATCACCAGCGCGGCCACGTTGTGCGCCACCAGGTAGAGGGCGATCATCTCGCGGATGTAAGGGGTCTTGGCGTAGTAGGTGTCCAGGTCGCGCAGCCGCTCGACCGGGGCGTCGCCGAGGGCGAAGAGCACGATCAGGGCCAGGCTGACGGCGCTGTAGCCGAGGATCCACCGCTGCGAGGTACGGCGGGTCTCCTCGGCCGGGCCGCCCCTCCAGTTGACGACCAGCACCAGGCAGCAGGCGCTGAACCCGGTGATCAGGGAGTACACCAGCGGCGCCGAGATGTTCGGCACCCCGGTCCAGCGGTTGACCGCCGCGATGGTGGGCGGGGCGGCGAAGGCGAACACCGCCGCCGCCATGGTCAGCAGGGCCACTACCGAACGCAGCAGCGGATCACGCCAGTTGTGGCGCAGGGCCGGCAGCTTGAAAGCGAGCGCGACCGCCATCGCGATCGCCGGTATGTAGTAGTCCTTGCCGTTCAACGGTCGTTCCTGTGCCCCCGGTAGCCGAGCGATGCCTCGATCCGGCCCGCCAGGTGGTCGCGCTGCGCCGGGGCCCGGTGGCTCGACGATCCGGCCAGCCAGGTGCGGCACCGGCTGCCCAGCAGCAGGCCGAAGGTCTCGGCCTCGGTCTCCTCCCGGACGTCGGCGCGCGTGCGCGCCGCGACGCTGCGGACCGTCTCGCCGATGTCGGCGCCGTGGGAGAGCAGCCGGGCGGCGACGGCGGCGCCGTCGACGTGGTGGCTGCAGTGACCGGCCTTCATGTGCCACAGCTCGTGCCCGAGGATCACCAGCTGGTGGTCGGGTGCGGTGCGTTCCTCCACGACCACGAGATCACGGTCCGCCATGTCGAGCCACAGGCCGCTGGCCGTCCCCGTCGGGAACGCGGCCATCCGGAACTCCACCGGGCGGCCCCGGTGCTTGCTCATGCCCGCGCACAGGGCGGCGTAGAGGTCCACGGGTTCCACGGGTGCGGTCAGCCGGATGCCGGCCACCAGCTCCCCGCACAACCGCCGTTGCTCTCTGCCTATGCTCACCGTTCTCCCCGTCGGAATGGATCCGGATCAGGACTCAAGGATCAGACCCAGACTCGCGACTGGGTCAGGATTCATTCGGTTTGACGCTCTCGAGGAGCATGTCCAGCCATTCGGTGACCTTGTCCCGGTGCTTGTCGCTGGGCAACTGGGCGGCGCGCCAGGCGATGCCCCGTACGCCGTGGTTCTGCAGGAGTCTTGCCAGGGGATCGCCCGTCGAAGCGGCCGCGGCCGGTACGGTTTCCCGCGCGCGGCCCGCGAAGTCCTGGAGCAGCTGCTGCTCGGTCCGCTGGAGGGCGTCGGTGAGGGCATCGGCGTCGTGGGCGGTGAGGAACCCGGCGTGCACGCCGAAGAAGCGCTGGATGGCGTCGCAGTGCTCCATGGTGGGCCGCCGGTCGCCGTTGATCAGGGCGCCCGCCTGCTGCCGGGACATGCCGGCGCCGTCGGCGATCTCCTGCTGGGTGTAGCGGCGGCCGTTGGGCTTGACGCGCGTGCGCCGGAGCAGGTCGAGACGCTGGAGGAAACGGGCCTGCAGATCGGGTTCGCCGGCCGGCCTGCCGTCGAGCAGGGTCCTGACCACGTCCGTGGGCACACCGGAGGCCTCGGAGAGGCGTCGCAGGTCGAAGACCTGGCTCCGGTCGCGGCCCATCTTGGCTGCGAGTTCGGCAACGCGCGCGACGGTGGCTGCCAGGGGTGCGTGGGCCACCGCGACGGGAGCCGGGAAGCCGTCTGTCACCAGTGGTTCTCCTAGATCGCGCGAAGTCGGTTCGGACACGTGGTCGGCTTCTGGAATCTAGCCGTTCCGGCCTCGAAGGGCTAGAACGTGCCACAGCTGTGGCGGGAATGAGCTGTCAAGAGGCTGGAATTGCCACAATAGTTGACACTCGAATGAAGTCGGTAGCAGGATCGCCACACGGAAATGAAGATCCAGACCGTGAGGGAGGGGGAGCTCTCGGTGCCACATCTCGCAGCGGTGGGCCCGTCCGATGGCCTCGCCCGAGCCGGTGAAGAGCGCCTGGCGGCCGATGAGTCCGCACGCGGCGCCGTACGGGCGGAGCGACGCAAGGAGATTTTGCGCCAGCGCCGTGAGGAACTGGGCCTGAGCCAGGAGGACCTCGCCGCCCGTCTGCGCATCAGCGTGCGTGCGTACGGGAACTGGGAACGCGGCCTGGTCAAGGAGTGGACGGACCGCAAACTGCTCGCCCTGGCCGAAGCCCTGGAGATGAGCGAGCGGCAGTGCTTCTGGCTCTTCCGCGTCATGGTCGACCGCGATCCGCCGCCCACCTGGAGGGCCGACGAGGACAGCCGGCTGCCCCAGGACCCGGCGCAGCGCGACTACCTGTGCGACTACGCGGCCCTCATGGAGGCCATGCCCTACCCGAGCTTCCTCGTGGACCACCGCTGGGACGTGGCGCTCACCAATTCGGCCTTCGACCAGCTCTTCCAGTCCGTACGGCCGCATCCGACGGCCCTGCCCGACGACAACTTCCTGCGCTTCGTCCTGTTCCACCCGGACGCGGCGGGCGTACTGGAGGACCACGAGCCGGCCTGGTGCGTACCGCTGCTTGCCCAGCTGGCCACCGCGCTGGCCGAGGCGCCGCAGGACGAGGGGCTGAGCAGCATCCGCCAGGAGGTGGCCCGCGATCCTTTCATGGAGGCGGCCTACCGCTACGGGGTCCCGCACTGGCTGAGCAAGCGCGGGACCGAGGCCGCCGAGCAGGACGGTGCGGTGCGCACCGTGCGCCACCCCGACCCGAGGTGGGGCCTCGTGCGCTGCCGGATGGTGGCCGAATCCAGCCGGATGCTGGAGGCGATGGGGCTGACCCGGATCACCCTGGTCCTCTCGGCGCCGCAGGGCGGATCCCCGGGTCCCGTCCGCGACAGCGGGCTCGTGCACCAGCGGGGCGCCAGACTGCGCGCCGTGCCGCCGCTGGGGGAGTGAACCGGCGGCGATGACCGGCCGCGGGCGGCCGGCCGGAGGAGACTGGTGCCCGCAGCCGGTGCGCCGCCGCCGGATCGCAGGAGTGCCGGACGGATACCGGCCCGGTGTCACGGATCGTGGCATCCGGTGCGGGTGCGCGTCGGGCCGCGGTCCCGGTCGTGCCACGGTCCGCGGCGGCGCCGGCACGCCGCACCGGTGATGGCTCGCGGCGGCTGCGGTACGGCTGCGGTGACGGCAGGGACGGCTTCGGTGAAGGGCGGTAAGGGCGTGCGGCTGACGATCCTCGGCGGAGGCGGCTTCCGCGTGCCGCTCGTCTACGGGGCCCTGCTCGGCGACCACGCCGAGGGCCGGGTGTCCCAGGTGACCCTGTACGACGAGGATCCGGTCCGGCTCGCCGCCATGGCCCGCGTGCTCACCGACCAGGCAGCGGCCGCCGCCGTGCCCGACGCCCCCGTCGTTTCGGCCACGCGGGATCTGGACGAGGCCCTGCGCGGGGCCGACTTCGTCTTCTCCGCCATCCGCGTCGGCGGCCTGGAGGGCCGCGCCGCCGACGAGCGGATCGCCCTGGCCGAGGGAGTGCTGGGCCAGGAGACGGTGGGCGCGGGCGGGATCGCGTACGGCCTGCGGACCGTGCCGGTGGCCAGGGAACTCGCCCGCCGGATCGCCCGCATCGCCCCCGAGGCGTGGGTCATCAACTTCACCAACCCGGCCGGGCTGGTCACCGAGGCGATGGCCGAGGAGCTCGGCGCACGCGTGATCGGCATCTGCGATTCCCCCGTGGGCCTCGGACGGCGCATCGCCCGGCTGCTCGGCGCCCGTCCGCAGGAGGCCTGGATCGACTACGTCGGCCTCAACCACCTGGGGTGGGTGCGCGGGCTGCGGATCGCCGGCCGCGACGAACTGCCCCGTCTGCTGGCCGACACCGAGGCGCTGGAGTCCTTCGAGGAGGGCCGGCTCTTCGGGGCCGAGTGGCTGCGCTCGCTCGGTGCGATCCCGAACGAGTACCTGCACTACTACTACTTCAACCGTGACACCGTACGGACGTACCAGGAGGCGAAGCAGACGCGCGGGGCCTTCCTGCGCGACCAGCAGCGCGGCTTCTACGCCGAGGCCGGCCGGCCCGGGCAGCCCGCCGGTGCGGCCCTCGCCGCCTGGGACCGGACCCGGGCCGAGCGCGAAGCCACGTACATGGCCGAGAACCGCGAGGCGGCCGGCGTCGGCGACCGCGACGAGAGCGACCTGGAATCGGGGGGCTACGAGAAGGTCGCGCTCGCCCTGATGCGGGCCATCGCACGCGACGAGCGGGCCACGCTGATCCTGAACGTCCCCAACGGCTCCACGCTGCGCGTCCTCGACGCCGAGGCGGTCATCGAGGTGCCCTGCCTCGTCGACGCCAACGGCGCCCACCCGCTGGGCGTCGCGCAGCTGCCGCTGCACGCGGTGGGCCTGGTGACGGCGGTCAAGGCCGTCGAGCGGGAGGTCCTGGCGGCCGCGGCGAGCGGTTCGCGGGCCGATGCGGTGAAGGCCTTCGCGCTGCACCCACTGGTGGACTCGGTGGCGGTGGCCCGACGGCTGCTGGACGGGTACGCGGCGGCCCATCCCGGCCTGGCCCATCTGCGCTGATACCGCACGCCCCCGGCCGTACGCCCCTCGTCCGTACGGCGGTACGCCGCATGCGTGCGGCCGGGTGCGCTGTGAGAGTGCGAGATGTGACCACAGCCCCCGCAGCGACCTCGGCGTCTCCCGCCCTCGACCGGCGGCGGCGCAACGTCATCTTCGGCACGATCATGCTGGGCGTGCTCCTGGCCGCGCTGGACCAGACGATCGTGGGCACGGCCCTGCCCACGATCGTGGCCGACCTCGGCGGCGCGGCCCACATGTCGTGGGTGGTGACCTCCTACCTGCTCGCCGAGACCGTGGCGACGGCGCTGGTCGGCAAGTTCGGTGACCTCTTCGGCCGGAAGCTGATCTTCCAGGTCTCCGCGATCGTCTTCATCACCGGCTCCTTCCTCTGCGGCCTCGCGAGCAACATGACCCTGCTCATCGTGTGGCGGGGCCTGCAGGGCATCGGGGCGGGCGGCCTCATGGTGACCTCCATGGCCCTGATCGCGGACGTGGTCCCGCTGCGCGAACGCGGCAAGTACCAGGGCGCGATCGGCGCGGTCTTCGGCGTCGCCACCGTGATCGGACCGCTGCTGGGCGGGTTCTTCACCGACCACCTGAGCTGGCGCTGGTGCTTCTACGTGAACGTCCCGATCGCCATCCTGGTGGTCGTGGCGGCGGCCCGGACGATCCCCGCCATGCGGGCGTCGGGCCGGCCGGTGATCGACTACCTGGGCATCGCGCTCGTCACCGCCGGGGCCAGTGCGCTGATCCTGGCCACGAGCCTGGGCGGGAACGAGCTGGCGTGGACTTCGCCGACGATCATCGGCCTCTTCGCGGGCGGGGTCGTGGCCCTGGTGCTCTTCTGCCTGGTGGAGGCCCGGGCCGCGGAGCCGATGCTGCCGATGCGGCTGTTCCGCAATCCCGTCTTCGCGGTCTGCTCGGTGCTCAGCTTCGTGGTGGGCTTCGCGATGCTGGGCGCGATGACGTTCCTGCCGACCTATCTGCAGTACGTGGACGGGGATTCGGCCACGGTCTCGGGGGTCCGGACGCTGCCACTGGTCATCGGCCTGCTGATCTGCTCCGTCTTCAGCGGCAACGTCACCAGTAAGACGGGGCGGTACCGGATCTTCCCGATCGTGGGCAGCGCCGTCATGGGCCTCGGCCTGTACCTGCTCTCCCTGATGGGACCGGGCACCGGCGCCTGGCTGGAATCGCTGTACATGTTCGTCCTCGGCGCCGGCATCGGCCTGTGCATGCAGGTCCTGACGATCGCCGTGCAGAACACCGTCGACTACGCGGACCTCGGCACGGCCACGTCCGGCGTCACCTTCTTCCGTACGCTCGGCAGCAGCTTCGGGACCGCCGTGTTCGGCACGATCTACGCCAACAGCCTGGAGCCCGCGCTCACGGCGGGCGTGGCGGAGGCGGCCCGGGCCACCGGTGGGGACCCGGCGCAGCTGGGCAGGGCGGCGACGAGCCCCGAGGGGGTCCACGGGCTCGATCCGGCGGCCGCCGGCCCGATCATCGACGCGTACGCGCACGCCCTGCACACGGTGTTCCTGTGGACGGTGCCGGTGGCGCTGGTCGGCTTCGTGGTCTCCCTGTTCCTCAAGCAGGTCCGGCTGCGCGACACCGCCCGGGCCGCCTCCACGGACATGGGCGACGGCTTCGGCTCGCCGGCCACGGCCTCGGGGGACTCGGCCAAGCTGCTGGAGCTGGCGGTCGGCAAGCTCGTGCGGAACATGGGGCCGGAGGAGGCGCGCGCGATCGTCGACGCCTCCGACACACGGCTGGACATGGCGGGCGCGTGGGCCGTGATGCAGGTGGACATGATGACGCGGACGGTCGGCCACGCCAGCCTCGGGCTGATCGCGGGACGGCGGTCGCTGCCGCCGGAGGTTCTGCTGCCGGTGTTCGAGCGGATGGTCGACGAGGGGTACCTGACGCGGCAGAACGGATTCTTCGCGCACACCCCGGCCGGGGAGCGCGAGGCCGGGGTCATCTCGGCCGCGTGGGCGGAGTGGCTGAAGGACCGGCTGGAACAGGACCGGGGCCGGCCGGGGAGCTCCGAACTGCGGGTGGCGGCGGACGCGATCGCGAAGCGGCTGCTGGCGGAGGACCTGGGCGAGGGGAACTTCGCGCCGCGGGTGGTCACGCGGGCGTAGGCGCGGGGGGTCAGGCCGCTTCGGGCGGCGGGGCGGTCGGGTAGTCGTACGGGGACACGGGCGGCAGGGTGTCGAGGTCCGGGCGCCAGGTGCGGAGCACGCCCGCCGACGGTGCGTAGAGCGCGGCGGGGATCGACTCGGGGGCGAACCACTCCCACCGGACGATCTTGTGCGGCTCGGTGACGACGGGCACGCCCGTCGCCGTGGTGGTGACGGCGGCCGCGGTCAGCCTGGTCACGCCGGCCTGCGCGTCGATCCGGACGCCGAGCACCCGGATCCCCCCGGGCTCCGCCCGCAGGTCCGTCTCCTCGGCGAGCTCCCGCGCGGCCGCCTGCTCGAAGCCCTCGCCGGGGTCGACCTTGCCGCCGGGCAGCTCCCAGCGGCCGTCGTGCGCCTGGCCCAGCAGCACCCGGCCGTCCGGGGACACGACCACGAGCCCGACGCCGACGACCCCGTTGGGCCGGGGCTCGGCGCGCTCGGGGCGCTCGGGCTGCTCGGGGTGCCGGTCGGTGGCGGTGTGGTTCATCGGCGTCCTTCCGGTGACGTGGTGGGCCGGGCCCGGACGTGCATCCTCTCGCCCTGCGGGCCGAAGAGGCTCAGGAACTCGGCGGGGCGCGGCCCCGCGTTGGAGAAGGCGTGCGGCGTACGGGTGTCGAACTCGGCGGCCTCCCCGGGGCCGAGGACCAGATCGTGCTCGCCGAGCAGCAGCCGCACCTGCCCGGACAGCACGTACAGCCACTCGTAGCCCTCGTGGACCTGCCGCTCGGGCTCGGGATCGCCCGCCGGGCTTCCGGCGGGCGGCAGGATCGTCTTGTACGCGTGCAGACCGCCGAAGTCGCGCGTCAGCGGCACATAGGTCCTGCCGTGCCGGACGAAGGGCCGCGGCCGGATCCGGGGGTCCCCGGTCTCCGGCGCGCCGACCAGCTCGTCGAGTGCCACCCGGTGCGCCCGGGCGAGCGGGAGCAGCAGCTCCAGCGTCGGCCGGCGCTGCCCCGACTCCAGCCGGGAGAGGGTGGAGAGCGAGATCCCGGTGGTCTCGCTGAGCTGCGCCAGTGTGGTGCCGCGCTGCCGGCGCAGGGCGCGCAGCCGTGGTCCCACGGCGGTCAGCACGCCCGCGAGTTCCTCGTCGTGCTCCTCGGTGGCCATGGATCCATTTGCCACTTCGGCAAGGACATTTGTCAAATGTGCACGGCCGGGCGGAGGCTCACAGCCATGGACGACGCAGAGGGAACGAGGGACGACGTGTTCGACGTGGTGGTCGTGGGCGGCGGGGCCGCCGGGCTCGCCGGGGCACTGACCCTGGTCCGGGCCCGCCGTTCGGTCCTCGTCATCGACTCCGGCAGCCCGCGCAACGCCCCCGCCGCGCACATGCACGGCTATCTCGGCCACGACGGGCGCGGCCCGGCCGAACTGCTGGAACGTGGCCGGGCCGAGGTGACCGGCTACGGCGGGCTGGTCCGGCGGGGCACGGCCGTCGCCGCGGATCGGCTGCCCGGCGGGGGATTCCTGGTGCGCTGCGGGGACGGTTCCACCGTCCGGGCCCGCCGGCTGCTGGTCACCACCGGGCTGGTGGACGAGCTGCCGGCGGTGCCGGGGCTCGCGGAGCGCTGGGGGCGGGACGTGCTGCACTGCCCGTACTGCCACGGCTGGGAGGTCCGGGACGCGCCGGTCGCGGTGCTGGCCGGGGGCCCCGTGTCCGTGCACCAGGCGCAGATGTGGCGGCAGTGGAGCGACCGCACGACCCTGCTGGCGCACACCTGGCAGCCCACCGCGCAGGACCGCGAGCTGCTGGCGGCCCTCGGGGTCGCCGTGGTCGAAGGGGAGGTGACCGGCCTCACGGTCGATGCGGAGGACCGGCTGGCCGGGGTGGACCTGGCGGGCGGGGGCAGGGCCGAGTGCCGGGCACTGGTGGTGGCCCCGCGGTTCACCGCCCGTTCCGGAGTGCTGACCGGCCTGGGCCTGCCGACGACCGTCCTGGAGCGGGACGGCCAGGTGATCGGCACCTGCGTGGAGTCGGACGCCGCGACCGGGGCCACCGCGCTGTCCGGCGTCTGGGCGGCGGGGAACGTGACGGCGCCGATGGCGCAGGTCGCGGGCGCCGCCGCGCAGGGCGTACAGGCAGCCGTCGCCATCAACGCGGACCTGATCGAGGAGGAGGGCTGCCGGGCCGTCGAGGCGTACCGGGCGGCCCGCTGATCCCGGGGCCGTCCGGCCCTCGGACGGCTGTGCGAGTTTCGGCCAGGTCCCGTCCGCGCAGGCTCTGGGCGGTCTGATCGTCGTACCGTACTTCGGCTCAGGGGGCGCAATGGCACATGTGCTGGTCATCGGCGGAGGCATCGGAGGCCTGGCCACCGCCCTGATCGCGGCACGGTACGGGCACACCGTCGAAGTGTTCGAGCGCGACACCCGTGCCCCCGGCACCGCGCTCGACCGCGACTTCTTCGGCTGGCGCCGCCCGTCCGTGCCCCAGGCGAGCCAGCCGCACGCCCTGCTCGGCGCCGCCCGGAGCGTCCTGCGCGAGGAACTGCCGGATGTGTACGAGGAGATGCTCCGGCTCGGCGCGCGCGAGCGGCACGAGCTGGACTGGTTCGACGTACGTCCCCCCGCGCGCCCCGGCGACGAGGACCTCGTCATGATCCAGGCCCGGCGGATCCTGCTGGAGAGCGCCCTGGCCACGGCCCTGCGCGGGGAACCGGGGGCAGTCTCGCGGTACGGCGAGCCGGTCACCGGACTGACCACGGCCCCCGGGATCAGGGTCACCGGGGTGACGACCGGCGAAGGGGACTACCCGGGGGACCTCGTGGTGGACGCGGGCGGCCGCCGGGGCGGCACCGAGCGGTGGCTCGCCGCGGCGGGCTGCCGCCCGGCCGCGGTGGAACGCCACCGCACCGGACTGGCCTACTTCTGCCGCTGGTACCGGTTGCCCGAGGGCGTGGACGAGGGACCGCGCCGGCCGTGGGCGGTGGCCGGTGGGGCCTTCGCCGGGTGCGCCGTCTTCCCCGCCGACAACCGGGTGTTCGCCGTCACGCTGTTCGTGCACACCACCGACACCACGCGCTCGGCACTGCGCGATCCGGCGGTCTTCGAGGCCGCGGCCCGTTCCTTCGCGCCGGGCCAGGCCTGGCTGGCACTGGGCGCGCAGCCGCTGTCGGACGTACTCGCGACCGCGAGCCTGGACAACCGGTGGAGCCCGCAGGCCGACGAGCGCGGCCCGGTCGTGAGCGGACTCGTACCGGTCGGCGACGCGATCACGCACACGAACCCCACCCTCGGGCAAGGCACTTCGCTCGCCCTGTGGGCGGCCCGCAGGGTGGCCCGTACGGCCGGCCGCGATCCGGGATCGGAGCGGTACGCCGCCGACTACCACGACTGGGCGGTGCGCACCCTGAAGCCCTGGTTCGACTTCCAGGTGGTCGCGGACTCGGCCATCGGGGAGCGGTTCGCGACCCGGGCCGTGCGCTCCGGGCCGCAGCGGGAGGTGGCGGCGCTGTTCGAATGCGCGCTGGAGGACCCCGAGGTGATGCGGGCCCGGGCGAGGGTCCGCCACCTGGCCGAGCCCCCGGAGCGCGCGTACGCCGATCCGGAGGTCCGGGCCCGGGTGGCGCGCTGGCTGGAGGCGCGGCCGGACTACGCGCCCAGGCCGGCGGGACCGGAGCGGGGGGAGTGGGAGAAGCTGACCACGGGCTGAGCGGGGTCCGGCCCGGTGGTCCACGGCCACGCCGCCTCGCGGCCGGCCTCGACGAGACCGACCATCCGGAACGCGGCGTCGGTGAGGCCGCCGAACGTGTGCCGGTTGGGGCCGGCGGGGCCGTGGGCGGGCCGGTAGCCCGCCAGGTTCCACGTGTAGACCGGGACGTGGGCCGGGACCGGCTCGGCCGGTCCGCCGCGCCGGCCGGGTACGGCGGCGGCCTGCTCGTCGGTGACGATCAGGACCCGGTCGTGCCCCCGGTAGTGCTTGCGCACCGCCGTCGTGGTCTCCGTGCCCCCGAGGCTGTGGAACCGTTTCAGCACGTCGAGCACCGGCTCGCCCCGCTCGAACGGCACCGTTCGGCTGCCCCAGCCGAACTCCACCAGGTCCGCCTCGTCGGCACGCATGGCCAGCGCGGTGCCGAACACGGCGGCCGCGTCCGCCCGGCTCAGCCCGGACCGCTCGGAGGAGGTGTCCCAGAACATGGAGTCCGACCGGTCCACCAGGATCAGGGTCCGGCCGGGCAGGGACGGCACGTTGGTGAGGGAGTGGCCCAGCGCCCGTTCCAGCGCGGCCGACCAGCGCTGGGAGGGCGCGTGCTGATGGGCGGCCAGGTAGCGGAAGGGGAACTGCCGGGACCGGGCGACCTCGGAGGCGTCCGAAAGGCGGGCGGCGACGCGGGCGGCTACGTCGTCCGAGACCCCCGCCTCGTCGAAGTTCCGCAGGTTCCGCAGGAGCGCCATCGGCCCCATGGCGGGGATCACGGCCTCCCAGACCGCGGCGTCCATCGGTCCCCGGAGCCAGCCCGCCAGGGCCTCCCAGGTCATGCCCGCCTCGGTCAGGCGCTCGGAGCCGCCCGGTCCGGTCACCACCGCCCGCCGCTCCTCCACCGCCGACGCCATCAGCGCGCGGTGGGCGCTCAGCAGGCGGTCGGAGGCCGGCGGCACGGCCTGCTCCGGGTGGTGGCGGCGGTCCAGGGCGTACCGGAAGAGCGCGCCCTGCCAGGGCTTGTCCGGGTCGGGGGAGGCGTGCACCAGGTTGAGCACGTCGCCGAAGCGGAAGGCCTTGGACGCAGTGTCGTACTTGAGCAGGGACCGGGACGTGTACAGCCGGCGTACGCCGTCGGCGATGCCCCGCTTCACGGGTGTCGGCACCCTCCGCCCGTACGCCGAGATCCAGTGGGCGAGCAGCTCGCCGGGTTCGTCGGCGCGCTGGAGCACCGAGTCGATCACGGACCGGTTGGACGGCCCCTCGCAGGCCCCGGCGGCGAGCCGGGCGCGTACGTACACGGCGGCACCCACCAGGGACGCGGTGCGCATGTTGCCCTCGCCGCGGAGCCAGCGCAGCAGACCGGCCGTCCAGACCGGGTCCTGGACGGCGAGTTCACCGACGAGGCGGGAGAAGCGGCCGTCCCGCTCCTCGCCGCTCTCGTAGAAGGTCCGCTGGGAGACGAAGTTGCCGACCGCGAGGAGGAAGAGCTCCTCGCGCGGCTCCCGGACGAAGCCCGGGCCGCCCTGATGGGTGCGCAGATCCGGCCAGGCGGGCCGGTGGTGGAGCCCTGGAGCGGGCAGGGAGCGTGCGGCCGCCGAGATGTGCGGCGCCACGAGCATCTCGGACCAGACCTTGGAGACGCGCGGGGTGTGACGAGGCAGTGAATCCCCCCGGATTCAAAGGACGGGACGCCCCGGACGAAGCGTCGACGGGGCGAAGGCGCGCCCGCGCCTGCCGAGATCAAAAGGGGCGGCGGCGTCACTTGGTTGTCAGAAGGAAGTAGCCGCAGCCGGGCGCATCGTCAGGCGCGGTCGCACGGTGAAGCTACAAGGCCACCGGACCGGGCACCACCGATTTAAAGCGGGTCGGGCCGGCTGGCCGGCTGGCTCGCCGGCGGGCCGGCCGGCCGAGGCCCGACCCGCCCGCGCGGCGGGCCGGGCCCTTGGCGCGTCGGCTCAGTGGAACAGCACGGACGCGTCCCCGGCCGGTGTGGTGACCGAGCCCGGGCACAGGAAGCTGCCGGAGGTCTTGGTGGCGGTGAAGGCCCGGTTGACGTACTTACGGGTCACGCCGTCGCGGTCCCACACGATGTTCGCCGCCTTGTAGCGGCAGGAGATGAAGCTCTGCTTGCCGGTGATGTCGATCAGATCGGTCCGCGCCGTGCCGGCGGCGTCGTCGAACGTGAAGGCGGGGTTGTTGTTGAGGGCGGCGGCGATGCCGCCGCCGCAGGCCAGATTTCCTCCCGGTGCGTTGACGGTGGTGCGGTCGATGGTGAGGGCGGCCGGAGCGGCCGCGTTGGTGCTCGCGTTGGTCCAGGTGCACGTGCTGCCGGCGACCACGATCACGCCGTCGGCCTTCAGATCGGCGGCCGAACCGTGCGCGAGGGCGGTGCCGGCACCGGCCAGGGCCAGAACCGCCGCGAGCGCCGGCGGAAGGATCCGGGCCGTTCCGCGCGTGAAGTACCTCATGATTCGCTCCTCCATGCCGTACTGGTGGGGGTGGGCGAGGCGCTGGGCCTCTCAGAGGGTGCGGAGTGCGTGCCGGGAGGGTCCCACAGCGATCATGAAGTGTCAGGAGCATGTCATGGCTCGGCGGCGAATTGGCTGAATTGCCACCCGGTACGGGCGGGAGGGGGGAGCGAGAGGCGGAAGCCTAATCCGAGCCCGGACCGGGTCCGAGGACCTCCGCCAGGTCGTAGCCCACGACCTCCTCCAACTGGGTGTACGTACAGCTCTCCGGCGCCCGGTCGGGACGCCACCTGCGGAACTGGGCCGTGTGCCGGAAGCGGTCCCCCTCCATGTGGTCGTAGGCCACCTCGACGACCCGCTCAGGGCGCAGCGGCACCCAGGACAGGTCCTTCTTGCCGGTCCAGCGGCTCGTCGCGCCGGGCAGCCGGGCGCTCTCGTGCGCGGACTCCTCGGCCCAGGCGGCCCAGGGGTGCCCGGCCGGGTCCTCCATCCGCAGTGGCGCGAGCTCCTCCACCAGCTCGGCGCGGCGCTTCATCGGGAAGGCCGCGCACACCCCCACGTGCTGGAGGGCGCCGTGAGCGTCGTACAGGCCCAACAGCAGCGATCCGACAATCGGACCGCTCTTGTGGAAACGGAAACCCGCGACGACGGTGTCGGCGGTACGTTCGTGCTTGATCTTGAACATGAGGCGCGCATCGGGCCGGTAGGGCAGATCGAGCGGTTTGGCGATCACCCCGTCGAGCCCGGCGCCTTCGAACCGCTCGAACCATTCCTGCGCGAGCGCGCGGTCGGTGGTCGCGGGCGCGAGGTGAACGGGGGGCCGGGCGGTGGAGAGGGAGCGGACGAGGGCGGCACGGCGCTCACCGAGCGGCGTGTCGAGGAGCGCCTCGTCGCCGAGTGCCAGCAGGTCGAAGGCGACGAAGGCGGCGGGGGTGGTCTCGGCGAGCAGCTTCACGCGGGAGGCGGCGGGATGGATCCGCTCGGTCAGCCGGTCGAAGTCCAGCCGTCCGTCATGGATGATGACGATCTCGCCGTCCACGACGCACCGGTCGGGCAGATTGGCCTTCAGCGCCACCGCCAGCTCCGGGAAGTACCGGGTCAGGGACTTGCCCGTGCGGCTGCCGATCTCGACCTCGTCGCCGTCGCGGTGCACGATCGCCCGGAAGCCGTCCCACTTGGCCTCGTACTGCATGCCGGGCGGGATCCTGGCCACGGACTTGGCGAGCATCGGTTTCACGGGGGGCATCACCGGCAGATCCATGCTGTCGATTCTGCGGCGGTACGTCCGGAGGCGCCCGGTATGCGCGACCGGTCGGGCCCGCCTAACGTGGCCCACATGGGTGCTGCGGGCAACGCGATCGAGCTGGAGGCGGGCGGCCGTACGGTCCGGCTGTCCAACCCGGACAAGGTGTACTTCCCCGAGCGGGGGCTCACGAAGAGGGACGTGGCCGAGTACTACCTCTCGGTCGCGGAGGGCGTCACGCGCGCCCTGCGGAACCGGCCCACGACCCTGGAGCGCTACCCGGACGGGGTGGAGGGGGAGTCCTTCTTCCAGAAGCGCGCCCCGAAGAACCTCCCCGACTGGATCCCGACCGCCCACATCGCCTTCCCCAGCGGCCGCACGGCGGACGAGATCTGCCCCACCGAGCCCGCGGCCGTACTGTGGGCCGCCAATCTGGGCTGCCTCACCTTCCACCCCTGGCCGGTGCGGCGCGACGACACCGACCGCCCCGACGAACTGCGCATCGACCTCGACCCGCAGCCGGGCACCGACTACCGCCACGCGGTGGCCGCCGCCCACGAACTGCGGCCCCTGCTGGAGGAACTGGGCCTGCGCGGCTGGCCCAAGACCTCGGGCGGCCGCGGCCTGCACGTCTTCGTGCCCATCGCCCCGCGCTGGACCTTCACGGAGGTCCGCCGGTGCGCGATCGCCATCGGCCGGGAGCTGGAGCGCCGGATGCCGGGCAAGGTCACGACGGCGTGGTGGAAGGAGGAGCGCGGCGAGCGGATCTTCTTCGACTACAACCAGACGGCCCGCGACCGCACGATCGCCTCCGCCTACTCCGTCCGGCCCCGCCCGCACGCCCCGGTGTCGGCCCCGCTGCGCTGGGACGAAGTGGACGACGTGGAGCCGCGCGACTTCGACATCGTCACGATGCCGGCCCGCTTCGCCGAAGTGGGCGACCTGCACGCGGACATGGACGACCACGCTTTCACCCTGGACGCCGCACTGGAGCTGGCCTCCCGAGACGAACACGACCACGGCCTGGCGGACATGCCGTACCCGCCGGACTACCCGAAAATGCCGGGCGAACCCAAACGCGTCCAACCGAGCCGCGCCAAACAGGACCCCTGACAGCACCGCGCAACGCGTACCGCTGGGTGGACGGGGAGCGGCCCGTCACCTGGTGTTGTTGATCAGGCGTTGATCGGACGTCCATCGGCGGCGGTGAGTATCACCGGCATGTCGATGAACACCTCCGCTCCTGAAGCTGCCACCGCCTGGTACGACCTCGCCCTGTGCGCCCAGACGGGCCCGGGCTTCTTCTTCCCGGAACCGGGCTCGTCACTGCGCGACGCTAAGCGGCTGTGCGGGGCGTGCGAGGGGCGGGTGGCGTGCCTGGAGTACGCCCTGGCGAACGACGAGCGCTTCGGCGTCTGGGGCGGCCTGTCGGAAACGGAACGCCAGGCCCTGAGGCCGCGCCGCTGATCAGGTGCGGGGACGCGAAACCCTGGCAGAGCGGTGCTCTGCCAGGGGAATCCGCCTCAGCCCTTGCGGGCGGCGATGCGTGCCGCGCGGGCGGCCAGGCGCTCGTCGAGCTTGCGGGCCTCGGCGTCCAGGCCGTTCATGAAGAGGCCGAGCTCATCCTGGGCCTTCTGGCCGTCGGGGCCCAGACCGTCGATGTCCATGATCTTCAGGAAGCGGATCACGGGGCTCAGCACGTCGTCGTGGTGGATCCGCAGGTTGTAGACCCCGCCGATCGCCATCTGCGCGGCCATGCGCTCGAAGCCGGGCATGCCGTGTCCGGGCATCCGGAAGTTGACGACGACGTCCCGCACGGCCTGCATCGTGAGGTCCGGGGCGATCTCGAAGGCAGCGGCCAGCAGGTTGCGGTAGAAGATCATGTGCAGGTTCTCGTCCTGCGCGATGCGCGCCAGCATCCGGTCGCAGACCGGGTCACCGGACTGGTGGCCGGTGTTGCGGTGCGAGATGCGGGTCGCGAGCTCCTGGAAGGCCACGTACGCCACCGAGTGCAGCATCGAGTGGCTGTTGTCGGACTCGAAGCCCTCCGACATGTGCTGCATCCGGAACGCTTCCAGCTTGTCCGGGTCCACGGCGCGCGAGGCCAGCAGGTAGTCGCGCATCACGATGCCGTGGCGGCCCTCCTCGGCGGTCCAGCGGTGCACCCAGGTGCCCCAGGCGCCGTTGCGGCCGAAGAGCGTCGCGATCTCGTGGTGGTAGCTCGGGAGGTTGTCCTCGGTCAGCAGGTTCACGACCAGCGCGATCTTGCCGATCTCGGTGACCTTGGACTGCTGCGGGTCCCAGGCCTCGCCGTCCTCGAAGAAGCCGGGGAAGTTCCGGCCGTCGCTCCACGGGACGTACTCGTGGGGCATCCAGTCCTTGGTGACCTTCAGGTGGCGGTTGAGCTCCTTCTCGACCACCTCTTCCAGCGCGAACAGCAGCTTGGCGTCGGTCCACGCCTCCGAGCTGCCGAGGTGGGGAGAAGTGATCGTCACGGGTACTCCTGGATGTAAAGCGAACTACCTACGGTTCCGTAGCCTACGGAGTCGTAGGTTAAGTGTGACATCAAGACGAGCCAAGTCCCCGCCAGGTGTATGTCTGGTTACATCCGGTTATCGATGCAGTTCGAGGGCGGGGTGAAGGGCTCACGACGGGGCGAAGTCACGCCAGGAGGTGGTCGGCCGCCCCCGCTTTGACCGCGGAGATCAGTGCCCGGAGGGCGTCGATCGAGTCGGTGACGTACATCGCGGACTCTGTCGTTCCGATATAAGCCTTCCCCTCGCCGTCACGCCCGAAGCGGAAACAGTTGGCTCCTTCGCTGCAGAAGCCCTCGTCCCAGGTGATCGCGGTGATCCCGGCCTCCGGACGGGCGGGGAGCGCAACGGTGCGGGTGGTCGTGTTCATGGCTTCTCTCCTGCTCGGCCCGGTCACAGGCTCTGTGCGACGGCGTGGATGAAATCGCGGGAAGCGGCGGCGGGCAGCGCCAGGGAGCGCAGCCGCTCCAGCAGCCCTCGGTAGCGCAGCAGCTTCATGTGGGAGTCCAGCAGCATCGAGCCGTGCGAGCTGTCCAGCTGCACGGTGTCCAGCCGGCGCGTCTCGGCCACGGCGTACGTGAACGACTGCCCGGCCCCCGGGAAGCCGCCGGCGGTGAAGGGGATGACCAGCACCGTCGTACGCGCCCGCTCCGACTGCTCCAGGATGTGCCGCAGCTGCGCCCGGGCGACCTTCGGTCCCCCGAACTGCATGCGCAGGGCGGCCTCGTGCACCACCGCCGCGTACAACGGGGGCCGCTCCCGCGCGAACACCTGCTGCCGGCTCATGCGCAGTGCGAGCCGCGCCTGCAGGTCCGGCTCCGGCAACGGCGGGTAGGCGGTGTCGAAGACCGCCCGCGCGTGGGCCTCGGTCTGCAGCAGCCCCGGTATGTGCGTGGTGACCGCGGTGTGCAACTCGACCGAGTGGTGCTCCAGTTCGCAGATGTCGAGCAGCCCCGGCGCCAGCACCCCCCGGTGCTGCTCCCACCATCCCTTGTCCCGTTCCTGCGCCATCGCCGCGAGCAGGTCGACGAGGCCCTTGTCGGGGCAGTCGTAGTTGAAGGCGAGGGTGCGGACGCGCTCGGCCGTGATGCCGATCCGGCCGGATTCGATGTTCGGGATCCGTGTGCGGTCCACTCCCAGCAGGGCCGCGGCCTGCTGCACCGTCACCCCCGCCTCCTCACGGAGTCTGCGCAGCTCGGACCCCAGGCGCCGCTGCCTCGCGGTCGGCGTGCTCCTGGGCGGCACGGGGACCCTCCTCCGGATCACGCTACGTTCGGTAGCGCAAGTCTCACACAGAGAGACCAGGTGGGCCCGTGCGACCCTCCAGCGACCGACCGGTCTTCGTGCTGCCGAACCCTGGTCCCGACCTCGACGGGAGGCACCAAGTCGTGGGCCCTACCGCCGCGTCGCACCGGTGATCATTCGTGCCACAGCGTCTCCCGGACCTCCTCGGCCGTCGTCGGCCGCAGTTCGCCGTCCAGCAGCAGCCACCGCGTGATGCCGATCGACTCCAGGAACGGCACATCGTGACTGGCCACCAGGAGCGCGCCCTCGTAGGACTCCAGGGCGTCGGTCAACTGCCGCACGCTCGACAGGTCCAGATTGTTCGTCGGCTCGTCGAGCATCAGCAACTGCGGAGCGGGCTCCGCGAGCAGCAGGGCCGCCAGTGCCGCCCGGAACCGCTCGCCGCCCGACAGCGTGCCGGCCGGCCGGTCCGCGCGGGCGCCGCGGAACAGGAAGTGCGCGAGCCGCGCCCGGATCATGTTGTTCGTGGCCTGCGGGGCGAACCGCGCCACGTTCTCCACCACCGAACGGCTCTCGTCCAGTACGTCCAGGCGCTGCGGCAGGAACCGCGTGGTCACATGCCGCACCGCCTCGCCGGACACCGGGTCGAGCTGACCGGCGACCGTGCGCAGCAGTGTGGTCTTGCCCGAACCGTTGCGCCCCACCAGTGCGATCCGTTCCGGGCCGCGCAGTTCCCACTCCCCCCGCACGGCCGCCCCGTGGGCCAGCCGCACGTCGCTGAGGGTCAGGACGCGCCGCCCGGGCGGGACCTGGGTGGCGGGGAGCTTGATGCGGATCTCGTCGTCGTCGCGCACCGCCTCCACCGCCTGGCCGAGCCGCTCCTTCGCCTGCGCGAGCTTCTCGGTGTGCATGATCCGGTGTTTGCCGGCCGATTCCTGCGCCGCGCGCTTGCGCGCGCCCATCACGATCTTCGGCTCGCGCTTGTTCTCGTACATCTTCTGGCCGTACCGTTTGCGCCGCGCCAATTTGACCTGGGCGTCCGCCAGTTCGCGCTTCTGGCGCTGCACGTCGGCCTCCGCCACCCGGACCATCCGCTCGGCGGACTCCTGCTCGGCCGCGAGCATCTCCTCGTAGTCCGTGAAGTTCCCTCCGTACCAGCGGACTTCACCGTCGCGCAGATCGGCGATCTGGTCGACCCGCTCCAGCAGCTCCCGGTCGTGGCTGACGAGGACCATCACCCCGGTCCAGGACTCGACGGCCGCGTACAGGCGGCGCCGGGCCCGCAGGTCCAGGTTGTTGGTGGGCTCGTCCAGCAGCAGGACGTCGGGGCGGGCGAGCAGCAGCGCGGCCAGCCGCAGCAGTACGCACTCGCCGCCCGACAGTTCGCCGACGGTGCGGTCCAGCCCGATGCGGGCGAGCCCAAGCTGGTCGAGCATGGCGGTCGCCCGCTCCTCCACGTCCCAGTCGTCGCCGACGGCCGTGAAGTTGGCCTCGGTGGCCTCGCCCGCCTCGATGGCGTGCAGGGCCGCGCGGGCCGTGTGGATGCCGAGGGCCTCGTCGACCCGCAGCGCGGTGTCGAGGGTGAGGTTCTGCGGCAGGTGGCCGATCGTGCCGGCGACGGACAACTCGCCTTCGCGAGCGGTGAGTTCACCGGCGATCAGCTTCAGCAGGGTGGACTTGCCGCAGCCGTTGAGGCCGATCAGGCCGGTCCGGCCCGGGCCGATGGCCAGGGAGAAGTCCTCGAAGACGGGGGAACCGTCGGGCCAGTCGAAGGACAGGGCGGAGCAGGTGATGAAAGCAGGGGCGTGACTCATAGAGGCCTCCAGGTTGCGTGAATGGTGCGTGCAACGCGGGGAGACAGCCGACGGTCAGCGGTGGGCGGTGACGGTGGTCGGTGTCTCGGACCTCAGAAGTCCAATGTCCTGCTCCGTTTCGACGGCGATGGGGCGTCTACGAAGCTACGGGCGGCCGGAGCCGCCCGCAAACGATTAACGGCACCTCGGTGTACGGCGCTCAGCAGCCGTCGCGCATCAGCTCGGCCAGGCTGTGGTCCATGTCGAGGTAGAGGTGCTCGAGGCCGGGCGGGACGATGGCGGAAGCCCGCTCCAGGAAACGGTGCAGCTCGGCGGTGAGCATCAGCACGATCGCGACGCCCTCGGGGGCGTGGAACTCGATCGTGGTCCGGTCGCCGTCGTACGGGCGCACGCGCACGTCGCCGTAACCGGACGGGCGGTCCAGCCCGGACTCCAGCAGCTCCCGCGCGAAGGTCCACGAGACCTCGACGCCCTCCAGCGTGGCCGGAGCGGGGAAGGCCATGCGGACGGCGAACGGGTCCGCACGGTCGTAGCAGAGGGTGACGGGCACGGTCTCGACCTTCGGCGCGGTGGCGACCAGACGGGCCTGCACGGCCTGCTCGATGACAGTGATCAAGGCTCACTCCCTTGCGGCGGATCTGCTACCGGGCCGTGGGGTGGAGCCCGGCAACTCGGTAGACGCCGGAATCGGCAAATGCGTGCATGGAAGGTGACGTGAGCTGTGTCACCGATTGGCCGGAACCCGCCTGTGTGATCGCACAGGGTGACCGTCGGTGGGGTGCGGAGAAGGGACGGTCACTCGCAGTGGCGGCTGTCCGAGAGGTCGCAGAAGGGCTGATTAGCGCTCACTCCACAGGCGCAAGGCACGGCCCGGGGGTCCCGTATGACGGTGGCCGGCCTGGCCGGCTCCTTCCCGGGGCCCTCGGCCGGCCGGTACGGGGAGGCCCCCGAGGGCAGCGGGGACGGCCCGTGGGGACGGCCCGTGGGGACGCACCCTGGACGGAAAAACGGCCGTGCGTTAGCTTCCGGCGCCATGAGACTTCTGGGAGTTGGCATGTGCGCGGCAGTTTTGACGGTGGGCTTACTGGCGGTGCCCGCCCAGGCGGACGCGGCCGCGGGGACGGCGCAGCTGCACGGCGCCGGCTGGGCGCTGAAAAGCACCGGCAAGGAGGTCCGCTTCCGCGGGCTGTCGGCCGTCAGCCGGTCCACGGCCTGGGTGGCCGGCTCCAAGGGGACGGTCCTGCGCACCCTGGACGGCGGCCGTAGCTGGAGTGACGTCTCCCCGCCGACGGCCGTGGCCGACGGCCTGGAGCTGCGCGACATCGAGGCCTTCGACAGCCGCCGGGCCGTGGCCCTGTCCATCGGCGAGGGCGAGGCCTCCCGGGTCCTGCGCACCGAGGACGGCGGTGCCACCTGGACCGAGACCTTCCGCAACCCCGACCCGCGCGCCTTCTACGACTGCCTCACCTTCTTCGACAGCCGTCACGGACTGGCCGTGAGCGACCCGGTGGACGGCAGGTTCCGCCTCCTCTCCACGGCCGACGGCGGCCGCACCTGGCAGCCCCTCCCGGCCGACGGCATGCCGGAGGCCCTGCCCGGCGAAGCCGGCTTCGCCGCGAGCGGCCAGTGCCTGGTCAGCGCGGGCCCGAAGGACGTCTGGCTCGCCACGGGCGGCGGTGCGACCGCGCGCGTCCTGCACTCCGCCGACCGCGGCCTGCACTGGACGGCCACGCAGTCCGCCGTCCCCGCCGGCGACCCGGCACGCGGGGTCTTCGCCCTCGCCTTCCGCGACCGTACGGGGGGCCTCGCGGTCGGCGGCGACTACCGTACGGGCCGGCCCTCCCCGCAGGCGGCGTCCCGCTCCGCCGACGGCGGCCGCACCTGGGCCCCGGCCACCACCCCGCCCCCGGCCTACCGCTCGGGCGCGGCCTGGTACCCGT
Organism: Streptomyces sp. NPDC053432; assembly: GCF_055585365.1. Lineage (NCBI taxonomy): Bacteria > Bacillati > Actinomycetota > Actinomycetes > Kitasatosporales > Streptomycetaceae > Streptomyces > Streptomyces sp. NPDC053432. The sequence continues at coordinate 312,207 of NZ_JBVJKF010000003.1, forward strand.
ACGGACCGGACACCGCCCTCGCGGTGGGCCCGACGGGAACGGACCTCACCACGGACGGCGGCCGCAACTGGCGCCCCCTGGATTCCGGTTCCTTCGACACGGTCGACTGCGCGCCGGACGCGGGCTGCTGGGCGTCGGGGGAGAAGGGCCGGGTGGGTCGGCTGGAGGTGCGGGGTAGATAGCGGTGGGGGCGGGCCGGGGGTGAACAGCCGGCCCGGCGGGCCCCCGCACGGCCCGCCCCACGGCCCGCCCCCCGTCACACCCCTCAGGACCCGACCGGGTTCTCCCGTACCGCCGACAGGTCCGCCGACGTCCTCGACGCGATGAACTCCGTGATGCGGTAGGAGCAGACGCCCGCCACCGCGAAGGGGTCCTCGGCCGCGATGCTCTCGATCTCCGCCCGGGAGACGCCGCCGGCCAGGATCACGCCCCCCTCGCGGGGGACCTTGCGGCCCGAGGCGAGGAAGACGCCGGCGGCGTAGTGGCCGTCCAGCCACGCGATGTGGGCGTCCATCTGTTCCTCGACCGCTTCGAGGGGTGCGGTGTAGCTGAGCTCCATGACGAACATGATCGCCAGGCTACTCTCGCTCATCATGACGAGTGTGAAGACCCCCGCCGACGAGGCCGAAGCCCGGGCGATACAGGACGTACTGCGGCACCAGGTCGTACTCGACGAGCCCGGACCGCCGCCCGGGCGCGGCCTGGTCACGGGTGTCGACGTCGCCTACGACGACGAGCGCGACCTGGTCGCGGCCGCGGCCGTGGTGCTCGACGCCGCCACCCTGGAGGTCGTCGAGGAGGCCACCGCCGTCGGGCACGTCAGCTTCCCCTACGTGCCCGGGCTGCTCGCCTTCCGTGAGCTGCCGACCGTGCTCGCCGCCCTCGACGCCCTGACGGCGGCCCCCGGCCTCGTCGTCTGCGACGGCTACGGGCTCGCCCACCCCCGGGGCTTCGGCCTCGCCTGCCACCTCGGGGTGGTGACCGGGCTCCCGGCCATCGGCATCGCGAAGAACCCCTTCACCTTCACCTACGAGGAACCCGGCGCCCGGCGCGGTGACGCCGCCCCGCTGCTCGCACCCGACGGGGCCGTCGTCGGCCGGGCGCTGCGCACGCAGGACGGCGTCAAGCCGGTCTACGTCTCCGTCGGGCACCGGGTGTCGCTGGACAACGCCTGCGCCCACGCGCTCGCCCTCAGTCCCCGCTTCCGGATCCCCGAGACCACCCGGCACGCCGATTCCCTGTGCCGCCGGGCCCTGCGCGAGGCGGCCGCGTGAGACGGGCGTCGTCGGCTCAGCGTTCGTCCGCGACCCGGAAGACGATCCCCGCCTTCCGGAGCCGGTCGAGCAGCGCGTCGCCCATCGCCACCACCGTGGTGAGCTGACCCGCACGGTCGGGCAGGGCGTCGTGGGCCAGGCAGAGCGCGGACTCGGCCAGCATCTTCGCCGTCTCCCCGTAGCCCGGGTCACCGCCCGAGACCTCGGTGAGCACGCGCCGGCCGCCGCCCTCGCCCACGAACCGCACGGTGAACCAGCTGCGCGCGCGGCGTTGCGCGTCGGGACCCCGGCCCGACTCCCAGCGGTTCATCAGCCACCGCCGGGCGGGCGGCACCTGGGCCGCGGCCAGCGTCGCGGCCACGGCCGCCGTACCGCCCACCGCGACGGGCAGGTGCTTGACGGAGGCGTAGTGCCGGTAGCGGAAGTCCGGGCCGTACCGCTCCAGCGCGGCCGCCGACCGCGCCACGATCGCCGGGTCCAGCGTGGGCAGCGGCAGGGCCCAGGTGCCGGTCTCCCGGCTGAACCGGGGCGCACCGACCGGCCCTCGTGCCCGCCGGCCCAGCAGCCGGGGTTCGTGCAGCCGGCGGGCGCGCGCGGCCGCGAAGGTCTGGGGGCCGCGCCCCATGGCGGTCAGCGCGGAGGCCAGGGTGCCGCCGGAGAAGACGGCGTTGGACCGCATGAACCCGTCGACCCGCAGGTGGACCCCCTCGGGGAGCCGGGACACCGTGAAGTACGCCCCGAGGTCCGCCGGGATCGAGTCGAAGCCGCAGGCGTGCACGATGCGGGCGCCGGTCTCCCGGGCGCGGGCGTCGTGCTCCACGTACATCCGGTCCACGAACTCCGGCTCGCCGGTGAGGTCCAGGTAGTCCGTGCCCTCTTCGGCGCAGGCGGCGACGAGCTCCGCGCCGTACCAGACGTACGGTCCCACGGTGGTGGCGAGCACCCGGGTGGACGCGGCCAATCGGCGCATCGCCCCCGCGTCACCGGCGTCGGCCGGGAGCAGGGGGAGGCCGGCGCACGCGGGGTCGATGACGGCGAGCCGCTCGCGCAGCCGCTCCAGTTTGGCGAGGTCCCGGCCGGCCAGTGCCCAGCGGCAGCCGGCGGGTGCGTGCGCCGCCAGGTACTCCGCGGTCAGTGCCCCCACGAACCCGGTCGCCCCGAAGAGCACGATGTCGTAGTCCCGTTCCGGATGGTCCTGCGGTCCCCGAGGGCTCCGCACCGTTGCGTTCATGACCGCTCCTCCCAGCTGGTGTCGGTGGCTGAGGCTAGCGCGGTGCGCGCGCGGGACGAACAGCGCCCCGGGAGCGGCGGTGGGGCCGTTCCCGGGGCGCTTCGCGATGAGGACCGCGGCCGTGGCCGCGGTCCTCACGGGGCGTCAGCCCTTGCCGTAGAAACCGAAGATGTCGACGACGAGGTCGGTGTCGTTCCAGCCCCGGTTCCAGAAGTCGATGATGCCGTTGTAGCCCATGGTCGTCTGGACCAGGTTCGGGACGGTGGCGCCCTTCGTCCAGTTGAGGTTGGAGGAGTTCGGCGGCGTCGGCCAGAAGTCGGTGCCGTTGTTGTAGCTGTCGATCGAGTTCGGGTCCGGGCTGACCGTGAGGTAGCCGGTGCCCTGCGTGTTGGTGACGGTGCTGTTCAGCACCACGCCCGTGATGTTGGGCGACTTGGTCGTGAGCGGCATGTAGATGTAGCCCTGGCCCTCGAGGGGGCCGTAGGCCCACTGCGAGGAGTCGCGGGTGTCGAGCAGGCGCTCCGGGACGAGGCGGACGTAGGCGCTTGCGCTGTCCGGGCTGTAGTAGCCCACGACGTCGACGACCACGTCGGCCCCCGACCAGGCGCCGTTGAAGACGCTGATCCTGCCGTCGGCGGAGACGGGCACGATCACCGAGTTGGCGATCGTCTGGCCGGCGGTGAAGTTCAGGTTGGACGAGCCCGGGACCGAGCCGCCGCCCGGGTAGACGGACAGGTAGCCGGCCTGCTTGGGGTTGGTCACCGTGACGTTCAGAGCGACGGCCTTGATGCCCGCGGGCACGTTGCGCAGGCCGCCGATCTGGGTGGTGAAGGACTTGCGGGCGCCGAGCTGGCCCTTGGCCGTGCCGAGGCCCTCGCGGGTGTCGACGAAGCGGGTCGGGTCGACCGGCGTGTAGCCGCTGGACGCGGTCTTGGAGAAGAAGCCGGTGACGTCGGCGATCAGGTCGACCGACTCCCAGCCGCCGTTGAAGAGCTCGACGTAACCGCTGGCACCCACCGGCACGATCACCAGGTTCGGTACGGTCTGGCCGGCGGAGAAGTTCACGTTCGACGTGGTCGGCCGCTCCTGACCCTCGGCGTAGGCGGTGACGTGCCCGCCGCCGGCGGTGTTGGTGACGGTGATGTTGAGGGCCACGGCGGTGACGCCGGCCGGGATGTTCGCGTTGCCGGCGATCTTTACCCGGGTGGTGCCGCGCCCGGCGACCTTGCCCTGCGGGGCGCCGGTCCCGTCACGGGTGTCCAGGAGGCGGGTCGGGGTGTGCGGCGTGAACTCGGAGCCGCGGGTGACGACGGCGACCTCGTTGACGGCCGTGACGTTGTTGGCGGCGTCCGTCACGGTGTACTTGACGGTGTACGAGCCGACCTCGGCGTAGGTGTGCGCCAGCGTCCGCGCGTCGTTCCCGTAGGCGCCGAACTGCTCGTTCGTCCCGTCGCCCCACTCGACGGTGACGGACAGGTCGGTGTCCGCGCTCGTGATCACGCTGTCGATCTCGAGGCCGTGCGCCGTCGTGCCGTACGCCGTCAGCTGGACCGCGAGGCCCGGGTTGTCGGCGGCGACGCCCGGCGTCTGGGCGGTGGCGGTCTTGCCCCCGGCGGAGGGCAGGGCCTTGCGGACCGTGCGGTCGGCAGGGCTGGTGAACTTGTTGGAGGACGACTTGTCGTCCCGGCCCTGACCCAGCTTCAGGTCGGGAGCGGTGGTGCCGTGCGCGTCCGGCTTGACCGGATCGGCCGCCTGGGCCGTACCCGGGATGAGACCTACGCTCGCCGCGATGACGGCGGCGGAAACTACGAGTCGGTGATTGCGCACCGGCCCCCCCTTGTTGTTTTCAATCGAACGCTTGAACAGGTTCGAAACCGTGCTCAGAGTACACAGTCGCCCTGGAGTTGATCAGGGGGGTGCCCCTCTTTTCAAGCGAAAATCGGACGGTGCGGGGAACCGGCTAAGCGCTTGCTCTTGTGCTGAGTGGAACACGTTCCTAGCATCACCGGTGTTACATCAGTTGTGTCACATGGTGGTCCTACGGATGCTGGGGGCTCGATGGCAGTGACAGGGAACGGGACCGCGGGCGCGAACGCGGCCGCGGGCGCGGGCGGGCGGGGGCCGCTCGCCGGGGTGCGGGTCGTCGAGCTGGCGGGCATCGGACCCGGCCCGTTCGCCGCGATGCTCCTCGCCGACCTGGGTGCGGACGTCGTCCGGGTCGACCGGCCCGGCGGCGGCGGGCTCGCGGTGAACCCGGCGTACGACGTCACCAACCGCAACAAGCGCTCCGTCCTGGTCGACCTCAAGTCCGACGGGGGCCCGGCCCGGGTCCTGGAGCTGGTCGAGCGCGCCGACATCCTCATCGAGGGCTTCCGCCCCGGGGTCGCCGAGCGGCTCGGCGTCGGTCCGGCCGACTGCCACGCACGCAACCCGGCGCTGGTCTACGGCCGGATGACCGGCTGGGGCCAGGAGGGCCCCCTCGCCCACACCGCCGGGCACGACATCGCGTACATCGCCGTGACCGGGGCCCTGGGCATGATCGGCGACCCGGACGGACCCCCGGCCGTGCCCGCCAACCTCGTCGGCGACTACGCGGGCGGCTCGCTCTACCTCGTGATCGGCGTCCTCGCCGCCCTCCAGCACGCCCGGACCACCGGCGCCGGCCAGGTGGTCGACGCCGCCATCGTCGACGGCACCGCCCACCTCACCGCCATGATCCACGGCATGATGGCGGCGGGCGGCTGGCAGGACCGCCGCGGGGCCAACCTGCTCGACGGGGGCTGCCCCTTCTACGGCACCTACGAGACCTCCGACGGCGGGTACATGGCCGTCGGTCCGCTGGAGCAGCAGTTCTACGACACCTTCGTGGAACTGCTCGGCATCCGGGACCGGGCACCGGCCCGCAAGGACCTCGCCCGCTGGGGCGAGCTGCGCGAGACGGTCGCCGGGCGCTTCAGGACCCGTACGCGCGCGGAGTGGACGGCCGTGTTCGAGGGTACGGACGCGTGCGTGGCGCCCGTGCTGTCCCTGCGCGAGGCCCCGGAGCACCCGCACCTCGCCGCCCGCGGCACCTTCACCGACTTCGGCGGGATCGTGCAGCCCGCCCCCGCCCCCCGGTTCTCGGCGACCCCCGCCGCCGTCACCGCCGGCCCGGCCCTGCCGGGCGCGCACACCGGGTCCGTGGCCGCGGACTGGGACGTCCCGGCCCTGCTGAAGGACGCACCGGAGAAGGCGCCGGAGAAGGCACCGGGGAACGCGCCGGAGAACGCGCAGAAGGACGGCTGATGGAACTCTCCATGATGCTCGACTACGCCGGCGACGCCCGCCGGGCCGCCGACCGGGCGGTGGAGCTGGAGTCGGCGGGGCTCGACGCGGTGTGGGTGGCCGAGGCCTGGGGCTTCGACTCCCCGACGATCATGGGCTACCTCGCCGCCCGCACCGAAAGGCTCAAGATCGGCTCGGCGATCCTCAACGTCTACTCCCGCACCCCCGGCCTCATCGCCCAGACGGCCGCCGGGCTCGACGCCGTCTCGGGCGGCCGCGCGCTGCTCGGCCTCGGCGCCTCCGGCCCGCAGGTGGTGGAGGGCTGGCACGGGAAACCGTACGACCGGCCGCTCGGCCGGACCCGCGAGACGGTGGACCTGTGCCGGCGCATCTGGCGCCGGGAGACGATCGACCACCACGGGATCACCGACATGCCGCTGCCGCCCGAGAAGGGCGGCCGGCACGGGAAGCCGCTGAAGATCCTGACCCGGCCGGTGCGCAGCTCGATCCCCGTCTACATCGCCTCGCTCGGCCCGGCCAACGTGGCCATGACCGCGGAGATCGCCGACGGCTGGCTGCCGACCCTCTTCATCCCCGAGAAGGCGCGCGAGGTGTGGGGCGAACCGCTCGCCCGGGGCGCCGCAGGCCGGTCCCCGGAGCTCGGCCCGCTGCAGACGGTGGCGGGCGGCCTGCTCGCCATCGGCGAGGACGCGGCGGCCGCGCGGGACCTGGCGCGCCCGCAGATCGCCCTGTACGTCGGAGGCATGGGCGCGGTCGGCAAGAACTTCTACAACGACCTCGCCGTGGCCTACGGCTACGGGGAGGAGGCCCGCCGGATCCAGGAGCTCTACCTCTCCGGCCGCAAGCGCGACGCGGCGGCCGCCGTCCCGGACGAGTTCTGCGAGCTGATGACGCTGTGCGGGCCCGAGGGCTACGTACGCGAGCGGGTCGAGGCCTTCCGCGAGGCGGGCGTGACCATGCTCAACGTCACGCCCGTGGGCCCCGAGCCGGCCCGGCTGATCGAAACCGTCAGGAACTGGCTTTAGGGAGCCCCGTCCGATGAACCTTGTGATGAAGCGAGCCGCACGATGAAGCGCCGGATCTTCGACGCCGAGCACGAGGCGTTCCGCGAGACCGTCCGCACCTTCCTCGCCAAGGAGGTGCTGCCGCACTACGAGCAGTGGGAGAAGGACGGCATCGTCAGCCGCGACGCCTGGCGGGCCGCCGGCCGGCAGGGACTGCTGGGCCTGGCCGTCCCGGAGGAGTACGGGGGCGGCGGCAACACCGACTTCCGCTACGCCGCCGTGATCGCCGAGGAGTTCACCCGGGCGGGCACCCCCGGGCTGGCCATCGGCCTGCACAACGACATCATCGGCCCGTACCTGACCTCGCTGGCCACCGAGGAGCAGAAACGCCGCTGGCTGCCAGGCTTCTGTTCGGGCGAGATCATCACGGCCATCGCGATGACCGAGCCCGGGGCGGGCTCCGACCTCCAGGGGATCCGGACCAGCGCCGAGGACCGCGGCGACCACTGGGTGCTCAACGGCTCCAAGACCTTCATCTCCAACGGCATCCTCGCCGACCTGGTCGTGGTCGTCGCGAAGACCACGCCCGAGGGCGGGGCGCACGGTCTGTCGCTCCTGGTCGTCGAGCGCGGCGCGGAGGGCTTCGAGCGCGGCCGCAACCTCGACAAGATCGGGCAGAAGTCCCAGGACACCGCCGAGCTCTTCTTCAACGACGTACGCGTCCCCAAGGAGAACCTGCTCGGCGAGCTCAACGGAGCCTTCGTCCACCTGATGACCAACCTCGCCCAGGAGCGGATGGGCATCGCGATGGCCGGCATCGCCGCCGCCGAGCACCTGCTGGAGATCACCACTCGGTACGTCAAGGAGCGCGAGGCCTTCGGGCGGCCGCTCTCCAAGCTCCAGCACATCCGGTTCGAGATGGCGGAGATGGCCACCGAGTGCGCGGTCACCCGCACCTTCCTCGACCGGTGCATCGTCGACCACTCCAACGGGGAACTGGACCACGTCCACGCCTCGATGGCCAAGTGGTGGGCCACCGAACTCCAGAAGCGGGTCGCCGACCGCTGCCTGCAACTGCACGGCGGGTACGGATACATGACCGAATACCGGGTCGCGCGGGCCTTCACCGACGGCCGCATCCAGACCATCTACGGCGGCACGACCGAGATCATGAAAGAGATCATCGGCCGTTCCCTGCTCGGCTAACTCCCCTCGAAAGGCTTGACCAGTGAGCACCGAAGCGTACGTGTACGACGCGATCCGCACCCCGCGCGGCCGGGGCAAGGCCAACGGCGCCCTGCACGGCACCAAGCCCATCGACCTGGTCGTCGGCCTCATCGACGCCCTGCGCGAGCGCAACCCCGGCCTCGACCCCGGCACCATCGACGACATCGTGCTCGGCGTGGTCGGCCCGGTCGGCGACCAGGGCTCCGACATCGCCCGTATCGCGGCCATCGCCGCCGGTCTCCCGGACACGGTGGCGGGCGTGCAGGAGAACCGCTTCTGCGCCTCCGGCCTGGAGGCCGTCAACCTGGCCGCCGCCAAGGTCCGGTCCGGCTGGGAGGACCTCGTCCTGGCCGGCGGCGTGGAGTCGATGTCCCGGGTCCCGATGGCCTCCGACGGCGGCGCCTGGTTCAACGACCCGATGACCAACTGGGACGTCAACTTCGTCCCGCAGGGCATCGGCGCCGACCTGATCGCCACCATCGAGGGCTTCTCCCGGCGGGACGTCGACGAGTACGCGGCCCTCTCCCAGGAGCGGGCGGCCGCGGCCATCAAGGACGGCCGCTTCGCCAAGTCCGTCGTACCGGTCACCGACCGCAACGGCCTCGTCGTACTCGACCACGACGAGTTCGTCCGCCCGGGGACGACCGCCGACACCCTCGCCAAGCTCAAGCCCTCCTTCGCCGACATCGGCGAGCTCGGCGGCTTCGACGCGGTCGCCCTGCAGAAGTACCACTGGATCGAGAAGATCGACCACGTCCACCACGCCGGCAACTCCTCCGGCATCGTCGACGGGGCCTCGCTCGTCGCCATCGGCTCCCGCGAGGCGGGCGAACGCAACGGCCTGACGCCCCGCGCCCGGATCGTCTCGGCGGCGGTGTCCGGCTCCGAGCCGACCATCATGCTCACCGGCCCCGCCCCCGCCACCCGCAAGGCCCTCGCCAAGGCCGGGCTGACCATCGACGACATCGACCTGATCGAGATCAACGAGGCCTTCGCCGGCGTGGTCCTGCGCTTCGTCAAGGACATGGGCGTCTCGCTCGACAAGGTCAACGTCAACGGCGGCGCCATCGCGCTCGGCCACCCGCTCGGCGCCACCGGCGCGATGATCCTCGGCACGGTCGTCGACGAGCTGGAGCGCCAGGACAAGCGCTACGGGCTCGTCACTCTCTGCGTCGGCGGCGGCATGGGCGTCGCCACCGTCGTCGAGCGTCTCTGACCAGCGTCCTGTATCCCCCAGACCTCCTCTCTGACACGGAAGTAGCGAACATGAGCGAGTCCACCACGATCCGCTGGGAACAGGACGAGACCGGCGTCGTCACCCTGGTCCTCGACGACCCCGGCCAGTCCGCGAACACGATGAACCAGGCCTTCAAGGACTCCATCGCGGCCATCGCGGACCGCGCCGAGGCCGAGAAGGACTCCATCCGCGGCATCATCTACACCTCGGCCAAGAAGACCTTCTTCGCGGGCGGCGACCTCAAGGACATGATCCAGCTGCGCCCCGAGCACGCGCAGCTGGCCTTCGACACGGGCACCGCCATCAAGCACTCGCTGCGCCGCATCGAGACGCTCGGCAAGCCCGTCGTCGCCGCCATCAACGGCACGGCCCTCGGCGGCGGTTACGAGATCTGTCTGGCCTCTCACCACCGCGTGGCCCTCGACGCCCCCGGCACCAAGATCGGCCTGCCCGAGGTCACCCTCGGCCTGCTCCCGGCCGGCGGCGGCGTCACCCGCACCGTCCGCCTCATGGGCATCGCCGACGCGCTGCTCAAGGTGCTGCTCCAGGGCACCCAGTACAACCCGAAGCGCGCTCTCGACAACGGGCTGGTGCACGAACTGGCCGCCACCCCGGAGGAGATGCTGGCCAAGGCCCGCGCCTTCATCGACGCGAACCCGGAGTCGAAGCAGCCCTGGGACGTCCCCGGCTACAAGATCCCGGGCGGCACCCCCTCCAACCCGAGGTTCGCCGCCAACCTGCCGGCCTTCCCGGCCAACCTGAAGAAGCAGCTGAACGGGGCCCCCTACCCGGCGCCGCGCAACATCCTCGCCTGCGCCGTCGAGGGCGCCCAGGTGGACTTCGAGACCGCGCTGACCATCGAGGCCCGCTACTTCACCGAGCTGGTCACCGGGCAGACCGCGAAGAACATGATCCAGGCGTTCTTCTTCGACCTCCAGGCCGTCAACGCGGGCCGCAGCCGCCCACAGGGCATCGCCCCGCGCAAGGTCACGAAGGTGGCCGTGCTCGGCGCCGGCATGATGGGCGCGGGCATCGCCTACTCCTGCGCCCGCGCCGGCATCGAGGTCGTCCTCAAGGACGTCACCGCCGAGGCCGCCGCCAAGGGCAAGGCGTACTCCGAGAAGCTGCTCGACAAGGCGCTCTCCCGCGGCCGCACCACCGAGGCCCAGCGTGCCGAGCTGCTCGCCCGGATCACGCCGACCGCCGACGCCGCCGACCTGGCGGGCTGCGACGCCGTCATCGAGGCGGTCTTCGAGGACACCGCCCTCAAGCACAAGGTGTTCCAGGAGATCCAGGACGTCGTCGCGCCGGACGCGCTGCTGTGCTCCAACACCTCCACCCTGCCCATCACGGGCCTGGCGGAGGGGGTTTCGCGCCCCGCCGACTTCATCGGGCTGCACTTCTTCTCGCCCGTCGACAAGATGCCGCTCGTCGAGATCATCAAGGGCGAGCGGACCGGCGACGAGGCCATCGCCCGCGCCTTCGACCTGGTCCGCCAGATCAACAAGACCCCGATCGTGGTCAACGACTCGCGCGGCTTCTTCACCTCGCGCGTCATCGGCCAGTTCATCAACGAGGGCGTGGCGATGGTGGGCGAGGGCATCGAGCCCGCGTCGATCGAGCAGGCCGCGGCCCAGGCCGGGTACCCGGCCAAGGTCCTCTCGCTGATGGACGAGCTCACCCTCACCCTCCCGCGCAAGATCCGCAACGAGACGCGCAAGGCCGTCGAGGCCGAGGGCCGTGCGTGGACCGAACACCCCGCCGACCGCGTCATCGACCGCATGGTCGACGAGTTCGGCCGTCCCGGGCGCAGCGGGGGGGCCGGCTTCTACGAGTACGACGAGACCGGCAAGCGCACCCGGATCTGGCCGGGGCTGCGCGAGCACTTCGCCAAGCCGGACGCGGAGATCCCGTTCGAGGACATGAAGGAGCGGATGCTCTTCTCCGAGGCCCTGGACACCGTCCGCTGCCTCGACGAGGGGGTCCTGACCTCGATCGCCGACGCCAACATCGGCTCGATCATGGGCATCGGCTTCCCGGCCTGGACCGGCGGTGTCATCCAGTACATCAACGGCTACGAGGGCGGCCTGCCCGGCTTCGTGACCCGCGCCCGCGAACTCGCCGCGCAGTACGGGGAGCGCTTCACCCCGCCGGCCTCCCTGGTGGAGAAGGCCGGCCGGGGCGAGACGTACACCGACTGACGCGGCGCGCGGAGGGCGGGCCGGTTCCTTCCCGGCCCGCCCTTCCGTGTTCCAGCAGTTCAGGGCAGGGTCCAGAACTGCCGGGTCACGAGGTAGAAGACGACCGCCCAGAACCCGAGCGCCGCCGCGACGATGCCGAGTCCGACGAGGTTGGTCCGCAGCGGCGGCGCATCGGGTGCGGGCCACAGCCACCGTTTCAGCAGCCGGTTGACGTAGTAAGGCATCGTGAAGAAGGTCATGGCGAGGCTCGACAGCAGGTTGCCCACGAGCAGCCCGATCCAGATCGGCAGCCTCAGCGGGGACAGGGCGAGCGCCAGTAGTACGACGGTCGGATAGAGACCCACCCAGACCGCGATGGCCGTCTTGGTCTCCGAGGGCGGCGGTGCCTCCCTGCCGTTCTCCTCGAAGGCGAACCAGCTGCCGAAGGAGTTGTCGATCGTGTGCAGCTTGAAGTCGTGGAACCGTTCGCCTTCGGCGAGCAGCTGCCGCCGTTTCTCCGACGTGAGCCAGGCGTCGAGGTGTTCGGCGTTGTCGTAGCGGTACAGGGTGGTCCACTCGTCCTGGAGGCCTTCGACCGGGCGGAAGACCTCCGTGCCGCGGAAGCCCGGGAACCGGCCCTCCTCCTCGCTCATTCGGCGCTGCCATCGCATGAACTCGTCGACGTGTTCCGGGCGCACCCGGTGGGTCACCACCACGGTCACCAGCTGGTCCGTGGGCCGGCTGCCGCCGCTGATGACCTGCTGGGTGCCGGGGCCGTCGAAGAACTTCTCCCCGATGTCGAGGAGCCGCTGCCGGGTCGCGCCGTTCATCCAGGCCTGCAGGTGGTCGACGGAGTCGAACCGGTAGACGACGACCCAGTCCGGCTGGAGCTCCGTCGGCGGGGTCACCTCGACGCCGAGGTGACCGGGATACCGGGTGGCGGCGGCGTTGACGTCCTCCTGCCACCGCTCGTACTCCGCGTCCATGCCGGGCCGGATCCGGTGGCCGATGATGACGGTGGCGGCCGTCTCCGCCTGCCGGCCGGTGGTCATCGTCCCGGGCCCGTCCGGGCCGACCGGCTGTCGGCCAGCCTGCTGTAGATCCGCTCCGGGGTGAGGGGCAGCTCGCGGTAGCGGACGCCGGTGGCGTCGCGGACCGCGTTCGCAAGCGCGGGCGCCACCGGGTTGATGCAGCACTCCGCCATCCCCTTCGAGTGCATGGCCCCGACGGAGTCGGAGGAGCCCACCAGGAGCAGGTCGGTGCGCGGGACGTCGGCGTACGTCGGGATCCGGTAGTTGCGCAGGTTCGGGTTGGTCATGACCCCGTCCGCGTCGACCATGTAGTTCTCGGTCAGGGCGAACCCGATGCCCTGGGCGACACCGCCGTCCACCTGGCCGCGGACCTGCTCGGGGTTGATGAGCACGCCCGCGTCGGCCGCGTGGACGCTGTGGAGGATGCGGATCTCGCCCGTCACCGGGTGGACGGCGACGCGGAAGCCCTGGGTGTTGGAGGTGACGCTGCGGGGCGAGCCGTAGGCCCTGCGGGCGGCGGTGAAACGGATGCCGCGGTCGCGGGCCGCGGCGACGAGATCGGCCAGGGGCACGCGTTCGTCGCCGCACATGACGTGGTCGTCGTCCATCGAGCACATCACGACGTGCACACCGGTCTGCGCGGCGGCGAACTCCAGGACGCGGTCGCGCACGGCGTTGGCCGCCCGGAGCACGGCGTTGCCCGCCACGAACAGTCCCGCGCTGGCGAAGGCGCCGGTGTCGAACCCGGTACGGTCGGTGTCGGACTGCACCAGGCGGATCCGGGACGGTGTCGTCCCCAGCTGGTTGGCTGCGATCTGGACGTGCGCGGTCGACGTTCCCTCGCCGAACTCGACGGTGCCGATGGCGAGTTCATAGACCAGATCGTCGCCGAGCGTGACCCAGGCCTCCGAGATGTGCTCGGTCGGGGGTGCAGTCTCGTGCAGGGAACTGGCCACGCCGGTCCCCAGGAGCCAGCCGGGGCCGGGGGAGGGCTGGTCGGCCGTCCGGGCCAGCTCTCCGGCCACGAGGTCGATGCACTTGGCGAGCCCGTCCTCGTTGAACATCACGTCGTCGGGGCCGTCGTGGAGCGCGATGAGCGAATCGCCGGGGCGCACGATGTTGCGGCGGCGCAGTTCGAGCGGATCCATGTGCAGGGCGAGGGCCAGTTCGTCCATCGCGCATTCCACGGCGAAGGCGGGCTGGGTCATCCCGTACCCGCGCAGCGCGCCGCTCGGAACGGTGTTCGTGTAGACGGAGTAGGCGTCGTACTTCTTGTTGGGGCAACGGTAGAGCATGACCGCGGCACCGCCCGCGTACAGGGTCTCCCCGCCGTGGTTGCCGTAGGCGCCCGTATTGGAGACGTTGCGGACCTGGACGGCCGTGAGCGTGCCGTCGTTCTTCGCGCCGAGTCTGACGGTCAGCTTCATCGGGTGCCGAGGCGAGGCTGTGGTGAACTCCTCCTCGCGCGTGAACTCGAAGCAGACGGGCCGCCCGGTGTCCAGCGCCGCGAGGGCGGCCAGGTCCTCGGTGATCACCTCCTGTTTGCCGCCGAAACCGCCGCCGACGCGCTTGCAGAACACGCGGAGCTGGTCCGGGCGCAGCGCGAACAAGTAGGCCAGTTTGACCTTGGCGATGGACGGCGACTGCGAGCTGGTGCGGACGTTGAGCCGACCGTCCTCCCACCAGGCGATCGAGCCGTGGGTCTCCAGGTGCGCGTGCTGCACGCGCGGGGAGAAATAGGTGCCCTCGTGGATCGCGTCGGCCGCCGCGAAGCCCGCGCCGACGTCGCCGATGTGCGAGTGGAGCTCCACCAGCAGGTTGTGGACGGAGTCCCGGACGAACGGGTCGGGCGAGTCGTGTAGTTGGGGCGCCCCGTCCGCCATGGCCTCCTCGGGGTCGAAGACCGCCGGCAGCACCTCGTACTCGACGTCCAGCCTGCGGCAGCCCTCCTCCGCGGCCCCGACCGTGTCGGCGAGGACGGCGGCGACGCGCTGCCCGGCGAAGCGGACGGTGTCGTCGAGGACGTACGTGTCGTCGGGATCGACGAGATGGTCCGTGTGGATCGCCGTGGTGAACCGTCTGCGCGGCACGTCCTGCCAGGTGTAGACGCGCCGGACACCGGGGACCTCGAGCGCGGCGGTCTTGTCGATCGAGACGATCCGGGCGTGGGCGTGGGGGGAGTGCAGCACTTTGAGGTGCAGCATCCCCTCCATGCTGGTGTCCATGGTGAACTCGGCCCGGCCGGTCACCACCTCCTCGGCGGCGGGTGCGCCGACGCTCCTCCCGACGGCCTTGCCGGGGGCGGCCGACTGCACGTTCGCCACGCCCTGGACGGCGTCCTCGACCGCCCGGTAGCCGGTGCAGCGGCAGAGGTTGCCCTTCAGGGCCCGGGGCAGGTCTGCCCTCTGCTCCTCCGTGAAGGTCGCCGAGGTCATGATCATCCCCGCGGTGCAGAACCCGCACTGGAAGCCGGGGGCGTCCCGGAACCGCTGCTGCGCGGGGTGCAGGCCGCCGGGCGATCCGAGCCCCTCGATCGTGGTCACCTCACGGCCCTCCGCGCGGAAGGCCGGGGTGATGCAGCTGTGCACCGGAACGCCGTCCAGCCACACGGTGCACGCGCCGCAGTCGCCCGCGTCACAGCCCTTCTTCACGCCGAAGTGACCCAGCCGGCGCAGGAACGTCCGCAGGCACTGGCCGGGGTCGGGCTCCGCGTCGAAGCCCCTTCCGTTCACGAGGTAGGTCATGGCGGGCCCCCAGCGATGAATTCACTGCGGATCTCTTCGGCGAAGTGCCGCGTCAGGTGGCGGCGGTGGTCGGGGGTCCCGTTGGGGTCGGAGAACCACACGTCGGCGGGGACGGCGTCGATGCTCTCCCGCAGGGTGCCGGCATCGGGCATGGACTCAAAGGCGAACCGCACCGGCCGCGTGGTGCCCGCGGTGACGGTGAGCAGCAGGTTGTCCGTCCCGGGCGTGTGCGTGCCGATGAGGAACACGGTCGAACGGCCGAGACGGGTCAGGCTGAAGCGGCGGTGTGCGGCGCGTTTGCGCAGGGCGTGCGCCGGAACGTCGATGCGGCGCAGGATCTCCCCGGGCGCGAGGACGTTGCGGTTGTTCCCCGTCACGAAGTCCAGCGCGTCGACCGTGCGCACGGACCCGTCGGCGGCCCACAGCTCGTACCGCGCCTCCAGCGCGGCCGTGAGAGTGATCATCGGGCCGGCCGGCAGCGACATGCAGATGTTCCCGCCGACGGTCGCCGCGTTCCAGACCTTGAACGAGGAGAGGAACGCCTCGCAGGCCGTCCGGATGAGAGCGCCCGCGGTCCACTCGGCGGGCGGGGAGAAGGCGTACAGGTCGCGGACGGTGCACGTGGCACCGATCTCCAGGCCGGCGTCGCCCGGGACGAGGGGCTCCCAGGGCAGCGCCGTCAGGTCGACCAGGCGGCGCAATCCGGGCTGTTCCGTGGAGAACAGCCAGGTGCCGCCGGCGAGCCAGGCGTCCCCGTCGTGCCAGTCGGAGCCCGGCCGGTCGGCGGGCCGCCGGACGACTTCGGTGATGGTGTTGAGGTCCATGGGGATCGAGCTCCCTCACGAAGGCGATCGTGAACTGCTCGGGGGTGGACCGGCCCGGCACGGAGCTTCCTTCCCACGGTACCCACGCCGGTCCGGCCCCGCGCGGCGGGGCCGGACCGGGCCCGCGCGTCCTATCCGCCGGATTCGAACGCCGCCCGCAGTTCCTCGCGCAGGGACCGCTGGAAGGCCGTCACCAGGGCCTGCACCACCATCGGCTGCATGTGCGCCGACAGCGCCTTCATCGACTCCACCCGCTCCGGGTCGCTCTCGCCCTCGGTGAACGGTCCCCACACCTCGTCCCGGAACAGCGCCGTCAGCTCGTGCGCCGCCGACCGGGTGTGCTCGATCAGCACCGTGCGCGCCGCCAGGATCGTCTCGTGGGCGATCGGTACGTCGAGCAGCGCGACCCCCAGCCGCAGCAGCCCCACGTCCACCCGGAACCCGTCGCCCGAGGCGGCGAGCACGTTCATGGCGGTCAGCCGCCGGACGTCGGAATCCGACAGGCTCCGCCCGGCCCGCTTCTCCAGGTCCGCCCGCGACACCTCCTGCGCCGAGTCCGGTGCCCAACTCGCCACCATCGCCCGGTGGATCGCCAGGTCGTGCGCGCTCAGGTCGTCCGGGAGGGCCTCCAGGTAGCGCTGGCAGGCCGACAAGGTCATCCCCTGGTGCTGGAGCTCCTCGATCAGGGCCAGCCGGGACAGGTGCTCGGGCCCGTAGTGGCCCACCCGACGAGGTCCGATCACGGGAGGGGGCAAAAGCCCGCGCGTGCTGTAGAACCGTACGGTGCGCACGGTGACGCCCGCCCTGGCCGCCAGTTCGTCGACGGTGAGCATCGGCTCGGGTGCCTGGTCGGCCATCGTCTGCGCCTCGCTCTCTGCTCCACAGCTTGGGTTCAACAGTATTGCTGTCGCACCAACGATGTGAAACGGCCAGGAGCTGCCCATGACCACGACCCTGCGACTGCCCGGACGACCCGAAGAGATCACCTTCCCCGCCCTGCTGGCCCGCAACGCCGCCGAACACGGGGACCTGCCGGCCCTCTCGTGGCGCTCGGGCGACGGCTGGGAGACCCTCACCTGGAGCGAGGTCCGCCGCAAGGTGGCCGTCCTCGCCTCCGGATACGCCGCCCTCGGCGTCGAGCGCGGCGAGCACGTCCTGATGATGATGGGCAACCGGCCGGAGCACTGGCTCAGCGACCTCGCCCTCGTCCACCTCGGCGCCGTCCCCGTCACCGTGTACGGGACCTCCGCGCCCGAGCAGATCGCCCACATCGCCCGCCACAGCCGCGCCAGGACCGCCGTCGTCGAGGGCGCCCGGGAACTGGCCCGGTGGGAGCCGCTGCTGGCCGACGACAGCGTGCCCCTGGAGCGCCTGGTCGTCGCCGAGCCCGCCCAGGCCGGCCCGCACCGCACCTACGGCTCCCTGTACGCGAGCGGTGCCCGGCTGCACGCCGCCGAGGCCTTCGAGAAGGCCTGGCGGGAGACCGCCCCGGAGGACCCGCTGACCGTCGTCTACACCTCGGGCACCACCGGCGACCCCAAGGGCGTCCGCCTCACCCACCGCAACCTCGTGCTCCAGGCCGTCCGCCTCGACCGGCACGTCGATCTGCCGGAGCACGCCGAGCACATCTGCTACCTGCCCTTCGCGCACATCGCCGAGCGCGTCCTCGGGATCTACCTGCCCCTCCTGCGCGCCGCCCACGTCCGGCTGTGCGCGGACCCGACCGCCGTGTCGGCGGCCGTCCGCGAGCTGCACCCGGTGCAGTTCTTCGGGGTGCCCCGGGTCTGGGAGAAGCTCGCCGCGTCCGTACGGGCCGTCCTCGCGCAGCTCCCCGAGGAGCAGCAGCGGTCCATCGAGGCCGCGGGCGACCTGGCCCGCGCCCGGGCCGGCCACCGGGAGCGGGCCGAGGAGGTCCCGGCCGCGCTCGAGGCCTCGTACACCAAGGCCAAGGAACAGGTCCTGGACCCGCTGCTGCGCCTCGCGGGGCTCGACCGGCTGGTCTGGACGGCCAGCGCCACCGCGCCGATGCCCCTCGACGTGGTGCACTTCTGGGCCGGCTGGGGCATCACCATCATGGACGCCTGGGGGCTCACCGAGACCTCGGGTGTGTGCACGGTCAACAGCCCGGACGGCTTCCGGCTCGGCTCGGTCGGCCGCGCGATCGAGGGACTGGAGCTCAGGCTCGCCGAGGACGGGGAGGTCCTCGCCCGGGGCGAGACCGTCTTCGCGGGCTATCTGCGCCCCGACGGTTCGGTGGACAGCGCCTCGGACGGCGACGGCTGGTTCCCGACGGGGGACATCGGCCGCCTCGACGAGGACGGATTCCTCTGGATCACCGACCGCAAGAAGGAACTGATCATCACCTCGAACGGCAAGAACGTCTCGCCGGCCCTGGTGGAGAACACCGTCAAGGAACACCCGCTGATCGGCCAGGCCATGGTGCACGGCGACGGCCGCTCCTACCTCGTCGCCCTGCTCGTCCTGGACGCGGAACTGGCCCCGGCGTGGGCGGCGGCCCGCGGCATCGAGGCCGCCTCGCCCGGCGCGCTCGCCGGACACCCGGCCGTCCGCGAGGAGGTCGCCCGCGCGGTCGAGGCGGCCAACGCGAGGCTGAACCGGACCGAACAGATCAAGAGGTACCGGCTGCTGACCGAGGAGTGGGGCCCCGAGACGGGAGAGCTCACCCCGTCGCTGAAGCTCCGCCGCCGGGTGGTCCGGGAGAAGTACCGGGACCTGATCGAGGGCCTCTACGAGGAGATGTACGAAGGCGTGTGACCGGGACGGCCCCGTCCGGTGGGCGGACCACCGTCCACCGGACGGGGCCGGGCGCCCCGAGGGCTGCGTGCCGTGCCCCGCCGGTGTGTACTGGCGTCATGGCTTTCTCCGGTTTCCCCCAGGAGGCGTTCGCCTTCTACGAGGCTCTGGCCGCGGACAACTCCAGGAGCTACTGGACCGCGCACAAGGAAACGTACGAGTCGGCCGTCCGCGAGCCGATCCAGGAGCTGTGCGCCGAGCTCGAGGCCGAGTTCGGCCCGGCGAAGATCTTCCGCCCGTACCGCGACGTCCGGTTCTCCGCCGACAAATCGCCCTACAAGACGCAGCAGGGCGCGCACACCTCCCAGGGCTACTACGTCGCGGTCGACGCCGACGGTCTCCTGGTCGCCGCCGGGCTCCACGGCCCCTCCGGCGAGCAGCTCGCCCGCTACCGGGCCGCCGTGGACGCGGACGGCCCCGGCACGGAACTGGCCGCCGTCCTCGAAACCCTGCGGGCCGACGGTTTCGAGCTGGCGGGCGAGCGGCTGAAGACCCGGCCGCGCGGCGTCGCACAGGACCATCCCCGCCTCGACCTGCTCCGCTACCGCAGCATCTACGCCCACCGAGGCTGGCCGCCCGACGCCTGGGTCAGCACCCCCGAGGCCCTCGACCGCGTCCGCACGTCGTGGCGGGCCCTGCGCCCGTTCGCCGAGTGGTGCGCCACGCACGCCGGCGCTCCCGGGGAGCGGTAGCGGGACGGCGGGGGTGCGATCCGCCGGGACCGGGGTCCCACCCCCGGCTCCGCACTAGCGTCCGATGAGCGGGTAGTGGTCGGAGAGGTTGGTGTAGGTGTAGGAGGTGCCCCAGCTGGAGACGGTCCAGGGCGCCGACTGCTCCTTGACCACGTTGTTCTCCCAGCCCGCCGGACGGGCGTTGCCCTTGCGGTACAGGACGTAGTCCAGGTCCTCGCGGGGGTCCGTCGGGTAGCGGTAGTTGGCGATCGAGTTCAGCGCCGTGTCGAAGGAGTACGGGTGGCCCGTGCGGGTGTCGGAGGGCGCCAGGTCGGCGTCGGCCAGCATGGAGGCGAGCTCCGGCGTGCGCGAGTCGACGTTCATGTCGCCCGCCACGATGACCTGCTCGTCCGCCGGGATGTTCTTCGCGTCCAGGAAGGCGTCCATGGCCCGGAACTGGCGGGCGCGCATCTGTGCCGCCTCGCCCGCGCCGCAGCCCGGGTCCGTGGACTGGGCGTGGGTGCCGACCACGTGCACCTTGGTGCCGTTCACGTTGAGCACCACGTAGGCGAAGCCCTTGTTGGACCACCAGTCGGCCCCGCAGGCGTCCTTGTAGACGACCTGCTCCTTGCGGAGGATGGGCCACTTGCTGAGGATCGTGACGCCGCCGTCCTCAGGGGTGGTGGAGGAGTACGAGCCGCCCGTGGCGTCCCAGCCGCTCTTGCTGCGGCCGACGACCGGGGTCTGGTACGGGTACCGGTCGGCCGCGTTGGCCTTGAGTGCGTCCGAGGCGCCGTTGTCGAAGGCCTCCTGGAGCACGACCACGTCGTGGCCCTGGAAGAAGGCGGCCTTCGGGATCTCCGCGGCCCGGTGGTCCTGGCCCCAGTTCGGGTACAGGTTCTTGCTCATCAGGAACACGTTGTACGAGAGGACGCTGAGCCGCGGCGCGGTCGCGCTCTCCGCGGCCGTGGCGGCGGGCGCGGAGGTGGCGGCCAGGGTACCGGCGGCGATCGCGGCCACGGCAGCGGCGACGGCGCGGTGGCGTCGGGAGGAAGGCAGCATGAGGACTCCATCGTTCCTGCGGGGGAAGATCGGCTCCGCCATCCAAGCAGCCGCGGTTACCTCTGGGTAACACCCGTGCAGCGACTTTCTGTCCGGGCCACGACAAGGTGGCGACCCGGCCGGTTCCGGCCGCGGGTCATACTGGAACCGGCGAGATCGACACCAGGGGGCGCACATGAGCCGGACCGAACGGCGGGCGTTCTCCGCGCCCGGCGCGCACCGGACGCCCGGCGGCCGGACCGACCCCGAGCCGCCCCCGCCCGGCGGGGTGCTGTGGACCATCGCGGGCGACGTCCGGGCCCTGCTGATGCTGCCCGCCGCCTTCACCCTGCAGGTCGCCCATCCCGCCATCGGGGCCGGCGTCGACCAGTACTCGGTCTTCCGCACCGACCCCTGGGGCCGCGGAGAACGCTCCCTGCGCTCGGTCCAGCTGTGGGTGTACGGCGGCGAGGAGGCCGCCGAGGAGGGCCGCCGGGTGCGCCGCCTGCACAAGGACATCCGGGGCACCGACACCCGCGGCCGCCCGTACCACTCCCTCGACCCCGCCTGCTACGCCTGGGTGCACGCCACCGGCTTCCCCGTCTACCTCTACGCCGGGCGCTACCTGCTGCGCCGCTTCACGCCCGCGCAGGAGCGGCAGCTCTACCGGGAGTGGCTCCAGGTCGGCCGGATCCTGGGGCTGCGCGACCGGGACATGCCGCAGAGCATCGAGGAGTACTGGACGTACTGGCGGCGGATGCTGGCCGAGGAGATCGAGCCGACCGGGGTCGCCCGCGAGCTCGTCGCCACCGACGTGCCTCTGCCCCCGCCCGAGGGCGGGGGCCCCGCCGTGCGGCTGCTGCTGCGGCTCACCTGGCCGGCGCTGCGGGCGGCGTTCCTGCGCCTGCGCGCCTTCGTCACCGTCGGGTACATGCCGCCCGAGGCGCGGGCCGTCCTCGGGCTGCGGTGGAGCCCGGCCGAGGAACGCCGGCTGCGCGCGTTCAGCGCCGTCGTGCGGATCCTCGTACCGCTGCTGCCCGAGCGGCTGCGGTACCTGCCCATCGCGCGGGCGGCGCGCGCCCGGTGGCACGCCGCCGCCCGCTGACGGGGCTCAGTGCCCGCCGTGCTCCCCGTGCTCGTGGATCGTGTTCGTCTCCGCGATCTTCTTCCATGACTTCGGCTCGGTCCTGTTGACCGGGGCCGCCTGCAGGGAGCGGGCCGAGGGGTTCGCCGCCGCCGGGTTCAGGGCCGAGGCGTCGGGCTTGCCCGGGGTGTACAGCCAGGTCTGGAAGAGCTCCGCGAGGGGCTGCCCGGAGACCTTCTCCGCGTACGAGACGAAGTCCGCGACCTTCGCGTTGCCGTAGGCGCGCTCGGTCGGCCAGCCCTTGAGGATCGCGAAGAACTTCTCGTCGCCGATACGGTTGCGCAGCGCCTGCAGGGCGATGCCGCCGCGGTCGTAGACGGCCCCGTGGAACTGGTTCTCCGGACCGGGGTCACCCGGCTTGACCTGCCAGAACGGGTCCTCCGCCGGGCGCAGGGAGTAGGCCCAGTCGGCGAGCTCCTGCGCGGTGCCCTCGCCCTCCTTCTCCGACCACAGCCACTGGCTGTAGCGGGCGAAGCCCTCGTTGATCCAGATGTCCTTCCAGCCGTCCACGGAGACGCTGTCGCCGTACCACTGGTGGGCCAGCTCGTGCACGACCACCGATACGTTCGAGCCGTTCTGGAACTGGCGCGGGCTGTAGAACGGGCGGGTCTGGGTCTCCAGCGCGAAGCCGGAGGGCACGTTCGGGACGTAGCCGCCCAGCGCGTTGAAGGGGTACGGCCCGAAGACCCCCTCCAGCCACTCCACGACCTCGGCGCTGCGCTCCACGCTCGCGCGCGCCGCGCCCGCGTTGTCGCCGAGGTCCTTGCTGTAGGCGTTGAGGACCGGCAGCCCGCTCGCCGTCTTGTCGGTGGTGATGTCGAACTTGCCGACGGCGAGAGTGGCCAGGTAGGTGGCCTGGGGCTTGTTCGAGCGCCAGTTGTACCTGGTCCAGCCGAGCCGTGAAGTCTGCGACTGGAGCACGCCGTTGCTGATGGCCTGGGTGCCGTCGGGGACGTTGACGGAGACGTCGAAGGTGGCCTTGTCGAGCGGGTGGTCGTTGCTCGGGAACCACCAGATCGCCGAGTCGGGCTCCTGGGCGGCCACACCGCCGTCGGGGGTGCGCTGCCAGGCGGTCCAGCCGTCCACCTTCAGCTCGGAGGGCTTGCCCGCGTACTTGACGACGACGGTGAGCGGGGTGTTGCGGGAGACCGGCTTGGCCGGGGTGACCTCCAGCTCCTGGGCGCCGGAGGTGGCGAACTTCGCCTTGGCGCCGTTGACCCTGATCTCGCTGACCTGGAGCCCGAAGTCGAGGTTGAAGCGGGAGAGGTCCTGCTTGGCGGTGGCGAGGAGGGTGGCGGTCCCTTCGAGCAGGTCCGTCCGCGGCTGGTACTGCAGCCGCAGGTCGTAGTGCGACACGTCGTATCCGCCGTTGCCGCTGGCCGGGTAGTAGGGGTCGCCGATACCCGGCGCGCCCGGACCGTAGCTCGCCGCGGACGCCGGGATCACCAGCAGCAGGGAGGCGGCGAGCACGCTCGGGGCGATGACTTTGCGGTGCACGAATGGCTCCAAGTGGTAGGGGAGACAGATCGGTTGGCTCTCGTCGTCCGACCGTATTCACGCGTGGCGCATCAGGTCATGTCCATGGCCCCTGCTGTCACACGATCGCCATTCGGCCGTCACGCTCCGCTGAGCGGTGCGGTGCCCCCGGCCGTGCCGCCGGGTGCGGGCTGCGCCGCCGCGAGGCCGTGGCCTGCGGCGCGACCGCAGAAGCGGGGCCCGAGGACGCGGCCGCGCGGGCCCCCGGGTGGGACGACGGGCGCGACGGGGCCGCCGCCGGGGCCCTGCGGATCGGCCGAATCGCCCCGCATCCCCGTCCGGAAAAACACCCCGCTGCCGCGCCGTCCTCGGGCCCGGGGCCCGTCCACCACCCGGCGCGGGCCGACCCGCGCCGGGTGCTCCGAACGGCCCGGCGCCGCCGAGCACCGGGGGTCCTGCGGAGCCCGCTCCCACCGCACCCCCCGGAACCGCGGGCTCCGCCCGCAGCCCCCGGTCCCCGAACGCCGTTTGCGCCGGCGCCCGTTCCGCCGGGCGGGCTCGTCGGACGGCCGCGCCCCGCAGCCGGGCGGACGGGCCGGCAAGTGGCCGCGGGGGCCGGTGCCCGCCGGGCACCACGGCCCGGCCGCCCGCGAGGGTTCCCGACATACTGAGCAGTCGGTAACCTGGCCGCCATGACGATTCCCCCGCTCGCGGCCCGGCATTGTTGGCACGCGGCCATCAACCCGCTGCACTCCACGATCTACTTCTCGCCGGACACCGCCAAGGAGTTCGCCGGCCTGGGTATCACCGACCCCGTCGCCGTCAACCTCGCCCAGCGCTCCGCCGCCATGGGCGCCGTCGGGGCAGGGGCCGTGACGGCCACGTTCTACAACTACCGCCACGACCACGTCGCGCGGCACCTCCCCGCCGTCTGGGACACCGCCACCCCCGAGCAGGTCCTCGCCGCCCGGCTGCGCGCCGCCGACGCCACCCTGCGCCGGCTGCTCGGCCCCGGGACCATCGCCTCGCCCGAGCTCGCCGAGGCCGCGGACCTGGCGATACGCGCGACCGAGGGCTGCACCCGGCACGCCCGCACCCTCTACGCCGCCCACGCCGACCTCCCCGTCCCCGAGGAGCCGCACCTGCGGCTCTGGCACGCCGCGACCCTCCTGCGCGAGCACCGCGGCGACGGCCACCTCGCCGCCCTGCTCCTCGCGGGACTCGACCCCCTCGAGGCGCTCCTCAGCCACACCGCCACCGGCAAGGGCATGAGCCCCAAGTGGATCAAGCGCATCCGCGGCTGGGACCAGGCTGACCTGGACGCCGCCGCCGACCGCCTGCGCACACGCGGCGTGCTCGACGCCGACGGGGCCCTCACCGAGCACGGCGCGGCACTGCGCGAGCAGCTGGAGACCGACACCGACCGCCTCGACGCCGCCCCGTACGAGCACCTCGGCGCCGAAGGCCTCGCCCGCCTCGCCGAACTCGGCGGCGCCGTCGTCCACCAGGCCCTCGCCGCCGGAGCCTTCCCGCCCGACCTGCGGGGCTGACGGGCAGGGCTCCCGCCGTCCGCCACCGCCACCTGCCACAATTGGCAGCCTTCCAGTGCAAACGAAGGCAGGCGGGACCCGATCGTGACGACGTCCATCGAAGGCAGGATCGCCGAGGAGCTCGGCGTACGGGAGCGGCAGGTCAAGGCGGCCGTCGAGCTGCTCGACGGCGGCTCGACCGTGCCGTTCATCGCGCGCTACCGCAAGGAAGCGACCGAGATGCTCGACGACGCCCAGCTGCGCACCCTCGAGGAGCGGCTGCGGTATCTGCGCGAGCTGGAGGACCGGCGCGCGGCGATCCTCGACTCCGTACGGGAACAGGGCAAGCTCGACGCCGAGCTGGAGGCGCGGATCAACGCGGCCGACACCAAGGCCCGGCTGGAGGACATCTACCTCCCGTTCAAGCCCAAGCGCCGCACCAAGGCGCAGATCGCCCGCGAAGCGGGGCTGGAGCCCCTCGCCGAAGGCCTGCTGGCCGACCCGTCCACCGAACCCGCCGCCGCGGCGGCCGCGTTCGTCGACCCCGGCAAGGGCGTCGCCGACCCGGCCGCCGCCCTGGAGGGCGCCCGCGCCATCCTCACCGAGAAGTTCGCCGAGGACGCCGACCTCATCGGCGAACTGCGCGAGCGCATGTGGGGCCGCGGCCGGCTCGCCGCCAAGGTCCGCGAGGGCAAGGAGGAGGCGGGCGCGAAGTTCGCCGACTACTTCGACTTCGCGGAGCCGCTCACCGCACTGCCCTCCCACCGCGTCCTGGCGATGCTGCGCGGCGAGAAGGAGGACGTCCTCACGCTGGAGCTGGAGCCGGAGGAGCCGGGCGAGACCCCGGGCCCGTCCACGTACGAGGGCATGATCGCCCGCCGCTTCGGCATCGCCGACCGCGGCCGCCCGGGCGACAAGTGGCTCGCGGACACGGTGCGCTGGTCCTGGCGCACCAAGATCCAGGTGCACCTCGGCATCGACCTGCGGGCCCGGCTGCGCGCCGCCGCCGAGGACGAGGCCGTACGGGTCTTCGCGTCGAACCTGCGCGACCTGCTGCTCGCCGCCCCCGCCGGCACCCGCGCCACCCTCGGTCTCGACCCGGGCTTCCGCACCGGGGTCAAGGTCGCCGTCGTCGACGCCACCGGCAAGGTCGTGGCCACGGACGTGATCTACCCGCACGTGCCCGCCAACAAGTGGGACGAGTCCCTCGCCAAGCTGGCCCGCCTCGCGAAGGAGCACGCGGTCGAGCTGGTCGCCATTGGCAACGGCACGGCCTCCCGCGAGACCGACAAGCTCGCCGGGGACCTCATCACCCGCCACCCCGAGCTGGGGCTCACCAAGGTGATGGTCTCGGAGGCCGGCGCCTCCGTGTACTCGGCCTCCGCCTTCGCCTCGCAGGAACTGCCCGGCATGGACGTGTCCCTGCGCGGCGCCGTCTCCATCGCCCGCCGCCTCCAGGACCCGCTCGCCGAACTCGTCAAGATCGACCCGAAGTCGATCGGTGTCGGCCAGTACCAGCACGACCTGTCCGAGGTGAAGCTCTCCCGCTCGCTCGACGCGGTCGTCGAGGACTGCGTGAACGGCGTGGGCGTCGACGTCAACACCGCTTCCGCGCCGCTGCTCTCGCGGGTCTCGGGCATCAGCGGCACCCTCGCCGAGAACATCGTCGCCCACCGCGACGCCAACGGCCCCTTCCGCAGCCGCAAGGGCCTCAAGGACGTGGCCCGCCTCGGCCCGAAGGCGTACGAGCAGTGCGCGGGCTTCCTGCGCATCCGCGGCGGTGACGACCCACTGGACGCCTCCGCCGTGCACCCCGAGGCGTACCCCGTCGTCCGGTCCATGGGCAAGACGGCCGGCGGCGAGGTGGCGGCCCTGATCGGCAACACCGCCGTACTGCGCTCGCTGCGCCCGGAGCAGTTCGTCACCGAGGCCTTCGGCCTGCCCACGGTCACCGACATCCTGCGCGAGCTGGAGAAGCCGGGCCGCGACCCGCGCCCCGCCTTCAAGACGGCCACCTTCAAGGAGGGCGTGGAGAAGATCGGGGACCTGGCCCCCGGGATGATCCTGGAGGGCGTGGTCACCAACGTGGCCGCCTTCGGCGCCTTCATCGACATCGGCGTCCACCAGGACGGGCTGGCGCACGTCTCGGCCCTCTCGAAGACCTTCGTCAAGGACCCGCGGGACGTGGTCAAGCCGGGCGACATCGTCCGCGTGAAGGTCATGGACGTGGACATCCCGCGCAAGCGCATCTCGCTGACGCTGCGCCTGGAGGACGAGGCCGAGCGCCCGGCGGGCGGCGCCCCGCGGCAGGACCGCCAGGAACGCCGCTCCGGCGGCGGCCGCCCGCCGCAGCAGCGCGGCGGCGGTGGCGGAGGCCAGGGCCAGGGCCAGCGCGGCGGCCAGGGACAGGGCCAGCGGGGTCAGGGCCAGCGGCAGGGCGGCGGCAGCGCCCCCGCACCCGCCAACAGCGCGATGGCGGACGCCCTGCGCCGGGCCGGCCTCACCGGCCCCGAGGACCGCCGCAAGCGGTAGGCGAACGCCCTCCCGCACGTCCCGCGCGGGCCCGCGCCCGGCATGGCCGAATACCTTCCCCACCTGGGGAGTTGCCTTGCCAAGGGCGGCAGAAGATATGTAGGCATGTGGAACGCCCGTTCGTCACTCGGCGGACGGGCTTCCGCATTCCCCTCAGGACCGTGTTCCCCGAGGCCGCTTTGAAGGCACAGGACACCATGCCCACGCCCCCGCACGCCTACAGACGCTGCCCGAGAAAGGGTCCGAAGAGGGATCACATGTCCCACCGGCGAGTCAGTCTGCGCAAACGGTGCGAGAACATTCTCGGCCATCTGGAATTACCTCATCCGTTCTCCCTGGATGAACTCTGCGACCGAATAGCCGAGCAGCGCGGCCGCCCCATCCGGCTCCACCCGCTTCCCAAGGAGGCGGCGGAGACGGGGGTCTGCGGACTCTGGGTGGGGACGGTCAGCGTCGACTACGTCTTCTACGAGGCGCAGACCACCCCGCTGCACCGGGAGCACATCGTGCTCCACGAACTCGGCCACATCCTCTTCGGACACCACTCCGTGGAAGCCGACGACGACGCCGACGTGCACGACGGCCGCACCCTCACCGTGCTCGGGCGCACCAACTACACCACCCGTCAGGAGCAGGAGGCGGAGATGCTCGCCAGCATGATCCGCATCCGCACGGCGAACACCGGCCCGCACGCCGCAGCGGTCCCGCCGCGCGACACCCTGGCTCGGCTGGAGTCCGCCATGGGGTACGAGCGGAGGAACGGTGGCCGCTGACCTGACCGCCTTCGGCAACTGGCTCGCCGTCCCCAGCGTGGTGTGCCTGTGGATCGCCCTCCTGCTGCGCGCCCCCGGCGCCCTGCGCTCCCCGCACCAGCGCGGACTGTGGCTGGCCGTGGCCACCGCGGCGGCCGCGATGACCCTGAACCTGCCCGACGTGGTCGCGTACGCGATGCGCCGCGGCCCCGGCTACGCCCACGCCATCGGCCTCTTCCGCAACGTCACCGGCGTGCTGTCGGCGGGCGCCGTGCTCTACTTCGTGGCCGCCACCACCAAGGGCCGCCGGCTCCAAATCGTCTCCTGCGCCGCCACCGTGGGATGGCTCGCCGCCCTGTACGCCCTGGACGCGGCCGCCCCCGCGCACGGCGGCCACACCATGCCGCCGGTCGGCGAGCCGGTGCCCTCCCTCGCGTACTGGCTGGTCCTGATCTCCGCGCACCTGGTGGCCAACACCGTCTGCGTGGCCCTGTGCTGGCGCTACAGCCGGCGCACCGAGAGCCGCGGACTGGCCGCCGGACTGCGGCTGTTCGGGCTCGGCACCGCGCTCGCGGGCCTCTTCTGGTTCGCGTACCTGCTCAAGGGCCTCTTCGGCAGCACCTGGGCGATGCCCGCCCTGCCGCTGCTGATGAACCTGCACGGTCTGCTGCGCGCCGCCGCGATCCTCGTGCCCACGCTGTTCACCTTCCGCCGCGGCGCCGCCGACATCGCCACCGCGTGGCGGCTGTGGCCGCTGTGGCGCGACCTGGTCCAGGCCGTACCGCACGTGGCCCTCAACAAGCCGCGGGCCGGGCGGGTGGTGGAACTGCTGTGGCCGCCCGTCCCGCGCAACCTGCTCGTCTACCGCAAGGTCATCGAGACGCGCGACGCCATCCTGATCCTGGGGGAGTACGTCGCCCCCGGCGCCCTGGAGCAGGCCCGCGGCCACGTCGCCGGCCGCGGGGTCCCCGAACAGCGGCGCACCGCCGCCGCGCTGGCCCGCGTACTGCGCGAGGCGCGGCAGGCCAAACTCGACGGACTGCCCGGTCAGGCGGGCGAGGCGGCCGCGTTGGAACTTCCGGCCGCGATCCAGACCACGAAGGCGGACGGAGACCTGGCGGACGAGGCGGCGTTCCTCGTCGACGTCGCACAGGAGTACGCCGCCGCGGCACCCACCGGGAAGTGAACCCGTCTTGACGACGAAGACGACCACCGTACTGATCACGGGCGCGAGCGCCGGACTGGGCGCCGCCTTCGCCCGCGGCTTCGCCGCCAAGGGCTGCGACCTCGTGCTCGTGGCCCGCGACACGGCCCGCCTCGACGCCCTCGCCGGAGAACTGGGCCGGCAATTCGCCGTGTCCTGCGAGGTGTTGCCGGCCGACCTCCTGGATCCGGCGCAGTGCGCGTCGGTCACCGAGCGCCTCGCGGACCGGGCCCGGCCCGTGGACGTGCTGGTCAACAACGCCGGCTTCGGACTGCCCGCGCCCTTCCCCCACAGCCCCGTGGAGGACGAGGAACGGATGCTGGACCTGCTGGTCAAGGTCCCGCTCCGGCTCACCCACGCCCTGCTTCCGGGCCTGCGCGAGCGCCGCCGGGGAGCCGTCCTCAACGTCTCGTCGGTGGCGGGCCTGTTGCCCACCGGAACCTACGGAGCGGCCAAGGCCTGGATCACCGCCTTCAGCGAATCCCTCCGGGTGGACATGGAGCCGTACGGTGTCCGCGTCCTCGCGGTGGTGCCAGGTTTCACCCGCACCGAGTTCCAGGAGCGGGCCGGGATGGACGTCAGCGCACTGCGCGACGCGGTCTGGCTGGAACCGCAGGCGGTCGTCGACCGCGCCCTGCGCGACCTGGCGCTGCGCCGCCCCCTCAGCATCACGGGCGGCCGCTACCGCGCCTACGCATGGGCGGTCAGGCACCTCCCGCGCGATTTCGTGGCCCGCAGGATGGCACGCAAGCGGCGCGCCCCCGCGGACCGTCCGGACGGCGGCTGAAGCCGCCCGGCAGGCCGGTGCGCGGCCCGGTCACGGGCCGCGCCGGCCTGGGGTGAAGGGACTAGCCGCAGTCGTCGTCGTCCCAGCCGTTGTCGTGGTCGTGGTCCCAACCACCGTGGTGCCAGCCGCCGTAGCCGCCGTGGCCACCGTAGCCGCCCCAGTCGTCATCATCGTCGTCCCAGCCACCGGCGACATAGCTGACGTGCTGGGTCGGAGTTGCCGCGGAGGCGGTGCCCGCGGTCGCGAGGGCGGCCCCGCCGGCCATCAGGACACCAGCGGCGGAAACCGCGAACAGGCGCTTCGCTCTCTGTGCAAACATGAGAATTTCCCTTTCCTCCCGCCCTCTCCCGCACCTCTTCGGGGTGTGAGGGGACGGAACCGCAGCCGCAAATCAGAATGCGCAGCGCGGATCGGATACAGGGCCGCGGGAAATGCGGAAGCTCGATACCGTCGACGCGGGACTGCTGCCCGCGCGGGTGTGCTCCGCGGTTGCGGCTCTCACTCACAAAGGCTAGTCCGGTTCGAGGCGATCGGCACCTCGGGATCTGCCCCTCCCGCTACAGCTCGACGACCTTGCCGGCCGCGACCCGCAGGCGGCGCGTCACCCGGACGGCGTCCAGCATCCGGCGGTCGTGGGTGACCAGCAGGAGCGTGCCCTCGTAGGACTCCAGGGCGGACTCCAGCTGCTCGATCGCGGGGAGGTCCAGGTGGTTGGTGGGCTCGTCCAGGACCAGCAGGTTCACCCCCCGGCCCTGGAGCAGGGCCAGCGCCGCTCGGGTGCGCTCGCCGGGGGAGAGCGTGGCCGCCGGACGCAGGACGTGGGCCGCCTTGAGACCGAACTTGGCCAGCAGGGTGCGGACTTCGGCGGGCTCGGTGTCCGGGACCGCCGCGCAGAAGGCCTCCAGCAGGGACTCCTCGCCGAGGAACAGACCGCGGGCCTGGTCGACCTCGCCGACCAGGACGCCGGAGCCCAGGGTCGCGGAGCCGGAGTCCGGGGCCAGCCTGCCCAGGAGCAGGGCCAGGAGCGTGGACTTGCCGGCGCCGTTCGCGCCCGTGATCGCGACCCGGTCCGCCCAGTCGATCTGCAGGCTCGCCGGGCCGAAGGCGAAGTCCCCGCGCTTGACGGCCGCCTCGCGCAGGGTGGCCACCACCGAGCCGGAGCGCGGGGCCGCCGCGATCTCCATGCGCAGCTCCCACTCCTTGCGCGGCTCCTCCACGACCTCCAGCCGCTCGATCGCCCGCTGCGTCTGGCGGGCCTTCGCGGCCTGCTTCTCGCTGGACTCGCCGCGCAGCGCCTTGCCGATCTTGTCGTTGTCGCTCGACTTCCGGCGGGCGTTGCGCACGCCCTTGTCCATCCAGTTGCGCTGCATCTGCGCGCGGCCCTCGAGGGCGGACTTCTTGTCCGCGTACTCCTCGAACTCCTCGCGGGCGTGGCTGCGGGCCCGGGCCCGCTCCTCCAGGTAGGACTCGTACCCGCCGCCGTAGAGGTTGATCTGCTGCTGGGCCAGGTCCAGTTCGAGGACCTTGGTGACCGTCCGCGTCAGGAACTCGCGGTCGTGGCTGATCACGACCGTGCCCGCGCGCAGCCCCTTGACGAAGCGCTCCAGCCGCTCCAGACCGTCCAGGTCCAGGTCGTTGGTGGGCTCGTCGAGGAGGAAGACGTCGTAGCGGGAGAGCAGCAGCGAGGCGAGGCCCGCGCGGGCCGCCTGGCCGCCGGAGAGCGCCGTCATCGGCAGGTCCAGGCCCACCGTGAGGCCGAGGTCGTCCGCGACCTCCTCGGCACGCTCGTCGAGGTCCGCGCCGCCGAGGTCCAGCCACCGGTCCAGCGCCGTCGCGTACGCGTCGTCCGCGCCCGGCGCCCCGTCCACGAGGCCCTGCGTGGCCGCGTCCAGCTCCGCCTGCGCGGCGGCCACGCCGGTGCGGCGGGCCAGGAAGTCGCGTACGGACTCCTCCGGCCGGCGCTCGGGCTCCTGCGGGAGGTGGCCCACGACGGCGGTGGGCGGCGAGAGCCGCAGCTCACCGGTCTCGGGGGTGTCCAGCCCGGCGAGCAGCCGCAGCAGGGTCGACTTCCCGGCGCCGTTGACGCCGACGAGACCGATGACGTCGCCGGGCGCGACGACGAGGTCGAGATCGGCGAAGAGCGTGCGCTCACCGTGCGCGGCGGTGAGCTTCTTGGCGACGAGGGTTGCAGTCATGATGCGCCGATCCTATCGGGCCGGCCGCCGGGGCCCGGGCCCGCGACCGGCCCCCCGGACGGCGTACGGTCACGCGCCGATCACCCCGCGGACCGGCCGACAGCGCGGTCACGGCGGGCCGGACCGCGGGGCCGGGGGCGTCGTCCGCACCTGTCCCGTCCCGGCATGGCGGTATAGGTGGGAAGCCCGTCATTGCGGCCATCGCGCGGGGCGCCCCACCATGAACGCATGAGGTTGCCGCCGCGAAACGACGTGCTCGTCCTTCTCTACGACGGGGTGCAGAGCCTGGACGTGACCGGCCCGGTGGAGGTCTTCGCCGCGCTCGCCCGCTTCCCCGGGCGCCCGGCGTACACGATCCGGACGGTGTCGCCGGGAGGCGCGCCCGTGCGCACGAGCAGCGGCCTCACGCTGGTGCCCGACGGGGACCTGGAGAGCGCCCGGCCAGGCGCCGGGACCACGCTGCTGGTGCCCGGGGGCCGCTACCGGGGCGACTTCGAGCCGCGGCTCACCGACTGGCTCCGCGCCCACGGGGGTGCCGCGGAGCGGCTTGTGTCGGTGTGCACCGGCGGGCTGCTGCTGGCGGAGGCGGGACTGCTGGACGGGCGGCGGGCGACGACGCACTGGTACGTGTGCGACCGGATGGCGCGGGACTATCCGGCCGTCGTGGTGGAGCCGGACCCCATCTACGTGCGCGACGGACCCGTGGCCACCTCGGCCGGGGTCACGGCGGGGATCGACCTCGCGCTCGCCCTGGTGGAGGAGGACCACGGGCGCGACGTCGCGCTGACGATCGCCCGGCACCTGGTGGTGTTCCTGCGCAGGCCCGGCAACCAGGCCCAGTTCAGCGCGCAGCTCGCGGCCCAGACGGCGCGCCGCGATCCCCTGCGGGACGTACAGCAGTGGATCACGGAGCACCCGGACGGCGACCTGAGCGTCGACGCCCTCGCCGCGCGGGCCCGCCTCTCGCCGAGGCACTTCGCGCGGGCCTTCCAGGCGGAGACGGGCGTCACCCCGGGCCGGTTCGTGGAACGGGTCCGCGTGGAACACGCCCGCCGGCTGCTGGAGGAGGGCACGCAGGGGGTCGCCCAGATCTCCCGCGCCTGCGGCTACGGCACGCCGGAGGCGCTGCGGCGCGCCTTCGTGCGGACCCTGGGCCAGGCGCCGGCCGAGTACCGCCGGCGCTTCGGCCCCACCCCCCAGACCACCAGGACCTGATCCGTCCACCACCGCTCCGGAGGAACCATGCAGATCGCCGTACTGCTCTACGACCGCTTCACCGCGCTCGACGCCGTCGGGCCCTTCGACACCCTCGGCCGGCTGCCCGACGCCGAGGTCGTGTTCGTGTCCGAGCGTCCCGGGCCCGTGCGCACCGACAACGGGTCGCTCGCGCTCGTCGCCGACAAGGGGCTCGACGAGGTGACCCGGCCCGACGTCGTCATCGTGCCCGGGGGGCCGCACCCCGAGCTGGAGATGGAGAACCCCGCCGTCATGGAGTGGCTGCGGGCGGTGGACGCCACCACCACCTGGACCACCTCCGTCTGCACGGGATCCCTGCTGCTGGCGGCCGCCGGGCTGCTCGACGGGCGGCGGGCCACCAGCCACTGGCTGTTCCTGGACAGGCTGTCGAAGTTCGGCGCCGAGGCCACCGGGGAGCGGGTGGTCACGGACGGGAAGTACGTCACGGCCGCGGGGGTGTCCTCCGGGATCGACATGGGGCTCACCCTGCTCGGCCGGATCGCGGGGGACGAGTACGCCCAGGCCGTCCAGCTGATGACGGAGTACGACCCGCAGCCGCCCTACGACGCGGGTTCGCCCGCGAAGGCCCCGGCCGCGCTCGTCGCGCACCTGCGCGCGACCAATCCGCTGGGCTAGGAGTGGGCCGGGACGTCCCTGCAGGATCTCGCCCGACGCTGCCGGGGCGCTGCCCCGGACCCCGCGCCTCGACCGCCGGCGGGCCGGGCGGCTACTTCGGCCGACCCGCAGGCCGACGGGGGCTCACGGTGTCCACGTGAACACCGGCGGGCGGCGTTCCAGGAACGCGGCGACACCCTCCGCGGTGTCGTCGCTTCCGGCGGCCTGTTCCTCCCAGTGGCCGTCCCGGTCCGTCCGGCCGTCCGCGAACTCCTTCGCCGCCGCCTGCGTCAGCTGCGAGCGCGAGGCCAGGATCCGGGCGAACTCGGACACCCGCTTGTCCAGTTGGCCGGCCGGCAGCAGCTCGTTGAGGAATCCGGCGCGCAGCGCCGCCTCCGCGCCGATCAACTCGGCGGAGAAGAGCAGGTACTTGGCCCAGGCCGGACCGACCAGCGCGGCCAGTCGGCGGGTGGAGGACGCCGGGTAGACGATGCCCAGCTTCGCCGGGGTCACCCCGAACGACGCACCCTCCTGCGCGAAGCGCAGATCGCACGCCGCCGCCAGCTGGCTCCCGCCGCCCACGCAGAACCCGCGGATCGCGGCCAGCGTCGGCTTGGGGAAGGCGGCCAGCGCCTCCTCCGCGGTGACGGCGAGGGCCCGCGGGTCCTCGTCCCCGGTCAGCGAGGAGATGTCCGCGCCCGCGCAGAAGGTCTCTCCGGCCCCGGTCAGCACGAGCACCCGTACCGCGGGATCGTCCGCCAGGCCGGTCAGCAGCCCGGGGAGCGCCCGCCACATCGCCGCCGTCATGGCGTTGCGCTTGGCGGGATGCGAGATGACCACGGTCGCCACTCCGTCGGCCACGGTGTGGAGGAGTGCGGGATCCCCGGCTGAGTTCATGCGCCGGATGGTATCCAGCGGATCAGGAACAGTCGAAAACTGACTCCGTCATACGCCAACGGTCGGAATGCGTCCGATTGGCGCTGACTTCTGGTCAGCGGTTCGGTCCGGACCAGCCCGTTCACCACCCTTGACGCGTGGAGACGATCGAGCGCGAAGACGGGGGACGGAATATGGATGTCAGCGGGAGCGTCCCGCAGGCCAGGGAGGCGGAGCCGGCGGCCCCAGCCGACCCCCTCGCGTACGAGGGGGTGTGGAGGTTCACCGCCCCGGCGGTAGAAGAATCCGTTCCGCAGGCCCGCCGTGCGGTGCGGGACCTGCTCGGGCGCCAGGGGGTGCCCGCCCACCAGGACATCGTCCACTCCCTGCTGCTGATCGTCTCCGAACTGGTGACGAACTCGGTCCGGCACGCCGCCCTGCTCTCGCCCGAGGTCGCGGTCGAGGTGGCGATCGGCCGCTCCTGGGTACGGGTGGCCGTCGAGGACAACCACCCGTACCGCCCGAAGGCGCTGGAGGCCGATTTCGGTCAGACCGGCGGCCGGGGCCTGCTCCTGGTCCGCGAGGTCACGCTGGAGGCCGGCGGGGTCTGCGACGTCGAGCACACCTCGACCGGCGGCAAGGTCATCTGGGCGGCCCTGCCGCTCACCGCGCCCGCCGGGCCGGCCCCGGCCCCGGCCGGCTGAGGGGCGTCGCGGGGGCTACCAGCCCGCCGCGTCCCCCGTCAGCTCGCGGATCGCGGGCCGCGCCGCGTCCAGCACGGTCATGAACCAGGCCGAGAACGGCACTTCGGCGTGCCGCTTGGCCAGCTCCTCGGCGGTGACGAAGGCGGTGTCCGCGATCTCCTCCGGATCGGGGCGCACCGAGGCCTGCGCGAGTCCCACGAAAAGGTGGTTGAACTCCTGCTCCACCAGACCCGACGCGGGGTCCGGGTGGTTGTAGCGGACCGTTCCCGCCTCCGCGAGCAGCGAGGGCGAGAGCCCCAGCTCCTCGTGGGTCCGCCGGGCGGCCGCCGCGAAGGGCGACTCCCCCGGGTAGGGGTGACCGCAGCAGGTGTTCGACCAGACGCCGGGGGAGTGGTACTTCCCGAGCGCCCGCTGCTGGAGCAGCAGCCGGCCCTGCTCGTCGAAGAGGAACACAGAGAACGCCCGGTGCAGCTGCCCCGGCGCCTGATGGGCGGAGAGCTTCTCCGCCGTGCCGATCGTGTTGCCGGACTCGTCGACCAGTTCGAGCATGATCGGTTCTTGGGTCCCGGTGCCGTCGGTCGCACTGTTGGCGGCGGTGGCTGGTGTGGTCGGCATACCCATCCTTCGCTTCGGACTTCGGCCTTCAGTCTGCCGTACAAAAGGGGCTTGTCCCCACTTCGAAGATCTGTCCGCGTCCGCTCCCCGCCGCGTGATATGCGGCGGGGAGCGGATCATCAGACTCCGAACGGGGCCGCATAGCCGATCGTGCCCGCCGGCACCGGAACGGAAGCGTCCAGCACGAGCGCCATCACGGCCTCGTCCGGTACCTCGAACGGCGCCCGGATCCCGAACCGCGACGCCGGTACGAAACCGAAGCGCGGGTAGTACTCCGGGTGCCCGAGCACGAGGACCAGCGACTCCCCGCGCTCCCTGGCCGCCGCCAGCAGCGCCCGGACCACCGCGCTGCCCGCGCCCGAACGCTGGAGCGCCGGATCGACCGCGACCGGGGCGAGCGCGAGCGCCCGGACCCCGTCCACCGCGCAGGCGGTCAGCAGGGCGTGCGCCACCACCGACCCGTCCGGGCCCTCGGCCACGTACGACAGCCCGGGCAGCCACGCCCCGTCCGTGCGCAGCGCGTCCACGAGGTCCGCCTCCAGCGGGGTCCCGAAGGCCGCCAGGTTGACGGCCCGCACGGCGGCCGCGTCGGCCGCCGTCTCCGGGCGGGCCGGCCAGGCCCCGCCCTCCCCGGCGGTCACCGGGCGCAGCACGTAGCCGGTGTAGCCGTACTCGTGCCCGTGGCGGGCCCGTACGGCGAGCTCCTCGCGCGTGGCGGCAAGCGCGGCCTCCACCGCGGGGGAGCCGCCGCCCGACCGGGTGCGGACCCGCTCGGCGAGCGGTCCGTAGTACTCGGCCCAGTCGGAATCGGGCAGGTGGTGCACGCCGAGCACCCGGTACCCGGCGCTCTGGGCGGCGGCGAGGTTCCCGGCGGTGGAGCGCAGCGGGCACTGCGCGTCCCAGAAGGCGCGCGCCCCGGCGGACGGCTCGGCCACGGTCCACTCGCACTCGGTCAGCACGATCGTGCCGCCCGGTGCGAGCAGCCGCCGCCAGCGGGCGAGCGCGGTGCCGAAGCCGATGGTGTAGGCGGAACCCTCGGCCCACACGAGGTCGAAGGAGCCGTCGGGGAACTCCTCCGGGGGAAGCGCGCCCATGTCCGCCCGGACGGTACGGACCCGGTCGGACAGCCCGCGGGCCTCCGCGGCGGCGCGCAGTTCTCCGAGGAAGGGGACGTGCAGGTCGACGGCGGTCACCTCGGCGCCGTCCGCACCTGCCTCGGCGGCCAGCAGCAGGGCGCTGCGGCCCGGCCCGCAGCCCAGGTCGAGGACGCGCGGCCGCTCCGGGAGCGGTCCGCACAGGGACAGCAGCTGCCGGGTGCTCGTGTCGGAGCCGGGGGCCTGCCGGGGCAGGCCGTGGTGCAGGGAGAAGAAGGCCTCGATGAAGGCGTCGGAAGAATCGTCCGTGATGTCGGTCAACGTGAACCCTTGAACGGGGGCTCCGGCCGACCCGGGGTCTGTCAGCGGTGTGATCAGGCCCGGCGGTCGGATGCCCTGGAGGAATGGGGGACGCACCGGAGTTCGCTGCGCATGGCCGCGACCACTGCGACGGTCATCGACCCACCTCTTCCTCACTCGTTCACCTACAGGGCGTGTCCACCGTAACATCCACGCCGTTTGTGGTACGGAGCCATGATCGTCAATGATGGCCGGGCCGGGCCCCGCCGGGGGTCCGATCCGGGGCCGGTCGCCCGGGAATATTCCGCTTATCGGGGCGTAAACGGGTGATGAACCCCGGCTTCCATTCATCCGATAGCCTCAGCCGACGTGCCGCGCCCCCACGGGGGCGCCCGTCCGCAATCCGTCACAAGGAGTGAGTTCGTCTGCCGACCGTCATCCTCACCGGCCTGCCGGTCCCCGGATCACCGCTCGCTGACGAGCTGCGCTCCCTCGGCTTCGACGTCCGCCCCGCCGCCGGTCCCCGGGAAACCGCCGCCGCGCTCGCGGGCGTCCCCGCCGACCAGCGCGTGGCCGTCGTCGACAGTGCCTTCGTCGGGCACGTGCACGCCCTGCGCCTCGCGCTGACCGATCCGCGCTTCGACGCCTGCGCCGTCACCGGCGCGTTCTCCGTGCAGCCCGGCGCCCGCGCCGCCCTCGACGAGGCCGCCGCCAAGGCCGCCGCGCTCGGTTCCGACGGCTCCGTCCCCTACGCGGACCTCCTCGCCGACACCGTCGAGGCCGGCGGGACCACCGTGCAGCGTCCCGAGCTCGGCACCCTCGTCGCGGCCGTCCCGGCCGCCGGGGCCGAACGGGAGGCGGCGACCGCCGCCGTCGCCGCCGTGGACGACGAGGCCGTGCGGCTGCGGACCGCCGTGAAGTCCCGCGACGGGTTCTTCACCACCTTCTTCATCAGCCCGTACTCGCGCTACATCGCCCGCTGGTGCGCGCGCCGCGGCCTGACCCCGAACCAGGTCACCACCGCCTCGCTGATCACCGCGCTGATCGCGGCCGGCTGCGCCGCCACCGGCGAGCGCTGGGGCTACGCGGCGGCCGGCGTGCTGCTCCTCGTCTCCTTCGTACTGGACTGCACCGACGGGCAGCTCGCCCGCTACTCGCTGCAGTACTCGACGATGGGCGCCTGGCTCGACGCCACCTTCGACCGCGCGAAGGAGTACTCCTTCTACGCGGGCCTGGCCCTCGGCGCCGCCCGCAGCGGCGACGACGTGTGGGGCCTCGCCGTCGGGGCCATGGTCCTCATGACCTGCCGGCACGTCGTGGACTTCTCGTTCAACGAGGCCAACCACGACGCCACGGCGAACACGAGCCCCACGGCGGCCCTGTCCGACAAGCTCGACAGCGTCGGCTGGACGGTCTGGGTCCGCCGGATGATCATCCTGCCGATCGGTGAGCGCTGGGCCATGATCGCGGTGCTGACCGCCTTCACCACCCCCCGGATCGTCTTCTACGCCCTGATCGCCGGCTGCGCCTTCGGCGCGCTCTACACCACCGCCGGCCGCGTGCTGCGCTCCCTGACCCGCAAGGCGAAGCGCACGGACCGGGCCGCCCAGGCCCTCGCCGACCTCACCGACTCGGGCCCGCTCGCCGAGCTCCAGGCCCGGCTGCTGCGCGGCCGCGCCGGGACCTTCGGATCGGTGTACGTCGCGGCCCTCGGCGCGCTGCTGATCATCGCGGCCGCCCTGTACCTGCCGTTCGGCGACGCGCGGCTGACCGCCGTCGCGGTGATCTACGCCATGACCGCCGGCCTCGCCGTCGCGGCCCCCCTCAAGGGCGCCCTCGACTGGCTGATCCCGCCGCTCTTCCGGGCGGGGGAGTACGTGACGGTCCTCGTGCTCGCCGCCAAGGCGGACGTCCCCGGGGCGCTCCCGGCGGCATTCGGCCTGATCGCGGCGGTCGCCTACCATCACTACGACACGGTGTACCGCATCCGCGGCGGCACCGGAGCGCCCCCGCACTGGCTGGTGCGGACGATCGGCGGCCACGAGGGCCGGGTCCTGCTGACCGCGGTCCTCGCCGCCGTCCTCGCCGGGCGCGCATCGGACTTCCCCGTCGCGCTCACGGTCCTGGCCGTGTTCGTGGCACTCGTGGTGCTCGCGGAGAGCATCCGCTTCTGGGTCTCCTCCGGGGCACCCGCCGTACATGACGAAGGAGAACCAGCATGATCGGCCTTGTACTCGCTGCCGGTGCCGGACGCCGCCTGCGTCCCTACACCGACACCCTGCCCAAGGCCCTCGTGCCCGTCGGCCCCGAGGGCGACGAGGAGAGCCTGACGGTTCTCGACCTGACCCTCGGCAACTTCGCCGCGGTCGGCCTCACCGAGGTCGCCATCGTCGTCGGCTACCGCAAGGAAGCCGTCTACGAGCGCCGGGAGGCCCTGGAGGCCAAGTACGGCCTCAAGATCACGCTGATCGACAACGACAAGGCCGAGGAGTGGAACAACGCCTACTCCCTGTGGTGCGCGCGTGAGGTCCTGGGACAGGGTGTGATCCTCGCCAACGGCGACACCGTCCAC
Organism: Streptomyces sp. NPDC053432; assembly: GCF_055585365.1. Lineage (NCBI taxonomy): Bacteria > Bacillati > Actinomycetota > Actinomycetes > Kitasatosporales > Streptomycetaceae > Streptomyces > Streptomyces sp. NPDC053432. The sequence goes on from NZ_JBVJKF010000003.1 coordinate 352,401, forward strand.
CCCGTCTCCGTCGAGCAGACCCTGCTCGCCGCCCGCGGCAACGGCCAGAAGATCATCCTCGCCCTCGACACGGTCAAGAACCTGGCCGACGAGGAGATGAAGGTCGTCACCGCCGACGGTCAGGGCGTCCGGAAGATCACCAAGCTGATGGACCCCGCCGACGCCACCGGCGAGTACATCGGCGTCACCCTCATCGAGCCCGAGGCCGCCGAGCAGCTGGCCGAGGCGCTGAAGACCACCTTCGAGCGCGACCCCGACCTGTACTACGAGGACGGCTACCAGCAGCTCGTCAACGACGGCTTCACGATCGACGTGGCCCCCATCGGCGACGTCAAGTGGGTCGAGATCGACAACCACGACGACCTCGCCAAGGGCCGGACGATCGCATGCCAGTACTGACGAGGCTCATCCCCTCGCCCGTCGTCGTCGACATCAGTCGCGGGGCGATGGACGACCTGGCCGGCCTCCTGGCCGACCAGCGCATCTCGGCGTCCGGCAAGCTCGCGATCGCGATCAGCGGCGGGTCCGGCCAGGTGCTGCGCGCCAAGCTGGAGTCCGTGTTGCCGCACGCCGACTGGTACCCGGTCGTCGACGGCACCATCGACTCCGCCGTCAAGCTGGCCGACGACATAAAGGGCCGCCGCTACGACGCCGTCGTCGGCCTGGGCGGCGGCAAGATCATCGACGTGGCGAAGTACGCCGCGGCGCGGGTCGGGCTTGCCATGGTGGCGGTCGCCACCAACCTCTCGCACGACGGCATCTGCTCGCCGGTCGCGACCCTCGACAACGACAACGGCCGCGGCTCCTACGGCGTGCCCACCCCGATCGCGATGGTCATCGACCTCGACGTGATCAAGGAGGCGCCGGTCCGGTTCGTCCGCGCCGGCATCGGCGACGCGCTGTCCAACATCTCGGCCATCGCCGACTGGGAGCTCTCGCACCGGATCAACGGGGAGACCGTCGACGGCCTGGCCGCCGCCATGGCGCGTACCGCCGGCGAGGCGGTCCTGCGCCACCCCGGCGGCTGCGGCGACGACGAGTTCCTCACCGTGCTCTCCGAGTCGCTCGTGCTCACCGGCATCGCCATGTCGATCAGCGGGGACACCCGCCCCGCCTCGGGCGCCTGCCACGAGATCAGCCACGCCTTCGACCTGCTCCACCCCGGGCGCTCCGCGCTCCACGGCGAGCAGGTCGGCCTCGGCGCCGCCTTCGCGATGCACCTGCGGGGGGCCGCCGAGCAGTCCGGGCTCTTCGCGGAGGTGCTGCGCCGGCACGGCCTGCCCGTCCTCCCCGAGGAGATCGGCTTCAGCGTCGACGAGTTCGTCGCGGCCGTCGAGTACGCCCCCCAGACGCGTCCGGGACGCTTCACGATCCTGGAACACCTCAACCTGTCCGCCGCCGAGATCAGGGACGCTTACGCCGACTATGCCAAGACCATCCGTAGCTGAACTCCGCCCCGTCGTACACCCGGCGGGCGTCAAGGACCGGGTCAGCGGCGAGCACTGGGGCGGCCGCCTCTACATGCGTGAGATCTCGCTGCGCATCACCCGCATGCTGGTCACCACGAAGGTCACGCCGAACCAGCTGACCTACGTGATGACCCTCGCCGGCGTCCTCGCCCTCCCGGCCCTGCTGGTGCCGGGCGTCCTGGGCGCCGTCCTCGGCGTCGTGGCCGTCCAGCTCTACCTGCTGCTCGACTGCGTCGACGGCGAGGTGGCCCGCTGGAAGAAGCAGTTCTCGCTGTCCGGCGTGTACCTGGACCGGGTCGGTGCCTACCTGTGCGACGCGGCGGTCCTGACCGGCTTCGGCCTGCGCGCCGCCGACCTCTGGGGCGGCGGCCGGATCGACTGGCTGTGGGCCTTCCTGGGCACCCTCGCGGCGCTCGGCGCGATCCTGATCAAGGCCGAGACCGACCTGGTCGGCGTCGCCCGGCACCAGGCGGGCAAGCCCGTGGTCAAGGACGCCGCCGCCGAGCCGCGCTCCTCCGGCATGGCGCTCGCCCGCCGGGCGGCCGCCGCGCTGAAGTTCCACCGCCTCGTCCTCGGCATCGAGGCCTCGCTGTTCATCCTGGTGCTGGCCGTCGCCGACCAGATGCGCGGCGACCTGTTCTGGTCCCGGGTCGGTGTCGCCGTCCTCGCCGCGATCGCGATGCTCCAGACCGTGCTGCACCTGGTGTCGATCCTGGCCTCCAGCAGGCTCAAGTGAGTACGCCGATGCGGCTGGGCGCCGTGATCATCACCATGGGCAACCGCCCCGACGACCTGAAGGCTCTGATCGACTCCGTGGCCCGTCAGGAGGGCGACCCCATCGAGGTCGTCGTCGTGGGCCAGGGCGTGAAGGTCACCGGTGTCCCCGAAGGCGTCCGCACCGTCGACCTGCCCGAGAACCTGGGCATCCCCGGCGGACGCAACGTCGGCATCGAGGCCTTCGGCCCGGGCGGTTCCGACGTGGACGCCCTGCTCTTCCTGGACGACGACGGTCTGCTGGAGCGCACCGACACCGCCGAGCTGTGCCGGCAGGCCTTCGCCGAGGACCCGGGGCTCGGCATCATCAGCTTCCGGATCGCCGACCCTGAGACCGGTATCACCCAGCGCCGCCACGTGCCCCGGCTGCGCGCCTCGGACCCGATGCGGTCCTCGCGCGTGACCACCTTCCTCGGCGGCGCCAACGCGGTGCGCACGAAGGTGTTCGAGCAGGTCGGAGGCCTTCCGGCGGACTTCTTCTACGCGCACGAGGAGACCGACCTCGCCTGGCGGGCCCTTGACGCGGGGTGGTCGATCGACTACCGGGCGGACATGGTGCTGCTGCACCCGACCACCGCCCCCTCCCGGCACGCCGTTTACCACCGTATGGTGGCCCGTAATCGTGTGTGGCTCGCCCGCCGCAACCTGCCCGCTCCTCTGGTCCCGGTCTACGTGGGCGTCTGGCTCCTGCTGACGCTCCTGCGCAAGCCCTCGGGCCCGGCGCTGAAGGCCTGGTTCGGCGGATTCCGGGAGGGGTGGACGACTCCCTGCGGTCCCCGCCGCCCGATGAGATGGCGTACGGTCTGGCGGTTGACCCGTCTGGGCAGACCACCTGTCATCTGAACAGCCCGCGTCTGCGAACATGACGCGATCATGGGCCTCGTGCCACCTGCCTGATGCCCGAGACCTGGCCGCATCTTGAAGACGAAAGTTTCAACTTGTGAGTGACACAACCCACGACGGCGCCCTCGCCACGAGCAAGCCGCCGTCCGCCGACGCGGGACTGAGCGCCGCGGAGCTCGCCAGGAAGTACGGCCTCTCGGTGAGCGGTGCCCGGCCCGGTCTGGTCGAGTACATGCGCCAGCTCTGGGGCCGGCGCCACTTCATCATGGAGTTCTCCCGGGCCAAGCTGATGGCGCAGTACAGCCAGGCGAAGCTCGGCCAGGTCTGGCAGGTGGCGACCCCGCTGCTGAACGCCCTGGTCTACTACCTGATCTTCGCGCTGATCCTCAACGCGGACCGCGGCATGCAGAAGGGGGTCTACATCCCCTTCCTGGTGATCGGGATCTTCGTCTTCACCTTCACGCAGAGCTCGCTGATGGCGGGTGTCCGGGCGATCCCCGGGAACCTCGGGCTGGTCCGCGCGCTGCACTTCCCGCGCGCCGCCCTGCCGATCTCGTTCTCGATGCAGCAGCTGGGGCAGCTGCTCTACTCGATGGTCGTCGTGTTCATCACGGTCATGGCCTTCGGGAACTTCCCGCGGCTCTCCTGGCTGCTGGTCATCCCGACGCTCGTGCTGCAGTTCGCCTTCAACACCGGCCTCGCCATGATCTTCGCGCGGATGGGCTCCAGGACGCCCGACCTCGCGCAGCTGATGCCGTTCGTGACCCGTACGTGGATGTACGCCTCCGGTGTCATGTTCTCGATCAGCACGATGCTCCAGGACAAGCCGGCCTGGATCGCCGACGTGCTCCAGTGGAACCCCGCCGCGATCTACATGGACCTGATCCGGTTCGCGCTGATCGACAACTACGGCGCGGAGAACCTGCCGCCGCACGTCTGGCTCTTCGCGGTCGGCTGGGCCGTCGTGATCGGCCTCGGCGGTTTCGTGTACTTCTGGAAGGCTGAGGAGCGTTACGGCCGTGGCTGAGAACAACCAGGGGCGCGTCCCCACCGTCATCGCCGACGACGTGCACATCGTCTACCGCGTGAACACCGGCAGCTCCGGCAAGGGCAGTGCCACCGCCGCGCTCAGCAAGATCATGCGACGGGGCAAGGGCGACGCGCCGGGCGTCCGGCGGGTCCACGCCGTGCGCGGGGTCTCCTTCACCGCGTACCGCGGCGAGGCCATCGGCCTGATCGGCTCGAACGGCTCCGGAAAGTCGACCCTGCTGCGCGCCATCGCGGGTCTGCTGCCCTGCGAGGCGGGCAAGGTCTACACCGACGGCCAGCCCTCGCTGCTGGGTGTGAACGCCGCCCTGATGAACGACCTCACGGGTGAGCGCAACGTCGTCCTCGGCGGTCTCGCGATGGGAATGAGCCGCGAGCAGATCAAGGAGCGCTACCAGGACATCGTCGACTTCTCGGGCATCAACGAGAAGGGCGATTTCATCTCCCTGCCGATGCGCACCTACTCCTCCGGTATGGCGGCGCGTCTGCGTTTCTCGATCGCGGCCGCCAAGGACCACGACGTCCTGATGATCGACGAGGCGCTCGCCACCGGTGACCGCAGCTTCCAGGTGCGTTCCGAGAACCGTATCCGGGAACTGCGGGAGAAGGCCGGCACGGTCTTCCTGGTGAGCCACAACAACAAGTCCATCCGCGACACCTGCGACCGGGTGCTGTGGCTGGAGAAGGGCGAACTCCTCATGGACGGGCCCACGGAGGAAGTCGTCTCGGCCTACGAGAAGGCGTCCAACGGCTGACCGCGAACCGGTTTCATCCGGGCCCCCGCCGCTTCGCGCGGCGGGGGCCTCGGCGTGTTTTTCCGTATTCCGCGGCGACATTCAGAGGCGCGACGAATACCCCGGAGGCCGTCGCCGCGTTGTACAGCGTAAGCTGAGGCGGTCCTGAATCGAGCCAAGAGGGGACGATTCCCCACAGGTGAGCGGCCGTGGAGAGTTCCGGGAACAGCCCCGGGATACCCCGGCGGCGTGTCCGAAATGGGATGTATTGGGTCGGCAGTGTAGAACGGGAGATGTGACGGCAATGGCTACGGGAATTCTCCGGCCCCCAGGCTCTACGGCCGTCCCCGCCCCGGGCGGCGGGCGGTGACCCCGGGGCTCGGCATCCACCCGTCGTCCGACACCGTCCACGTGCGCGCCACCCTCGACAAGGCGGCCTCGGAGAACTTCCCCGTGGCCCCCGTCTTCCTCCCCCGCGCCTGGCGCGACGGCCTGACGGCGGTCTACGGCTACGCCCGCCTCGTCGACGACATCGGCGACGGCGACCTCGCCCCCGGCGGACTCGACGCCGTGCTCCTCGGCCTCGACCCCTCCGCCGCCGACGACCGGCTCGCCATGCTCGACGCCTTCGAGGCCGACCTGCTGCGCGTCTTCGGCGGCACGGACGGCCCGCCCCGGCACCCGCTGCTGCTGAACCTCCAGCCGGTCGTCCGCGCCCACGGCCTGACCCCCGAGCCGTTCCTCGGGCTCATCGAGGCCAACCGCCAGGACCAGCGCGTCGCCCGCTACGAGACGTACGCCGATCTGCTCGGCTACTGCGAGCTGTCCGCGAACCCGGTCGGCCGCCTCGTGCTCTCGATCACCGGGACCAGCACCCCCGAGCGGATCCGCCGCTCCGACGCCGTCTGCACCGCCCTGCAGATCGTCGAGCACGTCCAGGACGTCGCCGAGGACCTCGGCCGCGACCGGATCTACCTCCCCGCCGAGGACATGCGGCGGTTCCACGTCACCGAATCCCACCTGGCCGCCCCGTCCGCCGGCGCGGCCGTACGCTCCCTGATCGCCTACGAGGCCGAGCGCGCGCACGAGCTGCTGGACGAAGGCACCCCGCTGGTGGGCAGCGTGCACGGCAGGCTCCGCCTGCTGCTCGCGGGATTCGTGGGCGGGGGGCGCGCCGCCCTGCGAGCCGTCACCGCCGCCGGCTTCGACGTACTCCCCGGACCGCCGGGGCCCACCAAGACCGGCCTGCTCCGCGAGGTGGCCGCCGTCCTGCGCACCGCGCCGAGAAAGGGGTGAACCCGACCGTGGAGGGAACCACCCACGTGTCCGCACCCGTCCAGGCGGCCTACGGCTACTGCGAGGCCGTCACCGGATCCCAGGCGCGCAACTTCGCGTACGGCATCCGGCTGCTGCCCACCGACAAGCGGCACGCGATGTCCGCGCTGTACGCCTTCTCCCGGCGGGTCGACGACATCGGCGACGGCACGCTGCCGCCCGAGGCGAAGCTGGTCCGGCTGGAGGAGACCCGCGCGCTGCTCGGGCGGATCCGGGCCGAGGAGGTCGAGGAGGACGACACCGACCCGGTCGCCGTCGCCCTCGCGCACGCCTCGCGCCGCTTCCCGATCCCGCTCGGCGGCCTCGACGAGCTCATCGACGGGGTCCTGATGGACGTCCGCGGCGAGACCTACGAGACCTGGGACGACCTCAAGGTCTACTGCCGGTGCGTGGCCGGAGCCATCGGGCGGCTCTCGCTCGGCGTGTTCGGCACCGCGAACGCCGCGGGCCCGGACGCCGCGCGCGCCGCCGACTACGCCGACACGCTCGGCCTCGCCCTGCAACTCACCAACATCCTCCGGGACGTCCGGGAGGACGCGGGCAACGGGCGGACCTACCTGCCCGCCGAGGACCTCGCCAAGTTCGGCTGCGCGGAGGGCTTCCACGGCGACCGGGCCCCCGCCGGCTCCGACTTCCCCGGCCTCGTCCACCACGAAGTCCGGCGCGCGCGGGCCCTGTTCGTCGAGGGCTACCGGCTGCTGCCGCTGCTCGACCGGCGCAGCGGCGCCTGCGTGGCCGCCATGGCCGGCATCTACCGGCGCCTCCTCGACCGCATCGAGCGCGAGCCGGAGGCGGTGCTGCGGGGCCGCGTCTCGCTCCCGCCGCACGAGAAGGCGTACGTCGCCGTGCGCGGTCTCTCCGGCCTGGACGCCCGTACGATCTCCCGCCAGTCCTCCCGGAGGCGACCCTGATGACCGGCAGTTCAGCCCGTCCGGCGTCCGAGCACCGGCGTCCGGGGCGCAGCCCCGGGGAACGGACGAAGGGCGGTTCCGGGACGGCGACCGGCCCGCAGGGCCGCCTCACCGCCGGGGAGGACGCATGAGCGGCAGCGGCACCCGCGGCGGTGACGGCCGTGCCGTCGTCGTCGGCGGAGGGCTCGCCGGGGTCACCGCCGCCCTCGAACTCGCCGACGCCGGGCTGGAGGTGACCCTCCTCGAAGGCCGCCCCCGGCTCGGCGGGCTCGCCTTCTCCTTCAAGCGCGGTGAACTCACCGTCGACAACGGCCAGCACGTCTACCTGCGCTGCTGCACCGCCTACCGCTGGTTCCTCGACCGCGTCGACGGGGCCGCCCTGGCCCCCCTGCAGGACCGTCTCGACGTACCCGTCCTCGACGTGGCCCACCCGCGCGGCCCGCGCCTCGGCCGGCTGCGCCGCAGCGCCCTGCCCGTACCCCTGCACCTGGCCGGCTCGCTCGCCCGCTACCCGCACCTCTCCCTCGCCGAACGCGCGAGCGTCGGCCGCGCCGCCCTCGCCCTGCGCCGCCTCGACCCCGCCGACCCGGCCCTGGACGGCGTGGACTTCGCGACCTGGCTCGGCCGCCACGGCCAGTCCGCCCGTACCGTCGAGGCCCTCTGGGACCTCGTCGGCATCGCCACCCTCAACGCCACCGCCCAGCACTCCTCGTTGGGCCTGGCCGCCATGGTGTTCAAGACCGGCCTGCTCTCCGAGAACGGCGCCGCCGACATCGGCTGGGCCCGCGTCCCCCTCGGCGAGCTCCACGACACCCTCGCCCGCGGACAGCTCGACAGGGCCGGCGTCCGGACCGCGCTGCGCACCCGCGTCACCGGCATCCGCGCCACCCCCGAAGGGACCTGGCGGGTCGACACCGAGGGCGAATCCCTCGACGCGGGAACCGTCGTCCTCGCCGTCCCGCAGCGCGAGGCGCACGGACTGCTCCCCGCGGGCGCCCTCCCCTACCCCGACGCGCTCCTGGACATCGGCACCGCGCCGATCCTCAACGTCCACGTCGTCTACGACCGCAAGGTCCTGCGGCAGCCCTTCTTCGCCGCGCTCGGCTCACCGGTGCAGTGGGTCTTCGACCGCACCGACTCCTCCGGACTGCCCGACGGCGGCCAGTACCTGGCACTGTCCCAGTCCGCGGCCCAGGACGACATCGACGAACCCGTCTCCGTCCTGCGCGCCAAGTACCTTCCCGAGCTGGAGCGGCTGCTGCCCGCCGCGCGGGGCGCCAAGGTACGGGACTTCTTCGTCACCCGGGAGCGGACGGCCACGTTCGCCCCCACCCCCGGCGTCGGCCGGCTGCGCCCCGGGGCGCGGACCGACACGCCGGGGCTCTACCTGGCCGGTGCGTGGACTGCCACCGGTTGGCCCGCGACCATGGAGAGCGCCGTCAGGAGCGGACTGAGCGCGGCACACGCCGCGCTCGCCGCCCTCGGCCGCCACCGCGAACACCCTCTGCAGGAGGCGGCATGACGACCATCAGCACGACCGCAGCACGTACAGGAACCAGAGGAGAGCCAGTGAACCCGGGGAATCCGGCTGTCGAGAACACGGGTGCCGGTGTGGGCACGGCCGGAGGGGGCGTCGAGACGGCCGACACGCTCGCGCTGCTGGAGCGTGGCCGCACGCTGTCGACCCCCGTGCTCCGTGCCGCCGTGGACCGGCTCGCGGCGCCCATGGACACCGTCGCCGCCTACCACTTCGGCTGGATCGACGCCCAGGGCAACCCGGCGGACGGCGACGGCGGCAAGGCCGTGCGCCCCGCCCTGGCACTGCTCTCCGCCGAGGCCGCCGGCGCGCCCGCCGAGGTCGGCATCCCGGGCGCCGTCGCGGTCGAGCTCGTGCACAACTTCTCGCTGCTGCACGACGACCTGATGGACGGCGACGAGCAGCGCCGCCACCGCGACACGGTGTGGAAGGTCCACGGACCGGCCCAGGCGATCCTGGTCGGCGACGCGCTGTTCGCCCTCGCCAACGAGGTCCTGCTGGAACTCGGCACCGTCGAGGCGGGGCGCGCGACGCGCCGGCTGACCACGGCCAGCCGCAAGCTCATCGACGGCCAGGCGCAGGACATCTCGTACGAGCACCGCGAGCGCGTCAGCGTCGAGGAGTGCCTGGAGATGGAGGGCAACAAGACCGGCGCCCTGCTCGCCTGCGCCGTGTCCATCGGAGCGGTGCTCGGCGGCGCGGACGACCGCACGGCCGACAAGCTGGAGGAGTACGGCTACCACCTGGGCCTCGCCTTCCAGGCGGTGGACGACCTGCTCGGCATCTGGGGCGACCCGGAGGCCACCGGCAAGCAGACGTGGAGCGACCTGCGCCAGCGCAAGAAGTCCCTGCCGGTCGTCGCCGCCCTGGCGGCGGGCGGGCCGGCCTCGGCCGAACTGGCCGAACTGCTCGCGGCGGACGCGAAGAGCAGCGACTTCGAGAACTTCTCCGAAGAGGAGTTCGCGGCCCGCGCGGCGCTCATCGAGGCGGCGGGCGGCCGCCAGTGGACGGCGGACGAGGCGCGCCGCCAGCACGCGATCGCGATCCGCGCGCTGGACGACGTGGACATGCCGCAGAGGGTGCGCGAGCAGCTGGTCGCACTCGCCGACTTCGTCGTCGTGCGCAAGAGGTGACCGCCACCCGACGGCGGATATGACTCGCGAGTCGCCGGCCGGCGCGGACGCGCCGGCCGACGGCGGACCCCAGCACAGCAGAGGACCGACTGCACGAAGGGGAAGCCATGACAGCGACGACCGACGGCAGCGCGGACCGCGCCGACGCCGGCAGCGAATACGAACCGGGCCCGGCCGCAGCGGCGGGGCCCGGCACGCCGGACACCCGCCGTCCGGCCCCGGCGGGGCAGGCCGGGGCAGCCGCCCCGGAGCCCGCTACCGGGCGGCCCGGCACCCCGCGCACCAGCGCGGACGCCCTGCCCGGCCGGACACCGGACCGCCCGCGGCCGAAAGCCCCGGCACCCGCCGACCCGCCGGGGCCGCGCGAGCCGCTGGACGCGGGGACGCTCGCCGCGCAGGAGGCCGCCGCGCGGGCGACCCGGCATCTGCTGGAGCGGCAGGACCCCGCCGGGTGGTGGAAGGGCGACCTGGAGACCAACGTCACCATGGACGCCGAGGACCTCCTCCTGCGGCAGTTCCTCGGCATCCGCGACGAGGCCACCACGCGCGCCGCCGCCCTCTTCATCCGCGGCGAGCAGAACGAGGACGGCACCTGGGCCACCTTCCACGGCGGGCCGCCCGAACTCTCCGCCACCATCGAGGCGTACGTCGCGCTCCGCCTCGCCGGGGACGCCCCCGACGCCCCCCACATGGTCCGGGCCTCCGCCTGGATCCGCGCCCACGGCGGGATCGCCGCCGCCCGCGTCTTCACCCGGATCTGGCTCGCCCTCTTCGGCTGGTGGAGCTGGGACCACCTGCCCGAACTCCCGCCCGAGCTGATGTTCCTGCCGTCCTGGGTGCCGCTGAACATCTACGACTTCGGCTGCTGGGCCCGCCAGACCATCGTCCCCCTCACCGTGGTCTCCGCGCTGCGCCCGGTCCGCCCGGCCCCCTTCGCACTGGACGAGCTCCACACCGACGCCCGCACCCCCCACCCGCCCCAGCGGCTCGCCCCGGCCACCACCTGGGACGGCGCCTTCCAGCGCATGGACAAGGCCCTCCACGTCTACCGTCGCTTCGCCCCCCGCCGGCTGCGCAAGGCGGCCATGGCAGCCGCCGGCCGGTGGATCGTCGAACGCCAGGAGAACGACGGCTGCTGGGGCGGCATCCAGCCCCCCGCCGTGTACTCGGTCATCGCCCTGCACCTGCTCGGCTACGACCTCGGCCACCCCGTGATGCGCGCCGGGCTGGAATCCCTGGACCGCTTCGCCGTCTGGCGCGAGGACGGCGCCCGCATGATCGAGGCCTGCCAGTCCCCGGTCTGGGACACCTGCCTGGCCGCGATCGCGCTCTGCGACGCGGGTCTGCGCCCCGACCACCCGGCACTGGTGAAGGCCGCCGACTGGATGCTCGGCGAGGAGATCGTCCGCAGCGGCGACTGGGCGGTGCGCAGGCCCGGACTGGCCCCGGGCGGCTGGGCGTTCGAGTTCCACAACGACACCTACCCCGACATCGACGACACCGCCGAGGTCGTCCTCGCGCTGCGCCGGATCCAGCACCCGGACCCGGCCCGGGTCGAGGCCGCCATCGCCCGCGGCGTCTCCTGGACCCTCGGCATGCAGTCCCGGAACGGCGCCTGGGCCGCGTTCGACGCCGACAACACCAGCGTCCTGCCCAACAGGCTGCCCTTCTGCGACTTCGGGGAGGTCGTCGACCCGCCCTCCGCCGACGTCACCGCGCACGTCGTGGAGATGCTCGCCGTCGAGGGCAAGGCGGGCCTGGCCCGCACCCGGCGGGGAATCGCCTGGCTGCTCGCCCAGCAGGAGCCGGAAGGCTGCTGGTTCGGCCGATGGGGCACCAACTACGTCTACGGAACGGGGTCGGTCGTGCCGGCCCTGACCGCCGCCGGCATCGCCCCTTCGCACTCCGCGATCCGGCGGGCCGTGCGCTGGCTGGAATCCGTACAGAACGAGGACGGCGGGTGGGGCGAGGACCAGCGCTCCTACAAGGACCGCGCCTGGGCCGGGAGGGGCGCCTCCACCGCCTCGCAGACCGCATGGGCGCTGATGGCCCTGCTGGCGGCCGGCGAGCGGGACGGCAAGGCCGTGGAGCGGGGCATCGCCCACCTCGTACGGACGCAAGGCCCGGACGGCTCCTGGGACGAGCCGCACTTCACGGGCACCGGTTTCCCCTGGGACTTCTCCATCAACTACCACCTGTACCGGCAGGTCTTCCCGCTCACCGCGCTCGGCCGCTACCTGCACGGCGAACCGTTCACCGCCGCCGGGGAGCCCTGATGTCCGCCGCCGGGGCGGGCCCGGCCGAGAACCCGGACCCGCTGCTGGTCGCCTGCGCCCTGCGCATCGAGCAGGCCGCCCTGCGCAGCGCGGGCCGGGGCGCCCCCCAGGCGTACGGGCTCCTGCGCACCGGCATGGGCCCGCGCGCCGCCGAACGGGCCGTGGGCAGGGCCCTGGAGGAGCCGGGGATGGGCCGGGCGGCCGTCCTGGCCACCGGCTTCTGCGCCGGACTGGTCCCCGGCATGCACCCGGGCGACCTGGTCGTCGCCGAAGAGACCCGGGACCGGCGGGGGAGCGTCACCTGCACCGGCAGCGCCCTGCTCGCCGAGGCACTGGCCCGGGCCGCCCCCGGCCGGACCGTGCACACCGGCGCGCTGACCGGATCGGACCACGTCGTCCGCGGCCAGGAGCGCGCGCACCTGCGCGCCACGGGCGCGATCGCGGTCGACATGGAGTCGGCGGCCACCCTGTGGACCGCGACCCGCGGTCACGGCCCTCCGCCCGGAGGGGGACGGCCGGTTGCGGCCGTCCGGGTGATCGTGGACGCTCCGGAACATGAGCTCGTCCGTATCGGCACGGTTCGCGGTGGAATATCGGCCTTCCGTGTTCTCCGTGCCGTGCTGCCCGCGTTCTACGACTGGCACCGTTCTTTGCTGCTCCCCAGGAGGTGAGCCAGATGGCCATGCCGCTGCGACAGTCCATCAGGGTCGGGACCTATCTTCTCGAACAGAAGCTCCGCAGGCGTGAGAAGTTCCCGCTGATCGTCGAACTCGAACCGCTCTACGCCTGCAACCTGGCCTGCGAGGGCTGCGGGAAGATCCAGCACCCCGCGGGAGTGCTCAAGCAGCGCATGCCGGTAGCCCAGGCGGTCGGCGCCGTGCTGGAGTCCGGGGCGCCCATGGTGTCCATCGCGGGCGGCGAACCGCTCATGCACCCGCAGATCCACGAGATCGTCCGCCAGTTGGTGGCGAAGCGGAAGTACGTCTTCCTCTGCACGAACGCGATGCTGCTGCGCAAGAAGATCGAGAAGTTCACGCCCTCTCCCTATTTCGCCTTCGCGGTGCACATCGACGGCCTGCGCGAGCGGCACGACGAGTCCGTGGCCAAGGAAGGCGTCTTCGACGAGGCGGTCGCGGCCATCAAGGAGGCGAAGAGGCGCGGATTCCGGGTGACCACGAACTCCACCTTCTTCAACACCGACACCCCGCAGACCGTGATCGAGGTCCTCAACTACCTCAATGACGACCTGCAGGTCGACGAGATGATGATCTCACCCGCCTATGCGTACGAAAAGGCCCCGGACCAGGAGCACTTCCTGGGCGTCGAACAGACCCGCGAACTCTTCAGGAAGTCCTTCGCGGGCGGTAACCGCCGGCGGTGGCGGCTCAACCACTCCCCGCTCTTCCTGGACTTCCTCGAAGGGAAGGCCGATTTCCCCTGCACGGCCTGGGCCATTCCGAATTACTCCCTCTTCGGCTGGCAGCGCCCCTGCTATCTGATGAGCGACGGCTACGTTCCCACCTACCGGGAACTCATCGACGACACCGACTGGAGCAAGTACGGCCGCGGCAAGGACCCGCGCTGCGCCAACTGCATGGCGCACTGCGGCTACGAACCCACCGCGGTCCTCGCCACCATGGGCTCCCTCAAGGAATCGCTCCGTGCGGCCCGCGAGACCGTCAGCGGCAACCGGGACCGGTCGGCATGACGGCGGACCCACGAGGGGGGAGGGGCTTCGACCTCGGCGCCCTGCTGGCGGCGCGCGGGGCCGAGCGGTACGAGCTGCACGCCAGGCACCTCAACCACCAGCTGCCCCGGATGCTGCACACCATCGGCTTCGACAAGGTCTACGAGCGGGCCGAGGGCGCCCACTTCTGGGACGCCGAGGGCAACGATTACCTGGACATGCTGGCCGGCTTCGGGGTGATGGGCCTGGGCCGCCACCACCCCGTCGTACGGCAGGCGCTGCACGACGTCCTGGACGCGCAGCTCGCCGACCTCACCCGCTTCGACTGCCAGCCGCTGCCCGGCCTGCTGGCCGAGAAGCTGCTCTCGTACAGCCCCCACCTGGACCGGGTCTTCTTCGGCAACAGCGGCACCGAGGCCGTGGAGACCGCCCTGAAGTTCGCCCGGTACGCCACGGGGCGGCCCAGGATCCTCTACTGCGACCACGCCTTTCACGGGCTGACCACCGGCTCGCTCTCGGTCAACGGGGAGAGCGGCTTCCGCGACGGCTTCGCCCCGCTGCTCCCCGACACGAAGATCGCGCTCGGAGACCTGGACGCCCTGGAGCGCGAGCTGCGCGAGGGCGACGTGGCCGCCCTCGTCGTCGAACCGATCCAGGGCAAGGGGGTCCTCGCGGCCCCGCCTGGGTTCCTGCCCGCCGCGCAGGAACTGCTGCACCGGCACAAGGCGCTGCTGATCGCCGACGAGGTGCAGACCGGGCTGGGACGTACCGGCGACTTCTACGCCTACCAGCACGAGCCGGGCGTGGAGCCGGACCTGGTGTGCGTGGCCAAGGCGCTGTCGGGGGGTTACGTGCCGGTCGGCGCGACCCTGGGCAAGGACTGGATCTTCAAGAAGGTCTACTCGTCCATGGACCGGGTGCTCGTCCACTCCGCGAGCTTCGGCTCCAACGCGCAGGCGATGGCCGCCGGACTCGCGGTGCTCTCCGTCATGGAGGACGAGGAGGTCGTGGCCAACGCCCGGGCGATGGGTGACCTGCTGCGCGGGCGGCTGGCCGCGCTCGTGGACGAGTACGAACTGCTCCACGAGGTCCGGGGGCGCGGGCTGATGATCGGCATCGAGTTCGGCCGGCCGTCCTCGCTGGGGCTGCGCAGCCGCTGGACGATGCTCCAGGCGGCCCGCAAGGGGCTCTTCGCGCAGATGGTCGTGGTGCCGCTGCTCCAGAAGCACCGGATCCTCACCCAGGTCTCCGGGGACCACCTGGAGGTGATCAAGCTCATCCCGCCGCTGATCGTGGACGAGCGGGACGTCGACCGGTTCGTCGGGGCCTTCCGCGAGGTCATGGACGAGGCGCACGGCGGGTCCGGTCTCATGTGGGACTTCGGCCGGACCCTGGTCAAGCAGGCGGTCGGCAACCGCTGACGGGCGGCCGCGGAATAGGCGGGCGGGGGGCGGCGGGCGGGCGGGGAGGCGAGCGCGCGCGGCGCGCTCCCCTCCGGGCCGGCGCGTCAGTCGAGCAGCCGCTCGCGCAGCCGGCTCCTGGTCCCGTCCGTGAGCCCGAGGCCCTCCGCCAGGTAGCGGTCCACGCCGCCCCAGGTCTCCTCGATGGTGTCGAACGCCGCGACCAGGTATTCGGCGCGGGCGTCGAAGAGCGGGGCGAGCAGCTCCATCACCTCGGGCGAGCGGGCCTCCGCGGAGTCGTCGCCGCGGCGGACCCGGTAGCGGCGGTGCGGAGCGTTCGACTCCAGGTAGTCCGCGACGATCGCCTCGCGCTCGACGTCCAGTGCGAGCAGGGTGACGGCGATCGAGAGGCCGGCCCGGTCCTTGCCGGCGGCGCAGTGCATCAGGGCCGGGACGCTGTCCTCGGCGAGGGCGTGCAGGACCCGGCTGTGCTCCGCGGTACGGCTCTTGATCATCGCCCGGTACGAGTTCGTCATCCGGGCCGCCGCCTTCCCGTCGCCCAGGATCGAGCGGAGCTGCTCCAGGTCGCCGCCGCGGACCATCTTCCAGAACTCGCGGCCGTCGGCCGGATCCGAGAGCGGGATGTTGACGTTCCGCACGCCGGGCAGCTCCACGTCCAGGCCGTCGAGCGCGTGGTCGGCTCCGTTGCGGAAGTCGAAGACGGTGTGGAGGCCGAGCGAACCGAGGAACTCTGTATCGGTTTCCGTGGCATGCGCCAGATGTCCGCTTCGGAAGAGTCGCCCCGTCTTGACCCTTCGTCCATCAGAAGTCGGCAATCCGCCCACATCGCGGAAATTGCGCACTCCGGACAGTTCCGGCTCCTGTATCTGCTGGGTCAAGGGAACTCCTCCGTTTCGTGATGCTGCTCGTGGGTGCTCTGTCCGAATTACACTGTTTGGCGGCAACTTGCCATGAGCGGAGGCGAGATCGGGCACGTCCCCGTGAGCCAGATCATACGGTGACCGTGAGTGCCTGATCGCGAAAGCCGAATGCCCGCGCCGGAGGGGTTGTTGACGGACGGGAATGGACGGAGGGTGACCAGTATTCCCCCGGTTTCCGGTCCCTGTGAATCCGTCAGGAAATTCGCGGCTTGTTCGCCGCGGCCTTTTGGGATTACGTTCGCGACCGATCCGGGTGGATCGCCGAATCCTGCCGCCGCCCGGAAACCACCCGACCATTCACGCGCGGCAGGAGCGGGGGAACCAGGTAAGCCGCTGTCCCGGAACTCGACCCCGGGACGGCTAGGGGTGAAGCCGTACATGCTCCGTCCATGTACTGCCGGACATCTCCAGTCCGAACCCGACAGCTCACCTCGCAGGCGCCGGAGAGGAATGCGACATGCCTGCAAAGGGTAAGCACCGCCGCCCCAAGTCCCTTTCGATACCGCGCGGCTTCGTGGCCGCCGGCACCGGCGGTGCGGCCCTCGCGCTGCCGCTGATGGGAGCCGCAGGTGCCCAGGCGGCCGGTGCTCCGGCCGCCGCGACCACCGTGGCCCCCGTGGCGGCCCCGCAGGTCTCCGCCCCGCTCCGGGCCGAGGCCGGCGCGCCGACCGTCTACACGGTCGTGCCGGGCGACTACCTCTCCAAGATCGCCGCCGAGCGCCACCTGGCCGGCGGCTGGCAGCAGCTCTACGCCGACAACCGCGAGGCGGTCGGGGACAACCCCTCGCTGATCCACCCCGGCCTGAAGCTGCACCTCGGCGGTGCGGGCGAGGCGGCTCCGGCGCAGTCCGCCCCGAAGACCGCTCCGAAGGCCGCTCCGCAGACCGCCCGGAAGACCGCCCCCGACGCGGCCCCGAGGACGGCTCCGAAGGCGGCCGGGCAGGAGGCGCCGGCGCAGCAGCAGTCCGCGCCCGAGGCCCCCGCGGCCAAGACGTCGGCCTCCGGCTTCGTGGCCCCCCTGGCCAGCACCGGCATCTCCACCCAGTACAAGGTCGCGGGCAGCATGTGGTCCTCCGGCTACCACACCGGTGTCGACTTCATCGCGAGCTCCGGCACCACGGTCCGGGCCGTCGGCGCGGGCACCGTCGTCTCCGCCGGCTGGGGCGGCGCGTACGGCAACGAGGTCGTCATCCGGCACGCGGACGGCATCTACTCGCAGTACGCCCACCTCTCCTCGCTGTCCGTCTCGGTCGGCCAGAGCGTCACCGCCGGCCAGACCATCGGCCTCTCCGGTTCCACCGGCAACTCCACCGGACCCCACCTGCACTTCGAGATCCGTACGGGCCCGTCCTACGGCTCCGACATCGACCCGCTGAGCTACCTCCGTGCGAAGGGCGTCAGCATCTGACGGCAGCCGCCGCCGGAGCACAGACACGCGTGAGGCCGGGACCCGAGGGGGGCCCCGGCCTCACGTGTACGTATTCCTTATCCCCCGCGTGGTAAAGATCACGGCCCGTCAACCCCTCATTACGTTGGCGTAGGTTGGTTACGAGAGTGAAGGATGTCGTCTCGTGGCAGCGACGACGACGAAACTCAAGACCATCGGCTCGTACGCGGCGATCGGGGACAGCTTCACCGAGGGCGTGGGGGACCCGGGACCCGGGGACACTTATCTCGGCTGGGCGGACCGGCTCGCCGTGCTCCTGGCCGACCAGCATCCGGAGGGCGAATTCCGGTACGCGAACCTGGCCGTGCGCGGCAAACTCCTCGACCAGATCGTGGCCGACCAGGTCCCGCGGGCCAAGGCGCTCGCGCCCGACCTCGTGACCTTCTGCGCGGGCGGCAACGACATCATCCGCCCCGGCACGGACCCCGACGACGTGGCGGAGCGCTTCGAGGCGGCCGTCGCCGACCTCACCGGAGCCGTCGGCCGGGTCGTGATCACCACCGGCTTCGACACCCGGGGCGTACCGGTCCTCAAACACCTGCGGGGCAAGGTGGCGACGTACAGCGTCCACGTCCGCGCCATCGCCGACCGCTACGACTGCCCGGTGCTCGACCTCTGGTCCCTCAAGTCCGTACAGGACCGCCGGGCGTGGGACACCGACCGGCTGCACCTGTCGCCCGAGGGACACACCCGCGTCGCGCTGCGCGCCGCGCAGGTGCTCGGACTGGACGTGCCGGCCGACCCCGACCAGCCGTGGCCGCCGGAGCGGCCGCGCGGCTCGGTCGACGTGACCCGGGACAACATCCACTGGGCGCGCGAGCACCTGGTGCCCTGGATCGGCCGCCGGCTGCGCGGGGAGTCCTCCGGGGACCACGTCGAGGCGAAGCGGCCGGACCTGCTGCCGCTGTAGGCGGGGAGCGCGGGAGCGGGTGGGCAGGGGAACGCGGGAGCGCGGGCGAGCGCGGGGACGCGGGAGTACCCGGGGGACGGGGGAGCACCCGGGGACGACACGCACGGGGGCGGCGGAATCCTTCGGGGCCGGTGTGCGTTGGGATGCTCGTAGACCGACGGACGTCCCGATCGCGCCGTCACCCACCGCACCGTCCCTGGAGGCGCCTTGACCGGCTCTCGTCCCCTGCGTCCCCGGCTGCGCGCCCTGCGGCCCGAAGCCTTCGGCGCGGACCCCTCGGGGGCCCGGCTGGAGCGGATCCGCCGCTCGCCCAACTTCGCCGACGGCGTCTTCCAGAACCCGGTGGGTGCCCGGAACAGGCCCTCCGGGTCGATGGCGGAGTTCGCGAAGATCTACTTCCACCGCGAGCAGCGGATCCGGCGGGCCCCCGCCTCCGACATCCCGGTCTACCCGACCACCCTCGCCGAGCTGGCGAAGCCGCCGGTGAGCGGTCTGCGCCTGACGTGGATGGGGCACTCCAGCGTGCTCGCCGAGATCGACGGCCGCCGGGTGCTGTTCGACCCGGTGTGGGGCGGGCGCTGCTCCCCCTTCCCCTTCGCCGGTCCCAAGCGACTGCACCCCGTGCCGGTCCCGCTGGCCTCGCTGGGCACCGTCGACGTCGTGGTCATCTCGCACGACCACTACGACCACCTGGACCTGCCGACGATCAAGGCGCTGGCCGGTACGGACACGGTCTTCGCCGTCCCGCTGGGCGTCGGCGCGCACCTGGAGCACTGGGGCGTCCGGGCCGACCGGCTGCGCGAGCTGGACTGGAACGAGAGCACCAAGATCGCGGGCCTGACGCTCACCGCGACCCCCGCCCGGCACTTCTGCGGCCGCGGCCTGCGCAACCAGCAGCACACCCTGTGGGCCTCGTGGGTCGTCGCGGGCGACGAGCACCGGATCTACCACAGCGGGGACACCGGCTACTTCCCCGGCTTCCGGGAGATCGGCGCCGAGCACGGCCCCTTCGACGCCACGATGATCCAGATCGGTGCGTACTCGGAGTACTGGCCCGACATCCACATGACGCCCGAGGAGGGCGTGCGCGCCCACCTCGACCTGCAGGGCGGCACCCCGCACGGGGTGTTCCTGCCGATCCACTGGGGCACCTTCAACCTGGCCCTGCACCCGTGGGCCGAGCCCGGGGAATGGTCGGTCGACGCCGCCGGGGAGGCGGGACAGGCCGTGGCCACCCCGAGGCCGGGCGAGCCCTTCGAGCCCGGGGGCGTCGTCCCCGTCGACCCCTGGTGGCGGCCGGTGGCCGAGCCCATCGCCCACCCCTGGCGCCGCCGCCCCGAGGCGCCGGCCGTCACGCGTGACGTGGCGCCCGAAGGCGATCTGGACCTGGCCGGAGACCGGTGAGGTCCAGGGGCGACCGCGGGTAGCGGACCGAACGCACATGGTGGCGTTCGGTCCGTTCGGTCCGTTCGGTCCGTTCGACGGTGACGGGGCCGGTCAGGCGAGCGTGCGCAGTCGGCGCACGGCGCTCGTCCACAGCGCCAGCGGTGCCAGGAAGGCGGCGGCCGTGATCATCCACAGTGCGTCACGGGGGCTCGCCCAACCGGCCACGGCGCCGGAGACGAGGGCGCCGACCGGCACCGCGCCCCACGAAACGAAGCGCACGGTGGCCATCACCCGCGGCAGCAGTTCCGGCGGCGTCACGCTCTGCCGGTGGGTGCGGGTGAGGATGCTCAGCACGACGACTCCGGCCGTGAAGACCAGATTGCCCAGACCGAAGAGGACGAGGCCCGGCCCGGCGAAGCTGAGCGGCAGCAGTACGAGGCTCGCCGCCGCGATGAGCGTCGCCCACCGGATCGCCCGGGCGCTGCCGAACCGGTCGGCGAGCCGGGGAGTCAGTGCGGCCCCGACCAGACTGCCCAGCCCCTCGGTTGCGAACATGACGCCGACCAGGCTGACCGGGGTGGCGAGCGTGCGCACGAGGAAGAGTGGGGTCAGCGCCATCAGCGCACCACAGACGAAGTTCACCAGGGTCGCGGCGATGACGCACGGTCCGATCACCGCGTGCCGGGTGACGTAGCGCCAGCCCTCTTTGATCTGCTTCCCCATGGAGCCGCCCGTTCCGGCGGCCTGTCGGCCCTGCGGGCGCGGCAGGCTGAACAGCGTGGCGGCCGACACGAGATAGCTGACGGTGTCGACCAGAAGGCTCGCCGCCGCGCCGCAGAACTGGACGAGCACGCCGCCGAGCGAGGGGCCGCCGAGCTGGGTGACCGCGCTGGAACCCGACATGAGGCTGTTGCGCGCCGTCAGCTCCTCCTTGCTGACGATGGACGGCAGGAAGCTGGAGTTGCCGACGTCGAACACCACACCGGCCAGACCGACCAGCAGGGTTACGGCGACCAGTTGCCACAACCGGAGGATCCCGAGCATCGCGGCGACCGGCACCCAGGCCAGGGCGAGCGCCCGGACGAGGTCCATGGCGATCTGGGTGTCGCGCAGCGGGAGCCGCTGGACGATCACCCCGGCGGGCAGCCCGATCAGCAGCCAGGCGGCGAAGCGTGCGGCCGGCAGCAGGCTGACCTCGAAGGCGGATGCGTGGAGGGTCTCGAGGGCGACCAGTGGCAGGGCGACCGTGGTGACCGCGTCGCCGACGCTGCTGGCCGTCGAGGCGGTCCAGTAGCGCCAGAACATTCCGGCACTTCCCGACTTGACCGGTTGTGATTCTTCACTCAGCTCGGCGTGAGCCATCGCCACCCCCTGAATTTGCAAAGCCTTTGGTGAATTGCGCCTCGGTCCGGGCCGTCCGGGCGGGCGCGGAGCCGAGGGGGCGTACGCGTCTCCTGGGAATGCGCATGCGACCGTCGGCCCTGCACGGCGGATTAAGGCTCCGGGCCTTCCCGTGAGGGTAATCGTGACGTGTGCGCGGTGGTCGGCGAGGTCGCTTCTTCCGCGAGTGAACCCCGGGGATTCGCAAGGGTGGCCGGCATTCCGCTCGATTCGCGCGCCAGGCGCCCGTGTTTCCCCGTGGTCGGCGGGCGGTGCACCTCGTCCCCGTGTCGCCCGAAGGATGCTCGCGCGAACCAGCAGGTCACAGTGCATCAGAACCCGCTGTGCGTTGCAGTAACGTGCGTCACAGCCCTGCGAACCTGTCCGGATATATTCCGTTTGGCGGGTGGGGGTGGCGTTGTGTGCTTCACTCCGACTTGGGGAGTCTGTGGTGCGACGCTCCATTCGAAATGCATTTCCAGGGGCGGCTGTTGGTCCATGCTACTGTTCGGTACGGGCGGGGTGGGTGATTGCTGTCGCCTCGGCCGATAACCCGCGAAAGTGCCATTGCCGCATGGTGGTTGCCGGGTTCGTCCTCATGGGGGAATCGCATTCCACCGACCAAAGGCCACCCGTGAGGCGGCGGTTGTAGCCGATGAATGGCCCGGCTATGATCGAAAATTGATCAATGATCTTGGTCTGAATCGGCAGGGGCACCCGACTCGCGCAACTCGCCGGGCGGCGGCCCTGTGTGCATCGGGCTGAGCAGACGTCCCAGGGGAAGTGTCATGGCCGAAGGCCCAATCGAGGAATCTCCCGCCGCTTTCGCGTGGCCGACCCGCGGCCGTGTTCGTACGGGGCACCTGCTGGCGGCGAAGGCCGCGGGCCACCGTTGGGCCATGCTCACCAGCTACGACCAGTACACGGCCGGCATCTTCGACGCGGCGGGCGTACCCGTGCTGCTGGTGGGCGACTCGGCCGCCAACAACGTCTTCGGCCACGACACGACGATCCCGGTGACGGTGGACGAGCTGCTTCCCCTGGTCCGCGCGGTGTCGAGGACGGCGCAACGCGCCCTGGTCGTCGGCGACTTGCCCTTCGGCTCCTACGAAGGAGGAGGGAAGCAGGCGCTGAAGACCGCCGTCCGCTTCCTGAAGGAGGGCGGCTGTCAGGCCGTCAAGCTCGAAGGCGGGCGGAGCGTCGCCCCGCAGATCTCCCGGCTCGTACGCGCCGGCATCCCCGTGATGGCGCACGTCGGCTTCACACCGCAGAGCGAGCACCAGCTCGGCGGCTACAAGGTCCAGGGACGCGAGGAGGGCGCCGACGCGCTGATCGCGGACGCCCGGGCGGTGGTCGAGGCCGGCGCCTTCGCGGTGGTGCTGGAAATGGTGCCCGCGCAGCTGGCGAAGCAGGTGACGGCCGAATTGCCCGTGCCGACCATCGGGATCGGCGCCGGCGCCGAGTGCGACGCCCAGGTCGCGATCTGGCAGGACATGGCAGGACTTCGGACCGGTCGCACGCTCAGGTTCGTGAAGCGCTACGCCGACGTGGCCGGGACCCTCGAACGCGCGGTGAGGGAGTTCAGCGCCGACGTCCTCAGCGGTGCGTTCCCGGGCCCGGAGCACTCGTTCGAATGACCCGAGGGTCCGGCGGTCGCGCGGCGCAACGCACTGATGATTCGAGGAACAGCATGACCGTAGCCACCAACCCCCACGACGACGCCCCGGCCACCGCCGACTCCCGTCCGACTCCCGTCGAAGAGCAGCAGCCGGTCCGGCCGGGCATCTTCCACGACGGTGCGTGGAGGCACGGCGAGATCGCCCACGAGGTGCGCAGCCCGTACGACGGCAGACTCGTCGCCGTGGTCAGCCACGCCTCGGCCGGTCAGGTGCCCCGGGGACGCCGGGCGGTACGGGGCCTCGCCGCCACCGACCGCGCGAGGATCCTCCGCGCCTGCGCCGAGGGCTTCGAAGCCCGGCGCGCCGAGGTCGCCGCCCGCATCTCCGCGGAGATCGGCATGCCCGTCGTCGACGCGGAGAAGGAGGTCGACCGGTCGGTCCGCTGGCTGGTGCTCGCGGCCGAGGCGGTGCACCACCTCGGCGGCACTTCGACCACACTGGCCGGCCCCGACGGCGACCGGATGGCGGTGACCGCTCCGCAGCCCTTCCGCAGGGTCCTGGCGATCACCCCCTACAACCGTCCGCTGGCCCAGCTGATCGTCAAGGTGGCTCCGGCGATGCTCGCCGGAGCGCCGATCACCCTCAAGCCGTCGGAACGGGCGAGCGCGAGCGCCGTACTGGCGCTGGAGATCCTGCTCGAATCCGGCTATCCGCCCGAGTACATCTCGCTCTGGACCGGTGGACCGGAGGTGGCGCAGGAGCTGCTCGCGGACCCCGGAGTCGACTTCGTCGCGTTCACGGGCGGCGAGCGGTCCGCCCGGTCCGTCGCCGCGGCGGCCGGCGCGCGGCCCGGCTGCTACGAACTGGGCGACGTGGGCGCCCTGGTGGTCTGCGCAGACGCCGATGTGGCCGCCGCCGCCCGCGCGGCCGCGCAGGGCGCCTTCGGCAACGCCGGACAGTCCTGCCGCGGGGTCAAGCGCATCCTCGTCGCGGACGCCGTCGCCGACGAGTTCACCCGGCTGCTCGTCGGCGAGAGCGCCGCCTGGCAGGTGGGGGACCCGGCCGCGCGCACCACCCGCATCGGCACGCTCGTCGACACGGCCGCGGTGGACCGGGTGCGCACGGCGGTGGACGCGGCGGTCCGCGGGGGCGCGAGCGTCGTGGCCGGCGGAGAGCACAGCGGGGCGCAGTACTGGCCGACGGTCCTCACCGGTGTCGGTCCCGGCTCGCCGCTGGTCACCGAGGAGTTCCTCGCGCCGCTGGCCCCTGTGGTCGCCCTGGAGGACCGCCTCCTCGCCGATCTGCCGTCCGACTACTCCGGCGGCTTGCAGGTCGGGGTCTTCACCCGCGACTTCCAGCGCGCCATGGACCTCGCACAGCGGCTGCCCGTCGGGACGGTCATCGTCAACGACGGCCCCCAGTACGACCATCCGCTGGCCCCCTTCGGAGGCGTCGGGCACAGCGGCCACGGACGCGAGGGCGTGCTGGCGTCCGCCCGCAACATGTGTTTCTCGAAGACGATCGTCTTCCCCGCAACGACCGGAGGGCCGCGATGACGACCGGTGTGACCGTCAACCTACTCGCCGGCGGTGGTCTGGAACGGCGGGAACACCCGCTGCTGCCGCCGCGCCCCGGCGGGGCACTGCTCGCCGTCGAACGGGCCAACGTGTGCGGCAGCGACGTCCACCTGTGGCGCGGCGGACATCCGACGCTGCACGACTGCGTCCTCGGACACGAGTTCGTGGGGCGGATCACCGACACCGGGGGAGCGCCGCTGCACGACGCCAAGGGCGAACGGCTCGCCGAGGGGGACCGCGTCGTCTGCTCCTACTTCCGGGTGTGCGGACGCTGCGCGATGTGCGCGGCCGGCCGGCCCCGCCTGTGCGAGCACGCCTACGACTCCTGGGGCCGCTCCAGCCTGGCGCGGCCGCACTTCCGCGGTGCCTTCGCCAGCCACTACCAGCTGCACCCCGAGCAGTTCACCGTCAAGGTGCCCGCGGGGGTGCCGAGTTCACTCGCCGCGCTGGCCAACTGCGCGGTGGCCCAGGGCATCGCCGTCGTCGACGCGATCCGTCCGGACCTGTCGGCCGGTCCCCGCCTGGTCATCGGGGCCGGGGCGCTGGGCCTGTCGGTCGTCGCCGGGGCGCCGGCCGGCACGGCCTGGGACGTGTACGACCGCCTGGCCGCACGCCGTGCCGTCGCCGGACGGTTCCCGGCCGTCCGGGCCATCGAGGAGCTGCCGCCGGTGGAGGGTTCCCTGGACGGCACCTACGACGTCGTCGTGGTCGCGGCGGGGTCGCCCGAGGCGTTCGGGACCGCCCTGGAGCAGGTACGCCCCGGTGGCCAGATCGTCATGATGGGCATCATCAACACCCGTGACACTGATGTCGTCTCCTTCCGCCCCGGGGTGCTGACACGCAAGGGCGTCACCGTCACCAGCGTGATCCGTTACGACCGGAGCCAGCTCGTCGCCGCCGTGGACCTGTTGTCCCGGCCGACGCCGCTGAGCCTGGTGCCGCTGGCCGAGTACGGGCTGGACGCGGTGGAGGACGCCCTGGCGGCGGCCGAGCGTCAGGAGAGCGGGCGAGTGAGCCTCGTACCGGCTCCGATCGGCGGTGACCGCTGATGCGCGACGTACGGGAAGCGCTGGTACGCGACTGCCGGGCCACGCTGCTGGCCGAACTCGCCGCCGGCCGCATCCAGGGCGGCGCGGCCTGTATCCGCGACGTGGCTGCGGGCGAGCAGCAGACGGTGTTCGTCGGACGGAACTCGCCGGCCGGCCCCCCGGTCGGCCTGGACAGCGTCGTCCGCCTCTACTCGATGACCAAGGCGATGCTCGCGACGCTGGCACTGCGCCTGATCGACGCCGGTCTCCTGCCCGGTCTCGACATGAGCGCGGCGGAACTCGCGGCCGGCTTGGAGGGGGTGACGGTTCCCGACGGCATCACGCTGCGCCGGCTCCTGAGCATGTCCTCGGGACTGGCGGGATCCAAGGAACACGAGCGCATGCAGAAGGTGTACAGGGCGGCCGGTGTCCTGCCGTTCGACTACACCGACCGCGGCTACGACACGGACGAACACGACTTCCTGCGCCGGATATTCGGCTGTGAGCTCTCCGCCGCACCGGGTACGCAGTGGGAGTACGGCCGCTCGGCCGACGTGGCGGGCCTGCTGATCCAGCACTACCTCGGAACGCCGATCGACGTCCTCTTCGCACGTCACCTCTTCGAACCGCTCGCGATGACGTCGGCCGGGTTCGCCCTGCCGCCGGGCCTGGCGCCCGGCGCGGTGCTCCAGCCCCCGGCCGATCCGCCGACCGGGGAGTCGCTGAGCGCCCCACACCGAACCGGCGGGTTCCGGTCGGCGGGCAGCGGAGGACTGGCGAGCCTGCGGGACTACCTGACCTTCCTCGAAGCCGTGTTCCTGCCCGCACCGGACTCGGTCTTCCTCAGCGCGGCCGCACGCGCGGAGCTGCTGACGGACCAGATCACCGGGCTGCACGACACCGGACCCGACTACATCCCCGGCCCCGACTGGGGGTTCGGCCTGAACTTCGGGATCACACCGCGGGACTGCGGCCCCCGGGACGCCCGGCGAGTCGCCTGGCTCGGCCGGTGCGGCACCAGTTTCATCGTCGATTTGGAGAGAAAGTTGATCATGCTGTTCGCCGCGCCCAGCTACGGGCGGACGAGGATCCTGCAGGCCACGTTCGCGGAACTCGTGGACTCCCACCTGCCGCAGACTGCGAGCGCGCGATGAGGACACCGCCGATCGTCGCGTTCATCGGGCTGGACGGTGCGGGGAAGAGCACGCAGATCGAGATGTTGAAGGCCTCCTACGAGGCCAGGGGCTTCTCGGTGTTCGTCCACCCCAACCCGAGCCTGCAGGGACTCTCGGCACGACTCGACCAGGTCGCCGCCGAGAACGGCTACGAAGACCGGTTCGCGATGCTCGGACCCGACACCCACAAGGTCATGACCGCGGCGGTGAAGTGGATGGCGATGTCCTCACTGGGCACCGCTCCCGAGGGCACGGACCTGATCATCGCCGACCGCTACGCGTACTGCCAGATCGCGGCCGCCGACGCCCTGGGCGCGAGCAACCGTTGGCTGATCGAGGGCATGTTCCGCGGGCTGCCGGAGCCGAGCCTCACGGTGATGATGGACATCGACCCGACGGTCGCCGTCGCCCGGGTCAAGGCCCGCGACCCCGAGGAATGGATCGACCACGGCTTCCTGACCCGGATGCGGGCCGCCTACGCGGGCCTGGCACAGTCCTCCGAGTGGGCGTGGATCGACGCCGACGGTACCGCCGAGGACGTGCACGGCCTCGTGCTCGCGGCCGTCCGGGCGCAGCTGGGTGATCTCCGGTGAAGACGATCACCACGGCCCGGGAACTGGCGGCCGAGTGGGACGCGGCGCGCCGCTCCGGCGCCGTCATCGGATACGTCCCGACCATGGGCGCCCTGCACGAGGGCCACCTCAGCCTGGTCGACCTCGCCCGCGAGGAGTGCGATCTGGTGATCTGCAGCATCTTCGTCAACCCGCTCCAGTTCGGTCCCGACGAGGACTTCGAGTCCTACCCCCGGCCCGTGGAGCGCGACCTGGGCCTGCTGGAGGCGCGCGGTACGTCCGTGGCCTTCCTGCCCGGCTGGACCGAGATCTTCCCCCGTCGCGAGCGCGTCCTGGAGGACTTCGGCACCCACGTGTCGGTGCCCCGGCTGAGCCACCAGCTGTGCGGCCGGTCACGGGCTGGCCACTTCGACGGGATGGTCACCGAGAGCCTGCTCTTCCTCAACCTCGTCCGGCCCGACCGCACGTACTGGGGGGAGAAGGACTTCCAGCAGCTGCGCATCATCGAGACGCTGGTCCAGGACCTCCGCCTGCCGGTCAGCGTGGTCCGGGGCGCCACCAGGCGCGAGCCCGACGGCCTCGCCATGTCCTCCCGCAACAAGAACCTCACGCCCGCGGCACGGGCCGTGGCCCCCCACCTCCGACGGATCCTGCAGGAGGCGCGCGGCGCGCTGCTGGCCGGACAGGCGCTGCCCGCCGCGCTGGCCGCCGCCCGTGAGGAGCTCACCGGGCTGGGCTTCGAGGTGGAGTACCTGGTGGCCTGCGAGGAGGAGTCGCTGACCGAGGTGCGGACGCTGGACGGGGCGACCGCGGTCCGGCTGTTCGCCGCCGCGCCCCTGCACGGCGTCCGGCTCATCGACAACATCCGTGTGACGGAGGCGGGGCGTGGCTGACCTGGCTACCGCACCGATCGTCTACTCCTTCACCGATCACCGCGCGCACCGGCAGGAGCCGCCGCTGATCATCGCCGAGG
Organism: Streptomyces sp. NPDC053432; assembly: GCF_055585365.1. Classification (NCBI taxonomy): domain Bacteria; kingdom Bacillati; phylum Actinomycetota; class Actinomycetes; order Kitasatosporales; family Streptomycetaceae; genus Streptomyces; species Streptomyces sp. NPDC053432. The sequence continues at coordinate 380,555 of NZ_JBVJKF010000003.1, forward strand.
GCGACGGCATCCGCATCCGCGACACCTCGGGCAAGGAGTACGTCGACGCGCTGTCCGGCCTCTGGCACGCCAGTCTGGGCTTCTCCGACGCGGAGCTGATCGAGGCCGCCACCTCCGCCTACTCCCGCCTCCCCGCGTTCGCCTGCGCCCTGGGGCGGACCAGCGCCGACACGGAGCTCCTCGCGCAGGAGCTGATCGCCGCCGCGGACGGACGCTTCAGCTCGGTGTACTTCGCGGCCTCCGGTTCGGAGGCCGTCGAGTCCGTGCTCAAGTTCCTCCGGCTGGCGAACAACACCGGCGGGACCCCGGACAGGAAGCTCGTCGTCACCAGGGACTCCGGTTTCCACGGCACCACGCTCGGCGCCGCGTCGCTGGCCGGGATACCCAACCAGCACGCGGGATTCGACCTGCCGCTGCCCTTCACCGTCCGTGTGCCCCGGGTCCACTTCTACCGCGACCACCTCGACGGTGAGACGGAGGAGGAGTACGTCGAGCGGATCGTCGGGACCACCCGCCGGCGCATAGAGGAGGCCGGGCCGGAGAACGTCGCGGCCATGGTCGCCGAACCCGTGATGGCCGCGGGCGGGGTGCTGGTGCCGACCGACGGCTACTGGCCCGCGATGGCCCGACTGCTGGCCGACCTCGGGATCCCCCTTGTGTCCGACGAGGTCGTCTGCGGCTTCGGCCGGCTCGGCCCCCTCTTCGGCTTCGAGCGGTTCGGCCTCGAACCCGCCGCGGTGACCGTGGCCAAGGGCATCACCGCCGGGTACGCCCCGCTGGGCGCGGTGCTCCTGGGCGACGGTCTCACCGGGGCCCTCGCGGCGGCGGCCGAGGAGCACGGGGTCCTCGGGCACGGCTCGACCTTCGGCGGCCACCCCGTGGCCGCTGCCGTCGCGCGCGTCCACCTGCGGGCGCTGCGGGAGCGGAACATCCGCCGGCGCGTTGCCGAGCTGGAGGCCTCGCTGCGGACTTCGCTGGAAGGCCTGCTGGACCTGCCGGTCGTCGGGGAGGTCCGCTGCATCGGTGGTCTGGCGGCAGTGGAGCTCATGGCGGACGGCGCGGCCCGTCGCCCCTTCGATCCGGAGCGCCGGACCGGTCGGCGGGTCGCGGCCAAGGCCCGTGAACTCGGCCTGATCGTCCGCGACCTGGGCGATGTGATCGCGCTCTGCCCGCCCCTGATCACCACTGCCGGTGAGGTGGGCGAGATCGTTTCGACACTGCGGAAGGCCATCACGGCCACGCTCCAGGAGGAGGCGTAATGGACGTTCCGACCAAGATGCGGGCCTGGGACCTCGTCGGCGAGAGCTACTGGAACTCGGGCTACTACGGAGGGCCCGCGAGTGAACACGGGCCGGTGTTCGCCCGGCTGCTCCGGCCGGGCGTGCGGACCGCCGTCGTCGGCGCCAGCACCGTCTCGCTGTCGAAGGCGGCCCAGCAGGCCGGCTCGGAGCTGCACGTCCTCGACTTCGCCCCCGGCATCCTGCGGTCCGCCGGGGAGTGGCTCGGGCTGGCCGAGGACCGGCAGCACCTCGTCGACGTGACCCGTACGGTGCCGCCCCACCTGAAGCACCGGTACGCGCTCGTCCTCGCCGACCGCCTGGTGAACCGTTTCAGTGCGGCCGACCTGCCCGACGGCCTGAGGGGATTGCGTGACCTCGTGGCGGCGGACGGCACCCTGGCCCTCACGGTCCGCTTCGGCTGGTACGCACGGGACCTGGAACTCCACGCCGCCCTCACCCCAGCCGAGCAAGAGCTGTTCTGGCGCCCCGACCCGGGCGAGATCGACTACGCAGCGCTTCCCGACCGGGACCTGCCCCTGCCGACCTGGGGCGGGATCTCCGGCGAGGTGATGCGCGAGCACATCCGCGCCAGGGGCCGCGAGGCCCGGTTCGGCAAGGACGAACTGCTCCGGACGCTGGCCCGCCTCGGCGGTCTGCACTGCGAGGAGGTCATCGACGCCGCGGACGGAACCGCGCTCGTCGTACTCCGGAGGACCGAGAACGATGACACTCCCTGAGGCCCCGCAGTCGATCCTCACGGAGCCGGTCACCGACGGCACGGCGTGGATGGCCGCGGACCTTCCGTCGCCCGAAGGCGCCGTGCACGAGCTGACGCCGTCCCACCTCGCCGAGGTGGCCGCCTTCACGAGCGCGCTGCGCACGGCTCCACTCGCGTGCGACGCGGAGCGGAACCTGTGGCGTTCCGTCGCCCACGAGACGATGCCCGGACTGTCGAGTCTGGCCCACATGGTGGCCCACCGCACCGAGACCCACATCGGTACGGCCGTCCTGCGCGGAGTGCCGGTGGACGACCTCTCGCCGGACGAGATCCGCGGCCTCTACCGCGCCCTCGGCGCGGCGATGGGCACCGCGGTCGTGCAGAACTCCGACGGCGAGTACGTCGCCGAAGTCCGCGACTACGGGTACGGGGACCTGGACAACAGCGACGTACGCGGATACCAGACCACCTCCGCACTGCGGTTCCATTCGGACGACGGCGACCTCGCGCTCCTGCTCTGCGTGCGGCCCGCGGACAACGGCGGCGGCTCGCTGATCGCCAGTGCCATGACGATCTACAACGAACTGCTGCACCGGGCACCGCACCTGCTCGGCCTCTACTACAACGGCTTCGTCTACGAGAACCGCGGCGAGGACGAGCCCCCGGCCTACCGCAACGCCGTCTTCGGCTACTACCACGGGCAGCTGACCTGCCGGTACTTCCTGCGGGACTACGTCGACTCGGCCTGGACCAAGACGTCCGTCCCGGTCAGCGACCTGGAGCGGTACGCCCTCGACCTCTTCGAGGCGCTCGCGGCGAGGCCCGGCGCGGCCACCGAGTACGCCCTGCGGGCCGGCGACCTCCAAATCGTCAACAACAACGTCGTCGTCCATGCGCGCCGGGCCTACACCGACGGCTCCGCCGCCGGACAACGGCTGCTGCTGCGGCAGTGGGTCAACCTCGACGGCGGGCGCGACTTTCCGACGACGCTCTGCCGGCACCGGTACGGCATGCGGAAGAGCCGCCATGCCCGCACCTGATTCCCGACTGCTCATCACCGCCGAACTGCCCGGACTCCCGGCCGTGCTGCCCGGGGGACTGCGCCCGGTCCGCTGGCCGGGCGGCGACCGGGACAGCCTGCTGAAGGCGGCGGCCGGGAGCACCGCACTGCTGGTGACCGCCAACGAGCCGGTGGACGGGGCCCTCCTGCGGGCGGCGGGCGAGGACCTGCGCGTGGTCGGCACCTACTCCACGGGGGTCGACCACATCGACGTGGAAGCGTGCGGGCGCGCCGGAGTACGCGTCGTCACGGCGGCGGGCGCGCTGGCTCCGGCCGTCGCCGAGCACACGCTCGGCCTCATGCTGTGCTGCGCCCGGCGGATCCTGGAGGCGGACCGGTACGTCAGGTCCGGTGCGGACTGGCGGTGGGAGGCCGACGCCTTCCTCGGCACACAGCTCTCCGGGCGCGGGCTCGGCGTGTTGGGGATGGGCGCGATCGGCCGGGAAGTGGCCCTGCGGGCACAGGCGTTCGGGATGGAGGTGCACGCTCTGCTGCGCCGCCCCGGTGAGCTGCCCCCGGGCGTGATCCCCCATACGACGCTCGCCGGCCTGATGCGGGTGAGCGACTTCCTGACGCTCCACGTCCCGCTCGACGCCGGGACCGAGCGGCTGATCGACAAGGCGATGCTCGCGGAACTGCCGGGCGGAGCGGTGGTGGTGAACACCTCGCGCGGCCGGGTGGTGGACGAGACCGCCCTCGTCGAAATGCTGGAGGCCGGCCATCTCGGCGGGGTCGCGCTGGACGTCTTCGAGGACGAGCCGTTCGTTCCCGTCGCACTCCGGCGCCATCCGCGCACGGTGCTGACCCCGCACATCGGCAGCGCCACCACGCTGGCCCGGCGGAGCATGACGGCCGCGGTCGTGGGACGGATCGGCCGGGCCCTGTACGAGTGAGCCGCACGGCGGACCGCCGGCCCCGGGGCATCCGCCGCGGGGCCGGTGACCAGCCTGGGCGATCAGTCCCGGGTGATCAGCCCCGGGTAGTCAGTCCTCCAGTTGTTCCAGCAGGGCGAAGCCGCTGCGGTCGAGCTGGTAGAAGACCCTGCCGCCGAGCCGCTGCCTCCATACGACACCCGCCGCCGTCAGCACCCCGAGGTGCTGGGAGACCGTGCTCTTCGCGAAGCCGAGGGATTCGGCGACCGCGGTGGTGGTCTTCGGTACCTGCAGCGCCCTGATGACCTTCGCCCGGCCGGTGCCGATGAGCAGCGCCAGCCGGTCGGTGCCCGGCTCGGCACCCCGCTCGTCCCCGACGAAGTGGAGGAAGCCGGTGGCCCTGGCCTGGTACGACATGGCCGTGGTGTGCGCGTCGGAGGTGAACAGGCGCGTCGCGGCGGAGAACACGCTGGGCACGAACACCAGCTTGGACCGGCGGACGGACCTCGTGACGTCCAGGTGGTAGGGGGCGGTCAGCCGGGGCCGCTGCCACAGCACGCGTCCTCCCAGCTCCGCCAGCATCGCCTCCGGACCGTTGACGGCCAGGGTCCGCCCCCTGAAGAGGACCTCGTCCTCCAGGGAGGTGCGGATGGACGGCCAGTACGGGCCGATCGCCAGGTTCCAGTAGTCCTCGATCAGACCGGCGACGCGTTCGCCCCCCGGCTCGTCGCCGTCCTGCAGCAGACAGTGGAGCTCGACTTGGAGCGAGGCCCGTGAGGGGTCGGGGACGTAACCGCGTGACCGTTCGAGGAAGGGCTCGTCCTGTCCGCGGACCAGCTCCAGGAGGGCGCCCATGAGCCCGGGGGGCACCGAGCGGCGGGCGTGGTGGGCCCAGGCCCCGTACGGGGACGGAACGGCGCCGCGGTACCGGGCCAGGAGCGCCAGGCTGCCGAGGGTCTCCCAGAGCGGGCTCGGAGCCAGCCGTATCGACCGCAGGCTCTCGTCGTCGAGGTCGAGCCGGATCATGACGCGGGTGGGGCAACGGGGTTGGGCGTCACCACGTGACGATCCCGTCGCCGGACAGGCCCACGAGGAACTCCGTGACGTCGGCCACCGCCTCGGCCGGGTCGAGTCCGTACTCCGCCGCCACGACGGCGGCGACCTCCTCGACCGTCCGGCGCCCGTCGACGGAGCGGTAGATGAGCTCCGCGGAATCGGACAGCAGGAGTGCCTGGTCCCGGAAGCCCAGCATCAGCCCGTCGTCGACCTTGCGCACCCGGATGCCGAGTCCCCTGCGGGGCACGTCCACGGGGCCGAGGGGCGGCAGGGTGCTCACGAGACCTCCACGCGCATCGATATCTCCTGGCACATCGTCAGCACCTGGTTGATCCAGGGGCGGGGGTTCGCGGGGTCGTAGCCCTGCATGGTCTCCAGAGCCCAGTACTCCTCGAAGGACAGGGCCGGCGGGCAGGCCGCCTTGAACCGCTTGGGCCGCCACTTGGGAGACTGGCTGCCGTACTCGCCCTGACCTTCGAGCAGCGCGTCGACCGCGAATCCCAGGGCCGCGCGTGCGGAGAGGGTGGCGCTCTCCAGGTTGCCCGACTCCATCTGCCCGAGCGCGTCCTCGACGCAGTCGTCGGCGGCGCCCAGCGAGCGCGCCACCACGAAGGAACGGAAGGCGGACCCGGCGAGCTGCTCCCGGCGGGCCTCGAACCACTCCTCGCCGTGCAGGACCACGCAGCGCTCCAGGCGGGCCACGGCGAGTTCCTCCCGCGGTGCCAGCACGCGGACCGGCGCGACACCCCGGTTGAACTCGTCCCACGAGACCTTGGCGAGCATCTGCTCGTACTGGCTGTCGAGCCAGTACGTCACCTCCCAGCGCCGGTCGCCCGCGTAGAACATCTCGGTGCGCACGCGGGGCGGATTGAGCGGCATGGTGATGCTTGACTGGCCGAGGGAATCCGTCTCGCCCGACGTCACGACGTAGATGTCGAAGTCGCTCTGGTCGTTGTGCCAGCCGTGCGCCACAGAGCCGACCACGGAGACGGCGAGGCAGCCTTCCGGAATCAGCCCGCGCTCACGGAGGAGCTGCAGCCAATTCGCAGTGTCGATTTCTTGCACCCGAGCACCTTTCGATTCTGTCACAGCCCCCGCGTGCCCGGGAGCCCGATGACTATAGATGATTCCCCGCAGCCCGCCGCCGGCCCCACGGGTCGTCCCGTATGCGTCCGAATTGCTCGGCTTCGTCGTGGCCGCCGGTACGTCCCGCGCCGGCCCGCCCGCCCGGGAGGGGTTGGCTATGTCACACGCGATCTGCGCTGGTGGAGGGCATGATCACGGCAGTGTTCGGCAGCCGCCGAATCCGTAGGTCTCGCACGTCGGCTCGGCTACTGTGAGCGTCAGCCGCCCCCGGCAGGCCCCGAAAAGGGCTGCCTGCCGTGAATTCTGCGGCGAATCCGATGAGTTTCTCAGGGGGGAGGTGGACCCATATGAAGAAGTACAGCAAGCCGACCGCTACGCCGGTTTCGCAGGGCACTGCTCTGAAGCGCGTTTCCTGAAAAATGAAAAAACGAGTGGGGGCTCCGGGAAACCGGGGCCCCGCTCTCGCCCGAGCCCCTCGCGGCACCGGGCGGTGGCTGGGGGTTTCGATATGTGTGGAATCGCGGGAATCGCTCGTCTGGACGGGCGGGAACTCGGTGCGGAGGCCGACGCCGCCCTGAATCGGCTGGCCGACATCCTGGACCACCGCGGGCCGGACGAGCGGGAAGTCCTGCGCGACGGCGCGGTGGGGCTGGCCTTCACCAGGCTGGCGCTCGTCAACCCCGAGGACGGCAGCCAGCCGCTGGTCAGCGACGACGGCTCGCTGGTGCTCGTGGTGAACGGCGAGATCTACAACCACCGCGAGCTCGCCGCCTCGCTGCCCGGCGGTGTGAAGCTGAAGACCGGATCGGACTGCGAGGTCCTGCTCTACCTCTACCGCCAGTACGGGCTGGAGTTCCTGCGCGACGTCCGGGGCATGTTCGCCCTGATCCTGTGGGACCGGGTCGCGGGCCAACTCGTGCTCGCCCGGGACCGCTTCGGCATCAAGCCGCTCTACCTGCACCGCAACGCCGAGCGCATCGTGCTCTCTTCGGAGATCAAGGGCCTCTTCGCGGACCCCGCCACACCCCGGCGCTTCGACTGGGAAGCGGCTCTGGCCAGCCCCTTGCTGGCCGCGGCGGGCAGCTTCAACGAAGCGGAGCCGACCACCTGGTTCGAGGGGATCGAGCAGGTCCCGGCCGCCACGATCCGGCGCATCGACCTCCGCGACGGCCGTACGTCCGACCACCGCTATTGGGAACTGCCCACCGACGCCGACGAGTCGGCGGACGCGGAGGAGTTCGTCCGGCGGTACGCCGAGCTGCTGGAGGACTCCGTCCGTGAGTGCGCCACGGCCGACACCGAGCTCGGTCTGTTCCTCTCCGGAGGCGTCGACTCGTCGGCCGTCCTCGCCCTGGCGGGCGACAAGCGCGAGGGCATGCACACCTTCACCGTGCTCACCGGCGGCACCCTCGACAACGGGGACGCCGAGAACGCCGCGTGGATCGCGCGCGAACTGGGCGTACCCAACCACCAGGTCGTCTTTCCGGCCGACCACGCGCCCACCCCCGAGGAGTGGCTGCGCCTCCTGTGGCTGACCGAGACCCCCATGTGCGGCCCCGAGGTCTACTACAAGCACGAACTCCACCGGTACGCACGCCGGGAACGGCCCGGACTGCGCGGTGTGCTCCTCGGCGCGGCAAGCGACGAGTTCAACGGCGGCTACGCGGGGGAGCTCGGCGGGGACTGGACCTCCTTCATGGAGAGCCTCGCCCTCATGGACCGCAACACCCGGATCGGTCGGCGCCCGGACCTGCGCCACTGGTGGGCGGAAGGGCCGTCCTTCATCTCCGAGAAGGCCCTCGGCGGCCCGCGCTCCGACGATGACGGGATCTACCGCGCCTACCTGCGGTCCGAGTACCTCCAGATCCAGCAGTACAACGTCTGGCACGAGGACCGCACCGCGGCCGGAAGCGGGGTCGAGGCGCGGGTGCCGTTCCTCGACCACCGTCTGGTCGAGCTGTCCGCGAGGATCCCGGAACGGCTGCGCCCGGAGCTGCTGTGGGACAAGCGGATCCTCCGCGAGGCCGTCAAGGGCCACCTGCCGGCGAGGATCGCCGAACGACCCAAGGGCCCCTTCTTCTACGGCTCCGGCACGCACTACGCCTACCGGATGCTGGCCCGCCTCATGCACGCGGATTCGCAGGCGCTCGTCGAGCGGGCGCTCGCCGCCCCCGGAGCGGCCGACTTCATCGACGCGGACCGCGTGCGCGGGCACCTGGCCCGGCTCGGAGAGGGCGCGACCGACGCTCCGGCCGTGGAGATGCTCATGCGGGTGCTCAACATGGGTCTGCTCGCGGACCTCGCGGCGAACCCGCCGCGCCTCGAGGACATTTCGGCCGGACCGATCCGTCGGGAGCTCGTCGGCGATCGTGTCACCTCCTCCGACATCGGTTCGGCCTTCCGCACACGGGAGTTGGGCGGCGAAGCGGTGTTCGCGTTCGCCGAGGGTCTGCTGCTGCTCACGGATCCGGCCGGGTCCCAGTGGTACCTGCTCAAGGACGGAGAGATCGAGTTCGAGCTGGAGGCCGGCACACCGACGCTGGCGGTCCTGCGGGCGATCGACGGGAAGACCGCGTTCGCGGACATCCTGGACGCCGAAGGCGCCGGACGGGAGGACGTGCACGACGACCTGTGCGACCTGCTCGACCTCGGCTTCCTCGTCCGGGACGAGTGATGTACCGGGGCAGGGCCGCCGAACTGCTCGTCCCCGCACGGGTGGAGGGCCGCGGGCGCAGCGAGGCGTACGACAGCAGGTTCGGCCGCTGGGACAGCCTGGCCGGTGTCCGCGCCAGGCCCCGGCGATCGTTCGAGGGCTCGGGTTCGCTCTACTTCCCTCCCGAGCTCCACCCCGTCGTCACGCATCCCCTGGTCGCCCGTCGAGGCGCCGAACAGGTGGAGTGGCTGCTGCTCCGACGCCTCCACGACTACCTGGACTTCACCTCCGAACTCGAAGCCCTGGCGGTGATGCCGGTCGCGACCGCGATCAGCAGGGGACGGTCGGGGCTGGACCTGCCCGAGGGCATGAGGGCCGACGCCTTCAAGATCGTCACGGACGAGGCCTGGCACGCCCAGACGTCCTACGACTTCGCGTCCGAACTGCGCGACGCCACCGGCGTGCCGCTGGGCCGGCCGGACGGCAGCCCGCCCGCCTTCACAGGACGTCTGGACGCCATCAGGGAGGGCCTCGCCCACGAGGTCAGGGGGGTCGAGGCGCTCGTCTTCGCGATCGTCAGCGAGACCCTGATATCCGGCATCCTCTCGGAGATCCCCCGCGACGAACGGCTGCCCGGGTCGGTGCGCGACCACGTGCGGGACCACGCGGAGGACGAGGGCCGCCACCACGTCTACTTCCGCTCCGTCCTGCGTCATCTCTGGGCCGCCCTGACCCCGGGGGAACGCAGACTGGTGGGGCCCCGGGTTCCGGCGGCGATCTACGCCTTCCTCGAACCGGACTACGCCCGAGCGGTGGGGGATCTGCGCCTGCTGGGGCTTTCGGCCGAGGACATCGAGCAGGTCGTGGAGGAATCCTGGCCGCGGGAACAGGTCGAACGCGACGTGGCCGAGGCCTCCCGTTCTCTCGTCCGCTATTTCGCCGAAGTGGGCGCTTTCGAGGACGGGATCACCCGGAATTCCTTCGAGGAGGCCGGACTTCTGGGCCGGGACTGAAAGAGAGGTGGTTCACGAGTCGAATTGCGGCCGGTGATGCACCGAATTCCGGGGCCGCGTCCGCCGGTTGGGGGCGCCGTTCACAGGAGCCGCGGCGGGAGATTCCGAATGTGCGGATTGGGCGGTTCCTGCCGGTGCCACCCCCACCGTGACGTGCATCTCTGTCGTCCGTGACGCTGCCGGTCGATCTTGACAGGGTGCCTGCGGGCGTGATGGCATGCCGGTGTGATGTTGCGTCAAGAGGCTATACGGGCCTTTTTGGCGAGCTCGCGAACAAGCGGAGGCCACATGCCGGGCGATTCGTCCTGGGCGGGCCCCGGCGCGTGCTCATTCGGCATCCCCGGTGTGTTGTGGTTCATATGTGATCGGTGCATTTCCTTGCGTGTGGCGACCATTGGATAAAGGGATTCGCTCCGCGCTGTCCGCTTTCGGCGGCCGGTCCGGGCCACGTGCGCGGCGACCTCCCTCACGGACGGCACCCGGGGCTGCCCGACCGACCGACCAGGCCAAGGACAGGGAGCAGCCTCGTGCGACCGGAGGATGGTTTCGCACGGCGGGCAGGTGCGCTGCTGCGTGCCGCCGCCAACGACCTGAAGCGTGACGACGAGAACGCCGAGCGTGAACTCGGGCTGGAAAAGGGTACTTTCGCACAGTACGCCGACGGGAGCCGGCCGCTCGACTGGGAGCTGATGCGCCGTGCCGCCGAGATCTGGCCGCTCAACGAGCGCGACCTGCTGCCGGTGCACGACGACTGCCCGCACGGTGTGGACGTCATGCGGGAGCAGGCGTCACGGGCGAGCTCGCGCGTACTCAGCAGGGCGGGACAGCCCTACTACGAGTACCGGGACACCGCGATGTCCCGGCTCGCCTCCTACCGTCCCGAGTGGATCCGCATGCTGCGGGTCGTCGGTGACAACGAGGCGGACAACCCCCTCGTCCAGTGGAACCGCGGCCACCTGCTGTACCAGTTCACGTACTTCATCGGCCCGGTCAACTACTACTACCGGTGGGAGGGGACCTCGCACTGCGTCCCCATGGAGACCGGCGACTCCGTCTGGGGCCTTCCCTTCGCACCGCACTCCTTCGCGGCGCGGACCGACGCCGAGCCCGCCTGCATCCTGGCCCTGACCTACGGTGGCGCCCTGGTCGGCGACGCGCAGCGGGAGCTGGCCGTCCTGGGCAGGGCGGCGACCCGGGCCCAGGCGGTCCCGCTGGCCGAAGGGTCCCGGGTGCCGGGCGCGATGATCCGGTCGTTCATGGACGCCGGAGCGGTGACCACCGCCGAACTCGCCGAGCGGACGGGCCTCTCGCCCCGGCGCGCCGAGGCACTCGCCGCTGGTGGGGCCACCCCGGAGGCGGAGGAGCTGGAGGTGCTGGCGGCCGGGCTGGGGGTGTCGGTGCGCGACCTGCTGCTTCCGCGCAGCTCATCGGTCGACGGCGTGTCCATCCAGCACGCCCGGACCGCGCGGAGCTGGGAGTTCCCCGGCGACGGCGCGGCGGCCTACCGGATCACCAGGCTCGCCGGCGATCCGCTGCACCCCCACACGTCGGCACTGCAGGTCGACGTGCTGCTCGACGACCCGGCGCGGGCGGCCGCACTGAGCACCTACCAGCACCAGTACCTGTACGTGCTCGGCGACGACCCCGTACGCCTCCGGTGGGAGTTCGAGGGGGAGCGGTTCGAGGAGACGCTCGCGGCGGGGGACTCCGCCTACGTCCGGCCGCAGGTTCCGATCACGTTCGCGGCGGCCGACGGGGGCCGCCCCCGGTTGCTGCTGCTCCGGATCGCTGGGGCGGTCACCCCGGAGGTGCGCCACGCCGTGGGCACCATGGCGGCCGGCGGCATCGACCGGTACGTGGCGGAGGACAGGCTTTGGTACAGCAAGGAAGGGAACTGATGTCGGAGCGGAGTTCGGGGGGAGTGCTCGCACGGCCGGCGTCGAAGACCGACCGGCTGCGGGACCTGCTGGCGGGGCCGTCGGCGGTCCGCGCGGTCGGAGCCCACGACGGGCTCACGGCGAAGCTGGTGGAGCAGGCCGGCTTCGACGCGGTCTGGGCGTCGAGCTTCGAGATCTCGGCGAGCCACGGCCTTCCGGACGCCAGCCTCGTGACGATGACGCAGTACCTGGACGCGGCCACCGCGATGGACGCGGTCACCGGCATCCCGGTGATCGCCGACTGTGACACCGGCTTCGGCGGGCCGATGAACCTGGCCTACGCGGTACGGCGCTACGCACGGATCGGCATCGCCGCGATGTGCGTGGAGGACAAGCTGTTTCCGAAGATCAACAGCTTCGCGGACGCCGCGCAGGACCTGGTCCCGGCCGAGGAGTTCGCCTTGAAGATCAAGGCCGGCCGGGAAGCGCTGGGCGACGACGACATGGTCCTGATCGCCCGCACCGAGTCGCTGATCAGCGGGCTGGACGTCGAAGAGGCCCTGGACCGCGGGCGGCTCTACGCCTCCGCCGGAGCGGACGCCGTGCTCGTGCACAGCAAGAGCCGCCGGCCCGACGAGGTGCTGGAGTTCGCCTCCCGGTGGGACCTGGACGTACCGCTGGTGGCGGTCCCGACCACCTACGGTTCGGTGAGCGAGCAGGAGCTCTACGACGCCGGGTTCCGCCTGGTGATCTACGCCAACCAAGGCCTGCGCGCCGCGGTCCGCGGGGTGCAGGAGGTCCTGCGGGAGCTGAACGCCGCCGGCACGGCCCGGTCCGTGGACGAGCGCATCGCCCCCATGTCGGAAGTGTTCGCGCTCCAGGGCATGCCCGCGGGCTACCGGACGAAGCCATGACCTCGGCCTCGGCCTTCGTGGCGGGGCTGCGGACGGCGGGCGTGAGCCTGGTCTCCGGGGTGCCGTGCTCGTACTTCGCGGGACCGATCCGGCAGCTCCAGGACCACCCGGACGTCCGCTACGTGCCCGCGGCGAACGAAGGGGCCGCACTGGCCGTGGCCGCCGGGGCGCGGCTGGCGGGCGAGCCGAGTGCCGTCCTGGCCCAGAACTCGGGCTTCGGCAACCTGGTCAACCCGCTCACCTCACTGGTGCTCCCGTACCGGATTCCGGTGCTGGTGCTGGTGAGCATGCGCGGCTGGCCCGCGGCGGACGCCGGAGAGCCCCAGCACCACTGGATGGGCAAGGTCGTGCCCGAGTGGCTGGACTCGCTGGAGGTGCCGCACTGGATGCTGCGGCCCGGCGGGCCCGGACTCGAAGAGGTGCTCCGAGAGGCCCGTCCGGTACTGGAATCGGGGCGTCCCGCGTTCGTCCTCGTCTCCAAGGGAGCCCTGGAGGACGATCCGAAGGCGCCTGCCGCAGCGGCCGTCCCCGACCCGGCCGTCCCCGACCCGGCCCGCCCCGACGCGGCCCGCCCCGACCGTGACGACCTGGTGGACGCCGTACTCGCCGAACTGCGCGACGAGCACGTGCTGTCGACCACGGGCTACCTCTCCCGCGCTCTGTACAACCGCGGCGACCGGCCCCGGAACTTCTACATGCAGGGCTCGATGGGCCATGTGTCCGCCATCGCGCTCGGGGCCGCCCTGAGCCGCCCGGCGGAGAACTTCGTGGTGCTGGACGGGGACGGCGCCGTGCTCATGCACATGGGCACCCTCGCCACGATCGGCCACCACGCACCGGGAAACCTGGTCCACATCGTCTTCGACAACGGTGCCTACGACTCGACGGGCGGCCAGCCGACCGGTTCCGCGGCCGTCCGCTTCGACGACGTCGCACGGGCCACGGGCTACCGCCACGTGGCCCGGGTCGATTCGGTCGGCCGGCTGCGCGGTGCCGTCCGGGCCGCGCTCGCCGCCGCAGGACCGTCCCTGCTGGTGGTCGACGGCCGGGTCGGCGGCTCGGCCGGCGAGCGGGCCTCCAGCGGACTCTCCGTGACGGAGATCGCGACCCGGTTCGGCCGGGGGCTCGGCGAGGCCGGGGAGGGCCGCTGATGCGCGCGTCCCCGCCGGCCCTCAGGGACCGGGTCCTGTCGGCTCCGGGGCCCGGGGAAGTCCGCCCAGACCCGTGCCGGGCGATGCGCTCCCTCGTGGCCGGTACCGGTCTGCAGCCCCTCGCGGGCCATCCGGCCGCCTACCTGGGGGCGGGCGCGGCCGGTCTGCTCGGCGCGGCACTGGAGGAACTCGGCTGCCGCCGGGTCCTGCTGGTGCACGGGCGTACGTCGTACCTGAGGTCCGGCGCCGGGAAGCTGGTCGAACGGTGGGCGGGCCGGTTCCGGACCGAGCACTTCGACGGCGTCCGGCCCAATCCCGACATCGGGCAGGTACGGGACGGCGTGGCTCTGGCCCGCCGCTTCCGCCCCGACGTGGTCGTGGGCATCGGCGGCGGCAGCAGTCTGGACGTGGCCAAGGCGGTCGCGGTGCTGAGCGCCCAGCCGGCCCGCCCGCTCGACTGCCTCCGGCAGCCGGAGCTGATCACCGAACCGCGTCGGGCGGCGCTCGTCCTGCTGCCCACCACCGCCGGCTCCGGCAGCGAGATGACCAGGTTCGCCACCGTGTACGTCGGGGGCCGCAAGCACTCCCTCGACCTCGCCCGGGCCCGGGCCGACGTGGTGTTGGTCGATCCGCTGCTCAGTGCATCGCTGCCCCACCCGGAATCCACCGCCGGCGGCCTGGACGCGCTCGCGCAGGCTGTCGAGTCGTACTGGTCGGTGTCGGCCGACGAGCGGTCCCGCGCGCTGGCCGTGCGCGCCCTGGAGCGGCTGCTGCCGGCCCTCGCCCGCGCCGCCGCCACGGGATCCTTCGAGGACCCGCAGGTCCGTACCGGCATGGCGTACGGCGCCTCCGTGGCGGGCACCGCCATCGACCTCACCAGGACCACCGCGGCGCACGCCCTGTCGTACGAGCTGACGGCGCGCCGCGGCCTGGCCCACGGCACCGCGGTCGCGCTGCACCTGGACTGGCTGATGGGCCGGCACGCCGTGCTCGGCGAGGACGAATGCCGGCATCCCGAAGGCGCCGCGGCGGTGCGGCGGCGGGTGGAGACCGTACAGCGCCTCACCCACGAGGCCACCGGGGGGAGCGTGGAGCAGCTGGTGCGACGGCTCTTGGCCGCGGCGGGGCTGCCGGTCGGGCTGCGCGAGCTGGCCCTTCCGGCGGACGAATGGCGGCAGCCGCTGACCGCGGCGCTCGCCTCGGGAAGGGCCTGGAACAACCCCTGCGTCCTCACCGAGGACGACGTCCTTCGCTTTCTCGTCTGAACCGACCGCTCACGCCGCCAAGGAGGCACCCCCGTGACCCGAACCCGTGTGCTGTACACCGATCCGCCGTGGCTCGTCGAGGGCGGACGCCTCGACCCCTCGCTGGCCACCGTGGAGCGAGAGGTCCTCGGTCCCGACGTCGAACTGCGCTTCGGCCCTCACGAGGACGGCCGCTACCGGATCACCGGCCCCGGGATGCTGGAGCGGGCCGCCGGGTGCGACGTCCTCGTCGTCTATCGCACACAGGTGACCGAGGAACTCCTCGACGCCGCCGGCGGGGGACTGAGGGTGGTGGTCCGGCAGGGCGTGGGCGTGGACAACCTCAACGCCGGCCTGCTGGCGCGGCGCGGACTGCCCGCCTACAACGTCCCCGACTACTGCGTGGACGAGGTCGCCACCCACACCTCCGCGCTGGCCCTCGCACTGGAGCGGCAGCTGGTGCCGCAGCACCAGACCCTGGTCGGCGGGACGTTCGACATCTACGCCGGCGGCACCCCCCACCGGACCAACCGCCGCACCCTCGGCATCGTCGGCTTCGGCCGGATCGGCCGCGCCGTCGCCCGGAGGCTGGGCGCCTTCTACGGCCAGGTCCTGGTCCACGACCCGTACGTGGGCCGCGACCTCGCCGAGGGGTACGGCGCCCGGAGCGTCGACACCCTGGAGGAGCTGCTCGCGCAGTCCGACATGGTGACCCTGCACTGCCCCCTGAACCCGGAGACCGACGGGCTGCTCGACGAGGCCGCCCTGAGCCGGATGAAGCCCGGTTCGTACCTGGTCAACGCGGCCCGTGGGCGGCTCGTCGAGCCGGAGGGCCTGCACCGGGCGCTCCGGGAGGGCTGGATCGCCGGAGCCGGCCTGGACGTGTTCTCGCCCGAGAACCCGCATCAGGACCCCCGCTGGCACCCCGTCCTCG
The DNA here is from genome assembly GCF_055585365.1 of Streptomyces sp. NPDC053432. Classification (NCBI taxonomy): domain Bacteria; kingdom Bacillati; phylum Actinomycetota; class Actinomycetes; order Kitasatosporales; family Streptomycetaceae; genus Streptomyces; species Streptomyces sp. NPDC053432. Next base: position 396,413 of record NZ_JBVJKF010000003.1, read on the forward strand.
CCCACCCGTCGGTGGTCGTGACGAGCCATCGGGCCTTCCTGTCCGAGGAGGCCGAGGCGAGCAGCCGGCGACGCGTCGCCGAACTGGTCCGCGCCGCGCTGGACGGGCGCACCCACGGGCTGGTCGGGAAGGTGGACCCGCCGGACGCGATCCGGTGACCGCCTCCACCACACCCGTCTGAGCCGGCCGCCGCACCGGAATCCGGTGCGGCGGCCGAGTGCCGCCTACACTGCGGCGGGCAAGGGCCAGGTGCTGTAGGCCCCCTGGCAGTACAGAAGGGGTTCCCGGGGCAGGACGGTCCCGGCGTCGACCCGTCCGATGATCAGGCAGTGGTCACCGGCCTCGACCGTCTTCTCCGTGCGGCACTCGGCGACGGCCAGGGCGACGTCGGTCAGCACGGGCGCGCCGCCCGCCACCGGGGACGGCTCCCACGGGATGCCGGCGAACTTGTCCTGGCCCTTGCCCGCGAAGGTCTGCGACACCTCGGCGCCGGACGCGGCGAGGAAGTTCACCGCGAAGGCCCCTGAGGACAGGATCGCCGGAAGGGTCTGGGACTTCTTGTCCACCCCGATCAGCAGCAACGGCGGTGAGGCGGACACGGCGCAGACGGCGTTGCAGGTGAACCCCCGGGGTTCACCGCTCTCGTCCATCGCCGTGATGACGGCGACGGCCGTCGGGAAGGAACCGAATATCTCGCGGAACTGCTGGGAAGTGACGGGCATGTGACTCACCGCGTTTCATAGGTGGGCAACCGCAACGAGCGTGCGATGTCAGAGGAGTTCGTGCTCCATCGCGCGCAACGCCTGGTAGGAGCGTTCGATCTCGGTGTCGTCCCGGTGGACGAAGAAGACCGCCCCGGGGGAGGAGTTGAGGTCGACCGTGCGGCTGGTGAGCGCGCCGTCGGCCTTGCGGAAGCGGACGCTCTGGAAGGCCGGGAGCCCCTCCAGCACCTCTCGTACGGCCTGTTCCGCCAGGGGGACAACCCGGTGCGCGATGAGGTTCGCGCAGCGCGCCGACTCCAACCGCTCGTAGCGCACCGGCCGTCGGGTCAGCTCCGGCGCGTCGGCGGTGTAGCAGTCCAGCGTGAGGCTCACCTGATCGGCGCCCGTGCACTGCCGGAGGGCGGCGGGATTGGCGAGCCCCGAGATCCGGGCACCGGTCTCCAGCAGCACGGGACCATCCGGCGTGAGGATCAGTTCGGTGTGGGCGGGGCCGTTGGCGATGCCGAGTGCCGCCAGGACATCGCTCACGTACGGCAGGATCTCGTCGAGGCGCGGGTCGTCCGGTGCGATCAGGTCCTCGTAGTCGTAGATCTTCCTCCCCTCGTCCACGACCGCCTTGCGGCTGATCCACACGTCGGTGAACCGGTGCGTGCCGTCCCTGCTGACCGAGTTGATGATGTACTCGTCACCGACGAGGTACTCCTGCCCCAGGGCGGCCTCGTTCGCCCGCAGCATGAGGTTGGTCTTGCCGATGACGGCCTCGACCGCGTCCTTGATCTCCTCGTCGGTGGCGCAGGTGAAGACGTCCTCGGAGCCGGCGCTGTCCAGGGGCTTGACGACGACCTTGTCGATGCCGTGCGCACGCCGCCACTCCAGCACCTCGTCCGCGTTCGCGGTCTCCAGCTGCCGGGGCGTGCGCACGCCCGCCGCCGCCAGGGCCTCCATCATGAGTGCCTTGTTCCGGCGGGCGGACGAGAGCGCGGGGTCGTTCCCGCGCAGGCCCAGCGCCGAGGCGAGCTCGTCGGCGGCCTCGACCCCGAACTCGCTCGCCGGGATGACGGCGACCGCTCCGATCTCGGCGAGCCGCCGCCGCACGTCCGCTTCGTTGCCCGGGTAGGTGAGGTCTTCCTCGAACAGTCCGGCCGGCAGGCTTGCGGCGAAGGTCGCCGGGAGCTCGCGGCGCGAGCGCACGTGGATGAGGCGGCAGCGGCCGGCGGCCTGGTGCGCCAGCAGGGCTCCGGTGGAGAACGCGTCCACCAACACGACGGCGGGCTGTTCGGGAACTTCTGGGGTCACTGGTGTTCGTCTCGCCAACTGATCGGAATCTGGGTTTGGTTGAGTCACGCCTCGGCGCGTGCCGCAGTGCGGTCGTACCGGTCGGCGACGTGGTTGAGCATCGTGTGGAGATGGCCGGAGCTGAAGTCGTGGAATCCGCGGCTCCCGGACACGGCGGGCAGCGGCAGGTTGCCGCGGGAACCCCACACCAGCGCCCCCCGGTCGTCGATGACGGACGTCACCGCGCCGGCGTTGTCGGGGTGCAGGCCGAACGGGATGTCGAGGATGCCCCGTTCGAACGCTTTCGTCAGCGCGGCGCCGACGTCGGGATCGAGGCCGAGCACCGTGTCGACGAGCAGCCTCGCCTCTTCCAGCACCTCGTCGTGGAAGGCGTCCTCCAGAGCCGTGGACGCCGCCGGGGTGCCGCCCGACGCCTCGGCGGACAGGCGCAGCGCGGCGAGGTTCTCCGCGACCGTGGGGATCTGCCACGCTTCGGAGACCGTCTTGACGATCATCCGCTCGCACCCGGAGTCGCGGGCGAGCCGGGCGCTGTCGCGGATCAGGGCCGTGGCACCGTCCGGCGTCTTGGGGAACAGACCCATGTACGTGTAGAGCACGACGTGCCAGTTCACCCCGGACAGGTGCTCCGCGGCGAGGGTGCGCAGTGCCCGCAGCGCCCCGCGGTCCTGCTCCGTGAGGACCCCCTGGGCGAAGCTCAGGGACATGTGGCGCAGTCCGTGCTGCCGGAAGAAGCAGCCCTCCAGCACGGAGGTGGCCACCAGCAGCGAGGGCGGGCAGAGCTGGCCCAGCAGACACCCGCCGAAGCTCTCGATGTGACCGGACTCGGTCTCGCCGGCCAGGAACCGGCAGCTCTCCGCCCAGGCCGCGACGGCACGGGCGAGGGGCAGCCGGCTGTAGGGGAGGCAGTAGGAGACCGGGCCCCCCTCGGTCGCGTCGAGGCCGACTTCGACCAGCTTCTGGAAGACCCGCAGCGGAAGCGCCGTGCCGTGCCGCACCTGGACCGGGAACCCCGGTCCGTACAGCCCGTCGAGCAGGGCTTCGGTGGCCTGTGCCGGATGGGAGACGAGCGGGTACCCGTTCACCTCCTCACCGGCGGCCAGCCGCTCCAGGGGCGTGGTGTAGTCGCCCACCCTGGTGTAGCTGTCGAGCGTGAGCGTCCCGACGGCCGGCAGCCCGAGCGACGCGACCTGGGACAGCCCGTCCCGCATCGCCCGGAGGCTGCCGAAGCCCATCCGCGGTTGAACGACCACCCTGCCCCGGTCGCGGCTTTCGGAGATGAACCGGTCGAAGTGTCCGGTCACGTCACCGACCTGATATCAGTTCGAGAACGGGCAGACCGGTGACCGGGTCGACCGTCTTCACCTGCGCCTTGTGCGGGTCGCCGGCGCGCACCCGGGACATCATCGACTGCGGCGCCGTGAAGTCCACCAGGGTGCTGCGGTACAGCGTGCGCAGGTCGGTCATGGACAGCGCGGACACCTTCTCCAGCCACTTCGCCGCCTCGTCCGTGGCCGCCTGGTCCGTGCCCGCCTCGCCGCGCAGCGCGGCGTGCAGCAGATCGGTCCGGCCGGTCATCTCCGGGTGGCAGGTCTCGACGAACGCCTCCAGCCGCGCGCCCTCGTTCGTGAAGGGCGAGAAGACCATGGCGACGAGGGAGTCCTCGCTCAGGCCGAACACGTCGCGGGCGTAGGCCGCGGAGAGCTCGCGCCGCTCGACCTGCTTCGCGGGCGAGTCGTAGCGGCTCAGCGCGAGCCGGATGAGGTTGTCCGGCATCTCCTTCTTGCGCATCATCGTCTCGGCCAGTTCCAGGTACTCGGCGATGCCCGCCTCGTAGGTGCGGCCCTCGGCGTACTGGGCGCGCAGACCGCGCAGGTGAGCCATCAGGGTCGGGTTGGCGCAGTCCGACTCGGTGAAGCTGAACGCGAGGTCGTCGAACCGGAAACCGAGGAAGTCGACGATCAGGTCCCAGTGGTCGTGGACCCGGTAGCTGACCATGTCGTAGATCGAGACGAACTCGGGCTGCATCGAGCGGTCCCCGGTGGAGACGCTGCGCTCGGCGACCTCGGCCTCGCGGTCGGCGCCGAAGAGCTCGCGGAAGTACGCGTCACCGATGCCGCGGAGGGCCGTGAGCAGGCCCTGGAAGCCCATCCGGCGGCATTCCTCCACGTCGATGCCGCTCGCCTTCGCCAGACGCAGGATCCAGGCCGAGTAGAGCGCCTGTTCGCGGCGGGAGTCGCCGGTCATGATCACGTCGACGCCGCCCTCCCACCATGCGGCGCGACCGTAGAAGTCGGCCACCGCCAGGTTGCAGCTGTTGCAGAACGTCGGGCGTCCGTCGCCGGCCGACCGGTGGCCGTTCATCAGCACGTCGAGCCGGTTGAGGTCGACCAGGCGCTCGGGGAGCGGGAGGTCGACGCGGAAGCGGCGGATCTCGGTGTGGTCGATGGTGAGCAGCTCCGCCCGCTCGTCGTCGAGCAGACCGAGGGCGTCGTACACCCGGTGGATGTTCTCCATCACGGCGAGCGGCACGCCGGCGTGCCGCATGTTGGCGACGCGCATGACGAAGGTGTGGCCGTGGGTGAGCTGGAGGTGCAGTTGCACGGCCCGGACGAAGGCCACCACGTACGTGCTGTCCTTGCCGCCGCCGTAGGCCACCATGACCTTGCGGTCGGGCAGCAGGGCGGGGCCGCCCACGGCCTCGACGAGACGGTCTCCGACGGCGGCGATGCCCTTCAGCTCGGTGTCGCTGAGGAAGGCGGCCAGCTGCTCGTAGCGTTCCTGGTCGCCGAGGGGCAGGGCAGGGGTCGGCTGGTCGTTCACGGTGCGGTTACCTCGAATTCGAAGGTCTCGATGATGCGGTGGATGTCGGCCTCCACCTGCTCCTGGTCGTCGTGCAGCAGGATGAAGCGGCCCGCGTGCAGGGCGTCGTAGGCACCGCCGGGTTCCAGTACCTCGCCCACGGCGGGCAACAGCTCGCGCCACACGGTCGGGACGGCCGCCCGTACGGAGGAGGCCTTGCGGACCACCGCCGGAAGGTTCGCCGGCTTGGGCACGACCAGCCAGCCGCCGGACGGGTCGCCCGCCCGGGGGGAGGGCGCGATCGGCTCCCCGCAGGCGGCCCGGAGCCAGACCTCGAAGAGGTTGACCCCGAACAGCTTGTTGAGGAGGTGGGGCACCTCGCTGCCGCCGACGCGGCCGCCGATCTCCAGGAAGACGATCTCGTCCTCGGGCGTGACGAACAGCTCCAGGTGGAACGGCGTGTCGGTCATGCCGAGGATGCGGACGCAGTCGCGGGTGAACTGCTCGATCCGGTCCCGGAGGGCGGAGTGCTGCAACACGACCGAGCCCAGCGGTTCGCCGCTGCCGAAGGACAGGCAGTCGTTGACGTACCGTGACGCGACCTGGAACCCCACCTCGGAACCGGCGCCGGCGAAGCCGTCCACGTGGTGGATGGTGCCGGTGACGAACTCCTCGATCTCGTAGCGCTCCAGGTCGACCGTCGCCAGGAGCTCGCCCAGCGTCGTCTCGTCCTCCACGCGGTGGACTCCGATGCTCGCGGCCCCGTCCACCGGCTTGAGGATCACCGGGTAGCCGCACGAGCGGGCGAAGGCGAGCCCGGCCTCGACGTCGGTGCACGCGGTGAACCGGGGAACCCGGACGCCGGCCTCGGCGAGGATCTCCTTCATCCGCACCTTGTCCCGGTAGACCGCGACCTCGGCCGTGGTCGGACCGGGCAGACCGAGGTCCTCCCGGACCTTGGCGGCGATCTCCAGGGTGAACTCGGACAGGGCGATCAACTGGTCGACGGGACCGACCTTCTCGGTCACCTCGACGACCGCCGAGCGCAGCGCGTCGACGTCGTTGACGTCGTCGATCCGCACCAGGTGCGCGATCTTCGCCGGGTCGGCCAGCACCCCCTCGGCACCGAGCCGGTCGACGACGTAGCTCACCTGGTGGGCGTCGTGGTCGATGAACTCCTCGTACCGGGTGAGCTCGTTGTCCCACCGTACGTCGTCTTCCTTGAACCGGGGCCACCGGTTGACGATGACGATGTGCATCAGCGCACCTCCATGGTGCTGAGCCCGGCGAGGTCCCACGGCGGGATGACCGCGGCGTCGGCCTGCCAGGCGGAGAATCCTTCGGACTTGCCGAAGTGAAGGAAGGCGAGGAACCGGTCGATGGCGTCCTCACCGGTGAATACGTCGGTGTAGCCGTGCGCGAGGAGCGTGCGGCGCGTGCGGTCGTTGTCCGACTCGGCGGTGGTCAGCTTGCCGCCCACGACGCTCGGGACGTCGAGCCGCCGCTCCCGCAGGGCCGAGAGCAGCTCACGCGCCCCGTGCAGGCCGTGGCCGTTGACGCTCGACACGACCAGCAGGTCGGGCCGGTTCTCGGAGACGGCCTGCACGACCTCGGCCACGGGGGTGCACGCGCCCAGGTTCTGCACCTGGGCGCCGTTCTCCTCCAGAAGCTTCTGCAGGTAGACGAGGTTCCAGATGTGGGAATCCGATTCGACGGTGCTCAGCAGGCACCGGAAGGCTTGGGTCATGCCGTGACTCCTAGGGCTGCCGCGTCGTCGCGGAGGGCGAGCGCTCTGTGGAAGCTGCGGATCGTCAGGGGCAGGAAGACGGCGCCGAAGAGGCAGAGCAGCACCGCGAGTACGACGACCAGCTGCTGCGGACCGGCTGCCGATCCGATACCGGCGACGAGCAGGCCGGCGATGGGGAAGGAGAGCAGGTTGAGGAGGTAGAAGGGACCCATGATCTTCCCCAGGTGCTCCTCGGGGATCACCTTCAGCCGCTGTGTCCGGTTGAAGACGTTGTAGTAGGCGTCGCCGATGAGCATGGCCACGAAGGCCGTGCCGTAGACGGCGAAGGACGGGGCGAAGCCCGCCGACAGCAGCGCGGCGCACAGCAGGCCGAAGCCGATGACTCCGAGCCAGCTGACGCTGAGCCGGCGCAGCAGGAGCGGGATCACCATGAGGTTGAGCAGGCCGATGACGCCGACCATCGTGTTCAGCAGCCCGAACGACGAGTCGGGAGCCTTGAAGACGTCGGTGACCATCGCCGCGTTGACGCTCAGCACGCTCGCCATCACGAAGTTGATGGCGAAGTTGAGGATGCCCAGAAGCAGCACGGGCTTGTTCCCGACCAGCAGCCGCCAGCCGAGAGCGAGTTCGGAGAAGATCTGCCGCGTGCCGGTCGCGTCGGCCGGGACGGGCGGGCGCAGCCCGCGGGGCAGCGGCAGCCAGGTCGCCGAGGAGACCGCGAAGGCCACCGCTGCGATCAGGAGCAGCCACACCTTGCCCAGGACGGACGCGGCCAGGATGGCGAGGGCGGGACCCAGCGCCATGGCCAGCAACTCCATGTTCTGGACCAGGGACTGGGTGCTCGCCACCTTGTCGCCCTTGGCCAGCTGGGGGACCATCTTCTCCACGGCCATCCGGGTCGGAGCCATGAAGACGGACAGGAAGGCTCCGCCCGCCATCAGGGCCCCGGTCGTCCACGACGGTTGGGTCAGACAGATCAGGAGCACGCTCAGCAGCACGGCGGCCCGCGCCGCCGTCACGCGCGAGAAGAGCCGGGCGCCGCCGTCCCGGTCGGCGATGAGCCCCGCGAAGGGGTAGGCGATGAGAGCGGGCAGCCATTCGAGTGCGAACGCGAAACCGAGGCTCGCCACCTGATGGGTGTCTTGGTAGATCAACAGCGGCACCGCGAACATCACGACCTGTTCCGCGATGAGCCCGAGCAGCACGCCGGAGGCGAAAAGGCTCCGGTGAAGCCGATTGTCCATCATGCGGACAACTCGTTTTGCTCGAGTTCGCGGATCAGCGGGAGCACATGCGTGTAGAACGTCCGCATCTCGTCGCGGGTCGGCCAGCCGGAGAAGATGAACTCGCTTACCCCTGCGGCCTTGTAGGAGTGCAGGTAAGAAGCTACTTCCTGGTAACTCCCCACCACGCACAGGGCGGGGCCGCCGCGATAGGCGACGGCGCCGGAGTAAAGGACCGGGGAGAGCCAATCGCCGTCGGCCTGTTCGGCCAGTCGGAAGGAGTTCTTGACGGCTTCGGAATCCGAGGCCGCGACGAACTTGGTGACCCATTCGCGGTGGTCCTCGTCCGGGTCGCGCATCATCTCGGCGAGGTCGGCGAGCGCCTCGGCGCGGGTCTCGCGAGCCAGGACGTGCATGCGGATCCCGAGCCGCCCGCCCTTGGCCAGTACCGGTGCGGCGGCCTCGGCGATCCCCTCCGGGGTGTCGCCGTAGCGGAGCCAGCAGTCGCCGTGCTGGAGCGCGGTCTCCTGGGCCGGGCCGGAGGCACCGCTGATGTAGACCTCCGGACGGCCGCCACCGAGATATCCGAGACCGAGCTGAGCCTCTTCGATGCGGTAGTGCTCGCCGGTGTAGCTTAGCGGGGTTTCCCCGCGCCAGAGACGGTGGAGGATGTCGAGGAATTCGTTGGTGCGGGCGTATCGGCCGTCGTGCGCGACGAAGTCTCCGTAATAGGCCTGCTCGGCGGGGGAAATACCGGCAACGAGATTCAGCGATATGCGCCCGTCGGACATCCAGGAGACCGTATTGACGATCTGGGCGAAAAGCGTCGGAGAAAGCAACCCCGGGCGGTACGCGAGGATGAACTTCACGCGCTCGGTTTCGCGGACCAAGGCGCCGATCATCGGCAGCGGATCGGGCATGTGATAACTGATTCCCATCAGGAGGGAATCCACGCCGAGCTGATCGGCTTCCTTGGCGAAATCGACGATTCCATTGAAGTCGAGGTGGCCGACCTGGTACTTCTCCGTGGCCTTCTGCTGGCCACTGTCCAGGGGGGAGCACCAGTGGAACCTAAGCTCCTCGGATCCCGGTTCGCGCTGGTCAGAAGGGTTGCTCAAACCCATGGTGCTACCTCCGGTTGTGTGACGCACCTGACTGTCTCGGCACACGGAAGGCCGGCCGGCGGGGAGGCTCCACCGCCTCCGGCTGAACTCTCGGCGATTCTTTTTCAGCTGTTCTTACGGAATTCACAGCGTGATCGCCCGAGATCGTGAAATGACGGGCATAGCAATCCCGTAGCCATTGATCCGTGCTTGAGGGATCTTGACATGGAAGCCCCATATGAGTCAAGATCAATTCCCGGGCGGCGGCGCCTTGTGGGGTGACGGCGGGGTATGCGTTTGAAGATTCCCCTACCTCCGTGATCCCGGCCACACTTCTCCGGCGGCGGATGTGGAATTCCAGATTCCAATGTTGCGGTACATTGCCCGAATTAGCCCGGCTTCGGGCTCGAACCGGAGTGCCGCCCCCCTAATGACCCACCTCGCCACAGCACTCGAACGGAACGAGAGATTGTCCGCAGAGAACACGGGGGCCGTGCTCCCGACGCCACGCGCTCACCTGACCGCGGAGCGCACCCGCGCCGCACTGCTCGTGCAGAACCGGTTCCTGGCCGGCGCCCGGGACTTCCTCACGGGTGAGGGCTTCACCGAGCTGTTGCCGCCGACGATCGGCCCCGTGACCGACCCGGGTGCCCGGGGTGCCAAGCAGGTCGACATCGACTACTACGGTCACCGCTACAAGCTGATGACGAGCGGCATCCTGTACAAGCAGGCCTCCCTGCTCAGCTTCCCCAAGATCTTCCACGTCGCCCCGAACGTCCGGCTGGAACCCCTCGAAACGACGGTCACCCACCGTCACCTGACCGAGTTCCATCAGCTGGACGTCGAGATCGCCGGCGGCTCGCGCGAGGACGCGATGCGCGTCGCGGAGGACCTGACCCGGCACTGCGTCGAACACGTCCTGCGCACCGCCGGGCGGGAGCTGGAGATCCTCGGCCGAGACCTGGACAGCCTCAAGAAGGTCCTCGACGCTCCGTACGGCCGCAAGAAGCACTCGCAGGCCGTGGCCGAACTGATCGAGGGCGGCTACGGGCAGGCCGAGAACACGGAGATCGAGTGGGAGGGCGAGGAGATCATCTCCGCGGCCGCCGACCAGCCGTTCTTCATCACCGACTACCCCAAGGGCTCGCGCGGCTTCTACGACAAGGAGAGCACCGAGGAGCCCGGCGTCCTGCGCAACTTCGACCTCATCTTCCCCGGCGGCTTCGGCGAGATGATGAGCGGCAGCGAGCGGGAGTCCGACTACCGCAACCTGATGATGCGGATCCGTGAGACCGGCGAGAACCCGGCCAAGTACGAGTGGTACCTCACTCTGGCGCGCGAGGGGATCCCCTCCAGCGCCGGCTTCGGTCTGGGCGTGGAGCGGTTCACCCGCTTCCTGGGCGGGCTCGACGCGGTCTGGCAGGCGACGGCCTACCCGAAGCTGCCGGGCGAGCTGCGGCCGTGAGCGGGCTGACGGCCCCCGGGTTCCCGGAACAGCAGGTACGGGCCCGCGCCCGGCACGGCGCGGCCGCGGCCTTCCCCGAGAGCGGGACCTACGGGACCACGCTGTACGGCGAGCACGGCGTGCAGACCGCCCAGCCCCTGGACGAGATCGACCGGGCCCGGCTCGTGCCGCCCGTCTTCGTGCCCCGCCGCATGGAGAAGCTCTTCGACCTCGGCCGGGAACCGGTCTGCGGCGACGTCGACCTGGCCACGGTGATCGGCGGCTTCAACTCCACCCTCCCGGTGTTCATCGCGGCGTTCGGATCGACCCGGGTGGCCAGCGGCGACCTCGGGGAAGCCGTCGCCCGGCAGGCCGGAAGCCTCGGCATACCCATGGTCATCGGCGAGAACATCGTCCCGGTGTCGGGCTACGGCCGGGTCGCCGACGAGAAGGAGAGCTCGCTGCTGCGCCGCATCACCGAGTACGCCTCGGCGGCGCCGGACGGACTCGGCGGCGTGGTGGTCCAGCAGAGCACCGAGGACGCCGACGCCGAGGTCTGGAACCTGGTGTACAGCGACCCCTCGGCCCGTCCCCTGCTGGACAGCGGCCGGCTGGCCTTCGAGCTGAAGGTGGGGCAGGGCGCCAAGCCGGGCGTGGGCGGCATGACGCTCGTCCCGCGTGATCGTGCGGCCGAACTGGCCGCGCAGTACGACGTCCTGGACATCTACGACCAGGCAGAGGACTCGGTGCTGCGCTGCAGCAGCCCGGGAACCTTCACGGAAGAGATCCTGCGTCAGCAGATCCGGCTCATGCGCAACAACTACCCCCGCTGCCGCGTGTGGGTGAAGCTTCCGCCCTCGCGCGACGTCCACCTGGCGGCGGCGGTCGCCTGGGCCGCCGGCGCGGACTCGGTCACCGTGGACGGGGCGGAGGGCGGCACCGGCTGGGCCCCCCGGGCGTTCCTGCACCACGTGGGGCTGCCGCTGGCGGAGTGCCTGGAGAGGCTCGACCCGCAGGAGAACTCCCTGCTGGTGAGCGGTCGTATCTGGGAGGGTGCCCGCGCGGTCAAGTGCCTGGCACTCGGGGCGTCCGCGGTGGGTCTCGGACGGTCCGCCCTGGTCGCCTCGGACGAGGACCCGAAGGCGGGCCTGACCAACTTCGTCGACTGCCTGGCGCTGGAGATGCGCCTGCTGATCAGCGCCCTGGGCAAGTACCGGGTCGCCGAGGTGGGCGCGGAGGACATCTGGACCGAGACGCGTTCCGGGGAGGGATCCGTCCCCCGGAACGCGTGACCGATCGGCCGCCCACGGGCCGGTACCGGCGAGCAACTCCTCGGCGGTACCGACCCGTACGGCGTTCCCCGCGGAGCGCGGCGACGTGCTCAGCCGGTGGTGAGCTCGGACATCAGCCGGGTCGCGATGGGCGCCGGCACGCCGTTCCGCTCGGCCGCTCGCAGGAGGGCCCCTCCGATGGCGTCGAGTTCCAGCGGCCGATCCGCCTCCGCGTCGCGCTGCATGGACGATTTGCTGTGCGCCGGGAACGCGTCGTACAGCGCCAACGCCTTGGCGGGATCGGCCGGTACGCCACAAGCGAGGCTCACGGCGGCGGCCTCCTCGACCAGGGCCACCAGTTCCTCGCGGCGCTCGGTGCGGACTTCGCCGATGGTGAGTCCGTATCGGGTGGTGAGCAGGGCGAAGGGTGCCAGGAAGGCCAGCTTGGTCCAGAGAGCGGTCGCCTCGTCATCGGACACCCGAGTCTTCACACCGGCTTCGGTGAGTACGGCGGCCAACGGGGCGAGGCGCTCCTGCGCTCCGGCCAGGTCGATCTCCGTGAACGGGCTGCCGTGCACGATCACGCCCGGTGCCGTGCGGGTCGACTCCACACGGATCACGCCCGCGGCGACCTGCTGTGCGGCGTAGTGCTCGCGCAACAGGTCTGCGTGCTCAAGCCCGTTGAGCAGGGGAAGGATCAGTGCCTGGCCGGCCGCGCGGGGCGGTATCCGCTCCAGCGCCTCGGCGAGTGCGGTCTGCTTGACCGTGATCAGACACAGGTCGACGGGCTCGCGCAGCTCCGTCTCCGCTTCGACCTGCGCGGTGAAGTCGCCGAACTGCTTGCTCTGTACGCGGATGCCGTCCTGGCGCAGCGCGTTCACGGTGTCCTGTCCCGCGAGGCAGATGACCCGGTGCCCGGCCTTGGAGAGCAGACCTGCCAGCAGGCCGCCCACACCTCCGGGTCCGAGCACCGCGACCGTCCAGGGGCGGGTGGCACCGGTTTCGGTGAGCTGGGATGAAGTGGACACGTGTGGTTCCTCTCGGACAGGGCTCGGGACCATCGAATCATCAACTGCCACCGGGGTACGCGGGAAGATTCATGTGCCATGCCTCACAGAGCACCTGATCGTGCGTTAATCACGTTTCAACCCGGTGGAATTGACAAGATATCAGATGCAGGTGTGTTGATCGTTTGCCAATTGGCCGACCTTGGGTAAACCGGACATGTTTCACGATCGACGCCCTGTGGTGCAGGCCACATTGCATGGGGGTCGCGTCTCGATAGGGTGAAGGCGGTCGTGCTGATCGATCGAATCCCGTGGCCTGCATCGACTTTGCGGAAATGCCCGCAAAAAATGTCCGAAACTCAATTGCACTGAGTGCGCCTCGGCTCCGCGGCGCGGGATTCGCCGACGTCCACGCGGTCGGCGTCGACCTCGCCGAAGCGTGCGGCGCGAAGCTCCACATCCTCGACTGCCAGCCGGAGTTCGCCCGGGACGTCGTATCCCCGGCCATCTCCGCGCAGGCCGTCCACCTGGGACTACATCCCGGCAGCTCCACTCTGAGCCGCCCGCTCATCACCCTTCGTGCCGAAGAGCCGGCCGCGTCGCCCGGTGCGCAGGCGGTGCTCCACGCGGCGACGGCTCCTCGGCTACGAAGGTCTGTACGGAAGCCCGTGCGACCTGGAGCCGGTGGGCCGGGCCGACAAACTGTTCGCGCCGGCCGATTCGGGAATCGACCTGCTCAAGGGCCGGTCGGTCAGCGGTGACTCGAATCCCTGGTGCCGCGAATTCGAATCGGGACTCGCTGTTCCAGTGGAGCGCGGTGAGGAGGGCGTCGAACCCTGCGGCATCTCCGTCGCCATCGGGTCCGGAATTCCGACTGCCATGGGCGGCCGGTGGATAACGCTCGTGGAACTCATCGCCGAACCCAACGAGCGTGTGGGCGCCGCCTGTGGAGGGGGGCGCTGTTCCGGGCCGGAACACCTGGACAACGGTGAGAAGGTTCTGGAACTCCGGTAGATGCCCGCCGCCTGGCTCCTCCTCCGCACCTACCGGCACGTCGAAGCGGCCTTGCCGCGCAGCCGTCCGGCCGGACGTGGCCGAGCGGTGCGCGGCGTCCGCTGTGGCGCACGCCTCCTCTCATCCGCGTGCCGCCGCGGTGAGGCGGTTGCAGGTGGCCGCCTGACGCGGGGCGCCGTCGGGATATTCGGGCTGCCGTACGAGCGCTCCACCGGGAGCGGGAAGCACCCCCGCGAAGTTCCACAACTGGCGCTCGGGGGCGGGACGGTGCGGTCTAGCGTGGGTATCCGGTGATCAACACCGGGCCCCGGGACCGCTGGGGGCCGGGCCCCACGTACCGAGGACGCAGATGTCCGGACTCCGCGCAGCCCGCCACACCCCGTCGAGACATGCCGCCACCGGTCCCGGCCGGCAGATAAGGCCCCAGCTGATCCGCGCCGCCGTGCTGCCCACGCTCGCCGCCGCGCTGAGCGGGGCCGCCGCGGTGATCTTCACGCTGCAGCTCGGCGGGGGAGCGGGGGAGCGGGACGCCCGGCTGTGGCCGGTGCTCACCGGCTGCGCCCTGCTGGTGCTCGGCGCCCTCGCCGCGGCGCTGCTCGGGGCCCAGCGTGCCGCCAAGGCCGTCCGGGACCGGTGCGAGGCGCTGCGCCGGTCCAGCGTGCGCGGCCGCCAGGAGCTGCGCACCACGGCCGAGCGGCTGGAGCGCGGCGAGGGCGCGCCGCGTCCGCTGCGTGGCGGCGGTGGCGGCACGGCCGGTCCTCGCTCCGGCGCGGACCCGGCGGGTATTGACGAGTTCTGGCTGCTCTCCCAGGAGTTGCGCGGGGCGCGGGAGCACGCGCACGCGACCCTCGTCCGCCTGGCGGGACCGGTGGCTCCGTCCGACAGCGACCGCAAGGTCGAGGTCTTCGTCAACCTCGCGCGGCGGCTTCAATCCCTCGTGCACCGGGAGATCTCCCTGCTGGACGACCTCGAGGACACGGTCGAGGACCCGGACCTGCTCAAGGAGCTCTTCCACGTCGACCACCTCGCCACCCGCATCCGCAGGCACGCCGAGAACCTGGCCGTGCTCGGGGGCGCCGCCTCCCGCCGCCAGTGGACACGGCCCATCGACCTGAGCGAGGTGCTGCGCTCCTCCGTCGCGGAGGTCGAGCAGTACACCCGGGTCAAGGTGGTACCCCCGGCCGGCGGCAGCGTGCGCGGCCACGCCGTCGCGGACGTGGTGCACCTGCTGGCCGAACTGGTCGAGAACGCCACGGTGTTCTCCGCGCCGGACACCGATGTGGTGGTGCGTGCGGAGCGGGTCACGGCCGGGATCGCGGTCGAGGTGGAGGACCGCGGACTGGGCATGCCGGCGGAGGAACAGCACCGGATGAACGCGCTGCTGGGCGACCCCGACCAGATCAGCGTCCGGCACCTGCTCGCCGACGGACGCATCGGCCTGTACGTGGTCTCGGCGCTGGCCCGCCGGCACGGCATCGCGGTCGAGCTGAAGTCGAACATCTACGGCGGCGTACTCGCGGTGCTGGTGCTCCCGAAGGAGTTGCTGGGCGCCCCCGACGCGGCCCCGCTTCCCCACCTGGAACCGGCCAGGGTCCCCACCCCGCCGCGGCGCACCGGGTCCGGCCCCTCCGTCTCCGCGCCCTCCGTCTCCGCAGCCCCCGTCGCGGGCCCCGGGCAGACCGCCGCCCCCGATCCGCATCCGCACCCGCATCTGGATCCGCACCCGGCCCCGGTCCGTCTGTCCGCGGACTACCCGGCGCCCGCCCCCGCCCCCACTTCCGCCCCCGCCCCCGCCTCTGTGCCGGGCCCGGTTCCCGGCGGCCTCGACCTGGGTTCCGGTGTCGGCGGGGCCCCGGGGGCCGGTGCCGGGTTCATGGTGCCCTCGCCCCGGGCGGAGGCCCGGGCCGTGCCCACGCCGTTGCCGGTGGGGCGCGCCGGGGCGGCCGGGGAGCCCGTCGCCGACGGGACGGGGCGGCCCGAGCTGCCCCGGCGGCAGGCCCAGCAGCACCTCGCACCGCAGCTCCGCGAGGCCCCCGCGCCCCGGCCGGCGGCCGACGACGCCGAGCGGCCCGTGCACGACCCCGGCCTGATGGCCGCCTTCCAGCGGGGCTTCGGCCTCGCCCAGTCGGAGAACCAGACATGACCCTTCACAGCGGCAAGGAGCACACCCCCATGGGCGGCGAAGTGGCGACCAGGGCCGGCAGCCGGCTCTCGGACCTCGACTGGCTGCTCAGCGGCCTGGTGCAGCGCGTGCCGTACACGCGCAGTGCCGTACTGCTCACCGCCGACGGGCTCGTGACCTGCGTACACGGCCTGGACGCCGACAGTGCCGACCATCTGGCCGCCCTCGCCTCCGGGCTGTACTCGCTCGGCCGGAGCGCCGGCGCCCGCTTCGGGGAGGGCGCGGAGGTGCGGCAGGTCGTGGTCGAGCTCGACACCGCGCTGGTCTTCGTCTCGGCGGCCGGCTCCGGCACCTGCCTGGCCGTGCTCGCCGATCGCGAGGCCGACGCCGGCGTGCTCGGGTACGAGATGGCGATGCTGGTCAAGAGCGTACGACCGTACCTGGCGGCCCCGCCGCGTCGGCCCGCCGCCGACCCGGAGCGATGAGGGCCCGCACGAGGGGGGCGTACGCGCACCGGGACACACCGTGGCTCGACGACACGGCGGGCCGGGTGATGCGCCCGTACACCGCCAGCGGCGGCCGCACCCGGCCGGGCGTCGCCCTCGATCTGCTCTCCCTGGTGACCGCGACCGGCGTACGGCCCCGCGTCCCGCTCGGGGCCGAGCACACCCTCGCACTCCGCACCTGCGCGGGCGCCGGTGCGGGCGCCGTCACGGTCGCAGAGGTGGCCGGGCAGCTGCGGCTGCCCGCCGCCGTGGCCAAGGTGCTGCTGGCCGACCTGGTGGAACACGGGGCCGTCGTGGCGCGGGCACCCCGGTTCCCCGGCACCGGCGGAGCATCCCAAGACCCCTTCGGCGCGTTCGCCGCCGCCGACCAGGACCTGCTCAGGGCGGTGCTCGATGGCCTGCGCGCACGACTGTGACGCCGCGGCCCCGGCGGCCGTCCCCGCGACCCTGAAGATCCTGGTCGCGGGCGGGTTCGGCGCGGGCAAGACCACGTTCGTGCGTGCGGTGAGCGAGATCGAACCGCTGTGCACCGAGGAACTGCTGAGCGACCTCGGCGCGGCCGACGACCCGCTGGACGGCGTCGAGGCCAAGTCCACGACCACCGTCGCGCTCGACTTCGGCCGGATCACCCTGGACGACCGGCACGTCCTCTACCTCTTCGGCACGCCCGGCCAGCACCGCTTCTGGTTCCTGTGGGAGGAGCTGTGCGCGGGCGCGCTCGGGGCGGTGGTCCTCGCGGACACCCGCCGGCTCGCCGACTGCTTCCCCGCCGTGGACTTCTTCGAGCGGCGCGGGATCGCCTTCGTCCTCGCCGTCAACGAGTTCGACGGGGGCCACCGCTACACGCCCGACGAGGTGCGCGAAGCGGTGGGACTCGGGCCCGGGGTGCCCGTCGTACGGTGCGACGCGCGCCTGACCGCTTCCGGGACGGGCGCGCTCGCCGCCCTCGTCCGCCATCTGCTGTGCCTGTCCGACGAGCCGGGGGGACCGCCATGACGTACTACGAATCGACCGGACACCTGCTGCTGACGCCCGTGGACCGGGAGGCGCCCGACCGCGTCGTCCGGCTGCGCGAGCTGGGCCTGGGGGAGCGTACGGACACCGAACTGGACGCCTTCGCGCGCCGCGTGGCCGACACGCTCGAAGCGCCGTACGCGGGGGTCAACTTCATCGGCGAGGAACGGCAGTTCTTCGCCGGCCTGCACCACGCGGCCGGTGCCCCGGCGAGCGGCTACCCGGCACGGGTCCTGCCCCGCGACCACGGCTACTGCCCGCACGTGGTCGTACGCCGCCGGGCTCTGGTGCTGGAGGACGTACGGGACTTCGCCCGCTTCGCGGGCAACGCCGTCGTGGACGGGAGCGGGGTGCGCTCGTACGCGGGCGCACCGCTGACGGACCGGCGCGGGATCGTCCTGGGCACGGTGTGCGCGGTGGACGTGATCCCGCGGCGGTGGGGCACGGAGGGGCTGGCCACGGCGAAGGCCCTCGCAGCCGAGCTGATGGAACTGCTGCACGAGAGGGAGGACCGGGGCGCGTGAGCCTGGTGCGGGCCGCGACTGTCAGTGGCCGGCCGTACGGTCGTGGGACGAGGTTTCACCGGTGGCTGAGAGGAGCCGCGACGATGGCCACAACCGCGCGGGACGTCCGCGTGATCGCGCTGTCGCTCCCGGACAGCACCGAGAAGCTCGCCTGGGGCATGCTGACCTTCCGGGTCGGCGGGAAGATCTTCGTGTCGCTGGCCGACGACGACACGGCGATCGGGGTGAAGTGCCCGAAGGAGGACCGGGCCAAGCTGATCGCCGCGGAGCCGGAGAAGTTCTTCGTGCGCGAGGGCCACGACGACAACTACTCCTGGCTGCGCGTCCGGCTCTCGGCGGTCCAGGACGTGGCGGAGCTGCGGACCATCCTGACCGACTCCTGGCTCCAGGCGGCCCCGAAACGGCTGGCCGCCGCCCACCCGGAACTGACCGCCGAAGACGCCTCCTGACCGGGCGGCCGAAAGGCGCGCGCGACGACCCTGTGAAGTGCGGTATTGTTCTCCTGCGCCTGCAACCGGGGGAAACCCCAGGTCAGCGGGCATCGGGACGTGGCGCAGCTTGGTAGCGCACTTGACTGGGGGTCAAGGGGTCGCAGGTTCAAATCCTGTCGTCCCGACCACGCGGAAACGCAGGTCGGAGGCCGTTCTCTCACTCGTGGGAGGGCGGCCTTCCGTGCGTCCGGACCGGGACGGGCCGTGCCCCGCGTCCGTGCCGTCACCCGGCGCGACCGTCTCCCGGTGACCAGGACGGGCGGGGGAGAGGGTGCGACCCTGGACTGAGGGCCCGTGAGTGGAGGTCCGGGTGCGTCCCACCCGGGCCGCGGCATCTCTGCCGGCCCGGTTACCGCCTGAACCTGCGGACCAGGGGCACGGGCACCCACTCCACGGGCGTCGCCAGGAGGCGTTGCCGCGCGGATCCGGCCCGCCGGGCCAGGAGCGCGCGACCGACCCGGAAGGCAGGTACGTCCCATGCGCACGTCCACCCGTATCGCAGGTGTCCTCACCGGCCTGACCCTCGCCCTCGGCGGCGCGGCCCTCATCGCGCCGGCCGCCCACGCGGACGTCACGGCCTGCATCAACCAGGTCGAGCGCGAACTGCGGGGCGGTGAGGCCCCGGACTACGTCCGCATGGCGTGCTATGTCGGCCTGACCGGAGACGACGCGCAGTGCGTGGCCGGCCTGACCGGTGGTGGTGTGACCAATGGGACGGCCGTGAGCGCCTGCCGGGTGGCCCCCGACTGACAGCCGGCGAGTCCCGTTCCCTGACCGAGCGAACGTCTGGAGAGCAGGTGTCCCCATGCGTAGTCCGATCCGTACGGCCGGTGTCCTCGGCGCGCTGGCCCTCACCCTCGGTGGCGCGGTCATCGCCGCCCCCACGGTCCGGGCGGACATCCCCGCCTGCACGCAGATGGCCACGCAGGCCGGTGCCACCGACCCCGATGCCGTCTCGGCCGCCTGCAGCCGGGGCGTGGTCGGAGACCTGCAGAGCTGTGTGAGCGGGCTGTCCGCGGCCGGAGTGGCGGGCGGCGCCGCGACCGCCGCCTGCCGCGCGGCGGCCTACGAACCGCGCTAGGGGGTGTTGCGAAAGTCCCGCACGTGCCGTGACCGGAACCAGGTCGGCAGGCGGGCGCCGCGCGGAGCGCCCATGCTGGGAACGAGGGCGCCGTCGTCCTGAGACTTGCCCTTCCCGAGGGCCGAACGAAGGCGCCCGGGAGGAGGAGGTCATGCGCATCCGAAGAATCCTCGGTCTCGCCCTGGCCACGGCGACCCTGGCCGGCATCAGCGCCGTCGGCGCGGTCAGCGCCCAGGCCGCCTCGTCCCCGAACATCAGCAGGGACGACTGCACGGCCGCCGGCGGACAGATCGTGGCACGTCCTTACGCCGGCTACGTCTGCACGCTGCCCGACGGGACCTCGCCGCCGGTCACTTGACGGACGGGGGCGACAACCCGTACCCGGCGGGGCACGGTGTATGCCAGGGCTGGTCAGTGATGGAGACGGCAGGCGCGGAGTTCAGTCCGCCGGACGGCCCGCGTGGAGTTCCAACGGGCCCGTGCGGGTGGTGCGGGCCGTGAGGGAGGCTTCGATCTGGCGGCGCAGGGCGCCCTTGACCAGGGAGCGGAGTTCCGTCCGGGGGACCGTGCGCCATGCCAGGAGTTCGACCGGGTCCAGGCGGATGCGGGCGAGGGCCGGGGCGTCGAGGACGCCGCCGTCGTAGAGGAAGCGGACGCGGGCCGGGCGGCCCGGTTTGTGGGACCAGTTCACGGCGAGGAGGCGGCCCGGCGGGAGGTCGAGGCCCAGTTCCTCCCGGACCTCCCGGCGGGCGGCGGCGCGGGGGGTTTCGCCCAGGTCGCTGTCGATGCCGCCGCCGGGGAGGTGCCAGCGGAGGGTGCTGCCGTACGCGGGGCGGACCAGCAGGATCCGGTCCTCGGCGTCGGTGAAGAGCACGCTCGCCGCCGTCAGGGCCTTGGGGCGGTTGGCCCGGTGGCTCGCGGCGTCCAGGGCGCCCGCGTGGCCCAGCGCGGCCCGGCGGGCCGGGTCCAGACCGGCCGGGGAGCCGGGCTGGGGCACGCCGTCCACCAGGTGGGCGAAGGAGCCGGAGTGCAGGGCGGCCAGGCCGGCGCGCAGCCGGGGCGCCACCCGGGCCGGCAGGGCCTCGTACGCCTCATCGGGCGGAAGCCAGCGGGCCTCGGTGATCTCGCCGTCGGGGAAGGAGAACCCCGCGGCCTGCTCGGCCGTCAGCGGTCCGACGAGGTGCACGTGGACGATGAGGGAGCGGCCGAGCGCCCCGGGCGGCCGGGAGTCCACGGCGAGCAGCCGGCCGACGGGCACGCGGAGGTCCAGCTCCTCCTCCAGCTCGCGCGCCAGGCCCTGTTCCGGGGTCTCGGTGTCCTCGACGGTGCCGCCGGGGAGTTCGAGCTCGGGCTTGTAGGAGGTGGTCAGTACGAGGACCCGCCCCCGGGTGTCGAGGACGATCCCGGTGGCGGCCACGAGCGGGGCCGGCTGGGCGGCGTAGTACGCGCGGACCTCGTCGGGGGAGGGGCGGTCGGGCACGGCGGGCTCCAGCTCCACGGGGTCGGTCACCCGCACTATGCCACGCGCGGTGCCGGGGGCCGGCGGGCCCGCGCCGGACGCCGCGCGGGTGTCACGGGCGCGTCGGGCGGAGGCCGGGCCGGACGCCACGTGGGTGTACACGGGCGCGTCGGGCGGAGGCCGGCCGGGCGCCGCGCGGGCCTCAGGCGCGGGCCAGGAGCAGGCCGCCCATGGTGACCATCGTCGCGGCGACCAGGCCGTCCAGGACCCGCCACGCCGACGGGCGGGAGAGCAGGCCGCTCAGCAGCCGGGCCCCGTAGCCCAGGGTGGAGAACCAGGTCAGGCTGGCCAGGCCCGCCCCGATGCCGAAGGCCCAGCGCAGGTCGCCGCGGTCGGCGGCGAGGGAACCGAGCAGCAGCACGGTGTCCAGGTAGACGTGCGGGTTGAGCCAGGTCATGGCGAGGCAGGTCAGTACGGCGGCCCGGCGGCCGGAAGCGGTGCCGCCCTCCGTGGTGAGCCCGGCGCCCGGTGCGGGGCGCAGCACGCGGCGGACCGCGAGGACCCCGTAGCAGATCAGGAACCCGCCGCCGGCGATCCCGACGGCGGTCAGGGCGGCCGGCCAGGCGGTGACGAAGGCGCCGACCCCGGCGACGCCGAGGGCGATGAGGACCGCGTCGGACACGGCGCAGATGGCGACCACGGCGAGGACCGCGTGCCGGCGCGCCCCCTGGCGGAGGACGAAGGCGTTCTGGGCGCCGATGGCGACGATGAGGGAGAGGCCGGTGCCGAAACCGGCGAGGGCCGCCGTGATGATGCCGTGTGTCATGACCTTGACGGTAGGCAGCGGGCCCCATTCAGTACAGCTAAAGATTTTTACGTACCATTAGCGCTCGTGATGGAAGAGCTTCCCCTGGACCAGGTACGGACCCTGCTCGCCGTGGTGGACGAGGGCACCTTCGACGCCGCGGCGGCCGCCCTGCACGTGACGCCCTCGGCGGTCAGCCAGCGGGTCAAGGCCCTGGAGCAGCGGACCGGGCGGGTGCTGCTCATGCGTACGAAGCCGGTGCGGGCGACCGCGTCCGGGGAGGTGGTGGTGCGCTTCGCCCGCCAGCTGGCCCGCCTGGAGCGCGACGCCCGGGCCGAGCTGGGCATGGCCGACGGGTCGGGCCCGGTGCGGCTGCCGATCGCGGTGAACGCGGACTCGCTGGCGACCTGGTTCCTGCCGGCGCTGACGCGGCTGCCGCAGGACCCGCCGGTCTGCGTCGAGCTGCACCGCGAGGACGAGGCGCACACGACGGAACTGCTGCGGGAGGGGCAGGTCATGGCCGCCGTGACCTCCTCGCCCGACCCGGTCGCGGGGTGCGCCTCGCGGCTGCTGGGACTGGCGCGGTACCTGCCGGTGGCGAGCCCGGGCTTCGCGGCCCGGTACCTGACGGGGGCGCCGGAGCGGGACCTGCCGATGGCGCCGACCATCGTGTTCGACCGCAAGGACGAACTCCAGGACGTGTTCGTGCGGGAGCTGACGGGCGACCCGGGAGCCGGCGCGGGGGCGTTGCGGCACTACATCCCGACGTCGGAGGGGTTCCGCGACGCGGTGGTCGCCGGGCTCGGCTGGGGGCTCGTGCCGGAACAGCAGTCGGGGCCGCTGGTGCGGGAGGGGGAGCTGGTGCTGGTGGCACCACGCCGGCCGTTGGACGTACCGCTGTACTGGCAGCAGTGGAAGCTGGACTCGCCGGCGCTGTCGGCGGTCGCCGAGGTGGTCGCGGCCGCGGCCCGCGAGGCCCTGCGACGCCCGCCCGCCGGCGGATCGTAGGCTGCGGGTCATGGAGTCCTACACGATCGGTCAGGCGGCACGGCTGCTTGGCGTCAGCGTCGACACGGCGCGGCGCTGGGCGGACGCGGAACGGTTCCCCACCCGCAGGGAAGGCACCCGGCGGATGGTGGACGGGCCGGACCTGGCCGCCTTCTGCGTGGAGGCCGCGCAGGAGGGCGCCGACGGTGAGGAGGCCCCGTACTCCTCGGTGCGCAACTCCTTCCCCGGGATCGTCACCGGCGTGAAGCTGGGGTCGGTCACCGCGCAGGTGGAGATCCAGGCGGGCCCGCACCGCATCGTGTCGCTGCTGACGCGGGAGGCGGTGGAGGAACTCGGCCTGGAGGTGGGCGCACGGGCCACGGCGCGGGTGAAGTCGACGAGCGTGTTCGTCGACCGCACCTGACCGGCGGGCTGCGCCGCCCTCCGGCGAACGAAGACCCGCCCCCCCTGGCTGTGCCCCCCGGCATGCGGCGCGCCGCCCCCCGGCAACGCCGGCCGTGCGGGGCTGCCGTACCCCGGCCGCTCCGGCGTGTGGGCCCCCGCCGTGCCGTGGTCCGGTGCCGCGGCCCGGTGCCCGGGGTTGTGTACCGGCCGGGCGGTGGTCCGGGCCTAAGGGCGTGTGGCGGCGGTGGCAGACTGGCCGCTGATCCGCCGAAGGGGAGTACGCCGTTGTCCATGTTCAGCAACCTGCGCAGGGCGGTCCGCCGCGGATACCGGCGGGCCGTCGACCTCAGCCACCCCGCCCGCTCCCCGCTCGGCAGCGCGGTGGTCAACTGCGTGGTCTACCAGGACGGCGTACGGCAGGACGGCTGCGCGGAGGCCGAGGAGGCGCTGCGCCGGGTCCGCAAGACGGGCGAGGGCTTCGTCTGGATCGGCCTGCACGAGCCCTCGCAGGAGGAATTCGCCGGGCTCGCCCAGCTCTTCGGCCTGCACCCGCTCGCCGTCGCGGACGCGGTCAACGCCCACCAGCGCCCCAAGATCGAGCGCTACGACGACACGCTCTTCGCCGTCTTCAAGACCGTGCGGTACGTCGAGCACGAGGAACTCACCGCGACCAGCGAGGTGGTGGAGACCGGCGAGCTGATGGCCTTCACCGGCCAGGACTTCGTCATCACCATCCGGCACGGTGGCCGCGGCACCCTCGGTCCGGTCCGCGAGGCCCTGGAGGCCGACCCGGAGCAGCTGGCCAAGGGCCCGGCGACGGTCCTGCACGCCATGGCCGACCACGTGGTGGACGACTACGTGGCCGTCACGGACGCCGTCCAGAACGACATCGACGCCGTGGAGACCGCGGTGTTCAGCGAGCACGGCGGCCGCGGCGACGCCGGCCGCATCTACCAGCTCAAGCGCGAACTCCTGGAGCTGCGGCGGGCGGTGGGCCCGCTGAGCCGGCCGCTCCACCAGCTGGCCACGCAGCCGATACCGGTCATCCCGCCGGAGGTCCGCGCCTACTTCCGGGACGTCGCCGACCACCTGACCCGGGCCACCGAGCAGATCGGCGCCTACGACAACCTGCTCGACTCCATCCTCCAGGCGCACCTCGCCCAGGTGACCGTCGCCCAGAACGAGGACATGCGCAAGATCACCGCTTGGGCGGCGATCGTCGCCGTCCCGACGATGGTCTGCGGGGTCTACGGCATGAACTTCGACCACATGCCCGAACTGCACTGGACCTACGGCTACCCGGCCGTCATCGGCGTCATGGCGGTGGCCTGCCTCGTCATCCACCGGGGCTTCCGCCGCAACGGCTGGCTCTGAATCCGGATGAGCCCGGGCCGGGCCGCCGGTTAGGGTCCGGCCTGTCACTGATGGTCACGGAGAACAGGCAGGTCGGACATGCGGCACACATCGGGGGAGACCCACGGCGGCGCGCTGGCGGGTGAGCGCGTACGGCTGGAGCCGCTCGCGCACCGCCACCACGACGGCCTGTGCGAGGCGATCCGGGACGGGAAGCTCTGGGAGCTCCCGGTGACGGTCGTGCCGCACCCGGACGAGGTGGCCGGCTTCATCGACGACGCGCTCGCGGCGCGCGAGGCGGGCACCCAGCTCCCGTACGCGACGGTCGACCTCGCCACGGGCCGGATCGCCGGGTCCACCCGGCTCATGGTGATCAACACCCAGTTCCGGCGACTGGAGATCGGCTTCACCTTCCTCGGCGCGTCCTGGCAGGGCACGGGGATCAACACCGAGGCCAAACTGCTCATGCTCACCCACGCCTTCGAGGCGATGGGCATGAACCGGGTCGAGATCCTCACCGACGTGCGCAACGGCCGTTCCAGGGCCGCGATCGAGCGGCTCGGCGCCACGCACGAAGGGGTGCTGCGCCACCACATGCCGATGCGGGACGGCTGGATCCGCGACACCGCCGTCTACAGCGTCATCCGCCCCGAATGGCCGGAGGTGAAGCGGGCGCTCGCCGCCCGCGTGCAAGGGTCTTGAGAAGCCGAGAAGGCTGGTAGTAAAGTTTCCTAACCAAACCGGGAAGCCTCAACTACCCCACGGAGGCCTTGTGTTCACCCCCCACCGCAAGACGCTGGTGGTCGGCGCACTGCTCGGCAGTGCGCTGATCGCCTTACCGGTCACCGCCCACGCCACCGCCCCGGCCGCCCCCGCGGCAACCCTCGCGGCCCCCGCCGCGGCGGCGACCGGGCTCGACGATCCGGCGAAGAAGGAGATCGCCATGAAGATCGTCTCCAGCGCGGAGAACTCCTCGCTGGACTGGAGGGCGCAGTACAAGTACATAGAGGACATAGACGACGGCCGCGGCTACACGGCGGGAATCATCGGATTCTGTTCCGGCACCGGCGACATGCTCGACCTCGTCGAGTACTACACCCAGGTCAAGCCGGACAACGTCCTCGCCAAGTACCTGCCCGCGCTGCGCAGGGTCGACGGCTCCGACTCGCACGCCGGTCTCGACCCGAACTTCACCAGGGACTGGGCCAGGGCCGCCCAGGACACCGAGTTCAAGAAGGCCCAGGACCACGAGCGCGACCGGGTCTACTTCAACCCGGCCGTCAAGCAGGGCAAGGCCGACGGGGTCGGTGTGCTCGGGCAGTTCATCTACTACGACGCCATCGTGATGCACGGCGACGGCGGCGACTCCACCAGCTTCCGCAACATCCGCAAGCGCGCCCTGGCCAAGGCCAAGCCCCCGTCGCAGGGCGGCGACGAGACCAAGTACCTGAACGCCTTCCTCGACGCCCGGGTCTGGGCGATGAAGCAGGAGGAGGCGCACAGCGACACCAGCCGCGTCGACACCGCCCAGCGGGTCTTCCTCAAGAAGGGCAACCTCAACCTCAACACCCCCCTCGACTGGAAGGTCTACGGAGACTCCTTCCACATCGGCTGACGTGCGCGGGGCCGGTCCCCCCGGGCGCCGTCGGCAGAACCTTGACCCGCGAGTAACAGAGGCATAGGTTCGGCCCGGCTTGCTCCAGAAGGACGGGCCCGACATCCGTCCTCCGGGGGGACCGCATGCGCTACTACACCGACGTCCTGAAGAAGTACGTGGTCTTCTCCGGCCGCGCGCGCCGGCAGGAGGTCTGGATGTTCATCCTGTGCAACTGGCTCGTCGAGGCCGTCGTCCTGACCGTTGACCTGCTGGTCGGGGCGCACTTCATCCTCTACGGGGTCTACACCCTGGCGATCCTCCTGCCGGTCGTCTCCCTGGCCGTTCGCCGTCTGCACGACCTCGGCAGGTCCGGCTGGTGGTACCTGATCAACTTCATCCCGGTCATCGGCTGGATCTGGATGATCGTCCTCATGGCCACCGAGGGCGAGCGCACCACGAACGCGTACGGTCCGAGCCCCAAGGCGGCCTACGCGCACCTGTAGCCTCCCCGCACCCGTGCGCGCGTACCCGAGCGCCGCCTCCGACGGAACCCGTCGGAGGCGGCGCTCCCGCGTGACATGTGCGACACGCCCCGGCCGGACCTCGGAGGCGGGGGGCTGTCCTGAGCGGCCCGATCACGAGATATCTTGATGTCGAGCAATGTTGCAGACGAGAGACGCAGACTGTGGAGCGGAGCAACCGGTGACTGACTCGACCATCATCTACACGCACACTGACGAGGCCCCGGCCCTCGCGACGTATTCCTTCCTGCCTGTGATCCAGGCCTACGCGTCGACTGCCGGTGTGAATGTCGAGACCCGTGACATCTCCCTGGCCGGTCGCATCATCGCGAGCTTCCCCGAGCACCTCGAGGAGGGCCAGCGCATCGCCGACGCCCTCGCCGAGCTCGGCGAGCTGGCGAAGACGCCGGAAGCCAACATCATCAAGCTGCCCAACGTCTCGGCCTCGATCCCGCAGCTGAAGGCCGCGGTCGCCGAGCTCCAGGGCCAGGGCTACGCCCTCCCGGACTACCCGGACGACCCGAAGTCGGACGAGGAGCGCGAGATCCGCGCCCGCTACGACAAGATCAAGGGCAGCGCCGTCAACCCGGTCCTGCGCGAGGGCAACTCCGACCGCCGCGCCCCCGCATCGGTCAAGAACTACGCCAAGACCCACCCGCACCGCATGGGCGCCTGGAGCCCCGAGTCCAAGACGAACGTCGCCACGATGGGGCAGAACGACTTCCGCTCCACCGAGAAGTCCGCCGTCATCACGGAGGCCGGCACCCTGCGCATCGAGCACGTGGACGCCGACGGCGCCACCACCGTGCTGCGCGAGTCCGTACCGGTCCTCGTCGGCGAGGTCGTGGACGCGTCCGTCATGCACGTCGACGCGCTGCGCACCTTCCTCAACGACCAGATCGAGCGTGCCAAGGCCGAGGGCGTCCTGTTCTCCGTGCACCTCAAGGCCACGATGATGAAGGTCTCCGACCCGATCGTCTTCGGCCACGTGGTCCGCGCCTTCCTCCCGAAGACCTTCGCCCGCTACGGCGAGACCCTCGCCGCCGCCGGCCTGTCGCCCAACGACGGCCTGGGCACCATCCTGAACGGCCTGGGCGCCCTGCCCGAGGGCGACGCGATCAAGGCCTCCATCGACGCCGAGATCGCCGAGGGCCCGGCCCTCGCGATGGTCGACTCCGACAAGGGCATCACCAACCTGCACGTGCCGTCCGACGTCATCGTCGACGCCTCGATGCCGGCCATGATCCGTACCTCCGGCCACATGTGGGGCCCGGACGGCAACGAGGCCGACACCCTCGCGGTCCTCCCGGACAGCAGCTACGCGGGCGTCTACCAGGCCGTCATCGAGGACTGCCGCGCACACGGCGCGTTCGACCCGTCCACCATGGGCTCGGTGCCGAACGTCGGCCTGATGGCCCAGAAGGCCGAGGAGTACGGCAGCCACGACAAGACCTTCGAGGTCGCCGCCGCGGGCACCGTCCGCGTCGTCGACGCCGCGGGCAACGTGGTCATCGAGCAGGAGGTCGCCGCCGGCGACATCTTCCGCGCCTGCCAGACCAAGGACCTGCCGATCCAGGACTGGGTCAAGCTCGCCGTCACCCGCGCCCGCGCCACCGGCGTCCCGGCCGTCTTCTGGCTCGACGAGACCCGCGCCCACGACGCGCAGCTCATCGCCAAGGTCAAGACGTACCTGGCCGGCCACGACACCGAGGGCCTGGACATCCGGATCCTCGCCCCGGAGGAGGCCACCAAGTTCTCCCTGGAGCGCATCCGCCGCGGCGAGGACACCATCTCGGTGACCGGCAACGTGCTGCGCGACTACCTGACCGACCTCTTCCCGATCCTGGAGCTGGGCACCAGCGCCAAGATGCTGTCGGTCGTCCCGCTGATGGCGGGCGGCGGCCTCTTCGAGACCGGCGCCGGCGGCTCCGCCCCGAAGCACGTCCAGCAGCTGGTCAAGGAGAACTACCTGCGCTGGGACAGCCTCGGCGAGTTCTTCGCCCTGGCCGCGAGCTTCGAGCACCTCGCCACCACCACCGGCAACGCCCGCGCCCAGGTGCTGGCCGACACCCTGGACCGCGCGACCGGCACCTTCCTCAACGAGGACAAGTCGCCGAGCCGCAAGCTGGGCGGCATCGACAACCGCGGCAGCCACTTCTACCTGGCGCTGTACTGGGCCCAGGAGCTGTCCCGGCAGATCGACGACCCGAAGCTGGCCGCGGCCTTCGAGCCGCTCGCCAAGACCCTGTCCGAGCAGGAGCAGGCCATCGTCGCCGAGCTCATCGCGGTGCAGGGCTCCCCGGCGGACATCGGCGGCTACTACCAGCCCGACCCCGCCAAGGCCGCGGCGATCATGCGTCCGTCCGCGACCTTCAACGAGGCGCTGGCCCTGCTGGGCTGAGCCGGCAGCGTTCTGGTGATCCGCCCCGGTCGGCCCTCTGCGCCGGCCGGGGCGGACCCCTACGCGGGGTCGGCCGCCACGCGGAAGCCGATGTTCCCGGCCGAGCTGTCCGGGGTGTTGCGGGTCCGGGCCGCGACCCGGTAACGGTTGCAGTACGAGTCGTGGCACATGTGGGAGCCGCCGCGCATGGCCCGCTCCGGGCCGCCCGCAGGGGAGAAACGGTCCGCGGACCACTCCCACACGTTGCCGACCGCGTTGTACAAACCGTACCCGTTGGGCCGGAAGGACTTGGCGGGCGCGGTGCCCGCGTACCCGTCGGCCCGGGTGTTGTGGACCGGGAAGTCGCCGTTCCAGATGTTGCACATGTACCGGCCGCCGGGCCGCAGTTCGTCGCCCCACGGGTAGCGCCTCTGCTCCAGCCCGCCGCGCGCCGCGAACTCCCACTCGGCCTCGGTGGGCAGCCGTGTCCCGGACCAGGCGCAGTACGCCTGCGCGTCGTTCCAGGAGACGTGCACCACCGGGTGGTTCTGCCGGGCGGCGAAGGAGGAGCCGGGCCCTTCCGGGTGGCGCCAGTCCGCCCCGGACACCGCACGCCACCACGGGGTGCCGGCCACCGCAGGTGACACGGCGGCGAGTCCGGGCTCCAGGAACCCCGCGAAGACGAAGCTGAAGCCGAACGACTCCGCCTCCGTGACATGGCCGGTGGCCTTCACGAACGAGGCGAACTGCGCGTTGGTGACAGTGGCCGGGGCGACACGGAACGCCCCGACCACCGCCTCCCGTACCGGGCCCTCGCCGTCCGCCGCGAACCCGTCCGGGTCTTCCGTCCCCATCAGGAACCTGCCGCCCGCGAGCGGGACGAGATCGCGGACGGCCCGTGCCGCGGCCGGATCGGCCGCCCGGACCGCGGCCTGCGGCGCCACCGGCCGGCGCACCAGGGCCAGCAGGCCGTCGGACGGCTCGCGGCCGGGGGTGCAGCAGGGCTTGGGCGGCATGGGGTTCTCCGAAGGAGGGACGGTCGGGGGTCAGGCCGTGCGGCCCACGGCACCGGTCCGGGGCGTGCCGATGCGCTCGCTCACGGAGGTCTCCTGACACGCGCGGGGAGTGTGACGTACGAACCGGGGACTTCCGGCGGCGCCGGCGACGCAACCGGAACCTGCAGGTCAGACCCTAGATTCGAGCGACCGGCCACTCAATGACCGGAGCATGGCAGTGCTGTTCCATTGCCGTGCCGGGGATGTGCCGGGGATGTTCCGGCGATGTGGCACCGTCATGAAGGCCACATGGCGGCGGTGCGGCCGATGCGACCGATGCGGCGGACACCGCGGGCGGTTCAGAGCCGGTGGACGCGTTCACCGTCGAAGCCCAGCGGCGACCGACCGGATGCCAGGATCCGCAGTCCCGGGGCCACGGCGAGCAGGTCCCGCAGCCAGGCGAGGGCGTCCGGCGCCAGCTGTTCCGCGCCGTCGACCACGAGCAGCATGTCCCGCTCGGCCAGCCAGGAGGCGACGCCCGCCGTCCTCCCGCACGGGGCCGGGGGCATCCCGGGCACTCCGCCCAGTTCGGCCGTCAGCTCGCGCACCCCGAGGAGGCCGCGGACCGGCTCCGCCGCGACGACGGCGACCCCGTCGTAGAAGTTCGACACGAGCCGCCGCGCGATCTCCCGGACCAGCACGCTCCGCGGCCCGCGTAACCCGCCGGCCACGGTCAGCACCCGCCCCCGCCGGACGGCGGAGAGCAGGCGGGACATCTCGGCGGATGTCGCGGGCAGTGTTCCGGACGGCGACCCTGAATCCCTCATCGGCACGATGCCCCCCATTGCATGCGTGACCAAGCGCGGCACCAGGGTTTCTTCGAGCCGCGTGACGACGATTATGCGCCACGTGGGGCAGAAGACCAGGGGAATACCGTATTCCGCCGCCTCGACCCCGGGGCCGCCCGGTACGGGCGGCCCACCGGGGGCCGGGGCGCGGCGCGGCGGTCAGGGCCTACGCGCGGCGGCGCAGGCCGAGGGCGACGAGCAGGGCCGCCGCCAGCACGATCGCGGCGTCGATCGCCAGGACCGTGCGCACCCCGCCGAAGAGCGAGGACTGCGTGGTGGCCAGCACGCCCAGCAGCGGGATGCCGATGGTCAGGCCGACCTGCTGGGTGGTGGTCACCAGGCCGGTCGCCAGGCCCTGTTCCGAGTCGGGCACACCGCTCGTCACCACCAGCCCGTACGAGATGATCGCGCCGAGGTGGAACATGCTCGCCAGCGACACCAGCACGGTCGCGAGGAGGGCGCCCGAGGACGAGCCCGCCGTGAGCAGCGCGCCGGTGAACACGGCCTGGCCGGCCAGGCAGACCACCAGGGTCCGGCGGGCGCCGACGCGGCCGATGACCCTGGGCGCGTACGAACCGGCGAGGACCGAGGCGACACCCTGGACGCCGAAGACCAGACCGGTGCGGAAGGCGGACAGCTCCAGCGTCTCCTGGAGGTAGAGGGTCAGCACGAAGACGACCGTGGACATCATCGAGAAGGTCACCAGACCGCCCAGGTTGCCCCAGGCGACCGTGCGCCGCTTCAGCATCGCCGGAGAGACCAGCGGAGCGGCGGACCTGGTTTCCACGGCCACGAACGCGACGAGCAGGGCCAGCCCGGCCACCAGGGTGCCCCAGACGTCCACGCCGCCGAAGCCGCGCTGGGCCGCCGTCGTCAGGGCGTAGATCAGCGCCAGCAGCGCGCCGGTGACGGTGACCGCGCCGGGCGTGTCCAGGCGCGGCCGCTCGGTCGTGCGCGACTCCCGCAGCAGGCCCGGGGCGAGGACCAGCACCACCACGGCGGCGACCGCGAGCAGGCCCATCGTCGAACGCCAGCCCAGGGTGTCGGTCAGGACACCGCCGAGCACCATCCCGACGGTGAAGCCGAGGGACAGCAGCGTGCCGGAGATGCCGAGCGCCTTGTCGCGCAGCGGACCCTCCGGAAAGGTCGTGGTGAGCAGGGACATGCCGGTGGGCACGATGACCGCAGCGCCCAGACCCTGCAGCGCGCGCCCGGTCAGGAAGGACGCCGGGTCCCAGGCCAGCGTCGCGAGCACGGAGGCCGCGCCGAAGACCGTGAGACCGGTCAGGAACAGCTTCTTGCGGCCGTACAGGTCCGCGATCCGGCCGAAGAGGAGCAGGAAGCCGCCGGACGGCAGCGCGAACGCGGTGACCGCCCACTGGAGGCCGGCCCGGCTCAGCCCGAGGTCCCCGCCGAGCACGGGGAGGGCCACGTTCAGCACGGAGAAGTCGAGCGCCACCATGAACTGCGCGGCGCAGAGGACGAAGAGGACCAGCCCGGCCCGGCCGGAGAGCCGGGCCTCCTCGGGAACCGCCGGGCGGGGCGGGTTGGTCGTGGAGTGTGTGTCAATCGCCATGGCCACCACCTTCGTGGCGCGGGAATGGCCGTGGAGAGTGGGAACTTATCCTGTTGGCGGCACCACCAGGCAGCAGCACATGTCGAACAGGGGGACGGGCGTGGCCACGCCGACCGAAGAGCACCGACGGACCGAGCTGCGCGGGTTCCTGATGAGCAGACGGGCCAGGATCAGCCCGGCCGAGGCGGGCCTGCCGGACGGCGGGGCCCGCCGCCGCACGCCGGGCCTGCGCCGCGAGGAGGTCGCCGTCCTCGCGGGCGTCGGGGTCTCCTGGTACCAATGGCTGGAGCAGGGCCGCGACATCACGGTGTCCTCGCAGGTCCTGGACTCGGTGGGCCGGGTGCTGAAGCTGAGCAGCGCCGAGCGCCGGCACCTGTACGTACTGGCCGGACTCAACCCGCCCGCCCTCGAAGTCGCCCCGGCCGACCGGGACATGTGCGACGGCCTGCAGCGGCTGATCGACGCGTGGATGCCGTTCCCCGCGCACATCATGGACGCGTACTGGAACACGGTGCTGTACAACGACGCGGCCGCGCTGGTGCTGGGGATGCGCCCCGAGATCGTGCAGAACTGCCTGATCGCCTTCTTCACGGACCCCGTCTACCGGTCCCGTTCCGCGCGCTGGGAGGAGAACGCCGAGTCGGTGGTGGCCCAGTTCCGCGCGGCCTGCTCGGAGCACCCGCACGACGAGGGGTTCCGGGCCGTCGTCGAGGAGGCCCGGGAACTCAGCCCGGAGTTCGCCGCGTTGTGGGAGCGGGGGGACATCCGTCCCGCCGGGCAGACCAAGAAGCAGCTGGAGCACCCGGTCGTCGGCACGCTGTACGTGGAGTCGACGCAGCTGCGCGTGCCGGCCCGCCCCGACCTGGCGATCGTGCTGCACAACCCGTTGCCCGGCACGGACACCGCCGCGAAGCTGGAGTGGCTGACCTCGCCCGAGGGCCGGCGGGGCTCGATGTACCCGATAGCGGGCTGAGGGGGCCCGCCGAGGCGGGTGAGGGCGGACGAGGGGGTCCGGGATGACGGAGCATCGGCGAGCCGGCCGGAGCACGGGAGGCAGCGTGGACGGCACGGCGGACGGCACGGCGGACGGCGCCGCAGGCCGGCAGGCCGGGCGGGCCGCGCACCGGGCACCCGGCGGGGGCGTGCGCGGGGGCGCGGACGGTACGGCCGACGGCAGCGCCGGCCGCGCCGGGGACCGGCGGTCCGGGCGGGCGGCACACCGCGCCGGTCGCGGGACCGCCGGGGCCCGGAGGGACGCCGCCACCGGCCGGGGCCGGCCGGGTGACGACGCGGCCCCGCGGTCCCTGCAGAGCCGGCACCGGCGGCGGAGAGGCTTCCGGGGACGGCGGCCGCTGCTGCTCCTGGTCTGCGGCTTCCTCCTCGTCGGCGTGTGCGCCGCCACCGGGATCGCCTGGGACCCCTTCGCCGCCGGACCCGACGGGAAGACCCCGGCGGCCGCCATCGGCACCCCCTGGTACGTCGGGCCCGCCGACGGCACGGCCGTGACTCCCGAGCCGCCGGCCGGGAGCACACCGCCCGCCGACGACCCGGCCCCCACGACCGACCCGCAGGCCGCCGCCGCCCCCGGCGGGGGCCCCCTGCCCTTCGACCTGCCCGCACCGGCCGCCCTGCGCTCCGGGGCGGCGGGCCGGAAGCTGGTCTTCGCGCACTACTTCACCCCGTACCCGCTCTCCCTCGACAACGAGAGCGCCGACAAGGACTACTACACCCGCAACTACCTCGACCCGGCGGGCGAGAACGGCAGGCACGGGGCGTACGGCGGACTGCTCCGCGACCGTCCGCTGCCCGTGCCGCCGCGGGGCGGTGACTGGGAGTACGCCAACCTCCAGCAGGAGGTGCGCACGGCCGCCGCGGCCGGCATCGACGGGTTCACCCTCGACCTGCTCTCCCTCTCCGGCAAGAACTGGGAACGCGCCCAGCGGCTGATGGCCGCCGCCCACGCCGTGGACCCGGGGTTCAAGATCATGCTCATGCCGGACATGACCTCCCTCGGGACCGACGACCCCGCCGTGCTGGCCGCGGCGATCGCCGAGCTCGGCGCGGCCCCCGCCGCCCACCGGCTCCCGGACGGCCGTCTCGTGGTGTCCCCCTTCAAGGCGGAGGCCAAGAACGTCGCCTGGTGGAGCCGGACCCTGGAGATCCTGGGCACCCGGCACGGCATCCGCACCGCCTTCGTCCCGCTCTTCCTCGACTTCGGCGCCCACAACGGGGACTTCGCCCCGATCAGCTACGGGTTCTCCGAGTGGGGCAGCCGCAGTTACGTCGGCCAGGAGGGCTCCACCCGCGACGTGCGGCGCGCCCACGACACGGGCAGGATCTGGATGCAGCCGGTCTCCGTGCAGGACGCCCGCCCCAACCAGGGCGTCTACGACGAGGCCGGCAACACCGCCACCCTGCGCGCCACGTGGACCCGGGCCATCGAGGACGACGCGGACTGGGTGCAGCTCACCACCTGGAACGACTACTCCGAGGGCAGCCAGTTCGCGCCCTCCCTGCACAACGGGCACACCTACCTGGACCTGAGCTCGTACTACCTGACCAGGTTCAAGACCGGCGGCTGGCCGAAGATCGTCCGGGACACGCTCTACCTGACCGCCCGCACCCAGTTCGCCGGCGCCGGCCCCACGGGCCCGCAGTCGCTGCTCATGTCGCCGCGCAAGGGGAGCGCCGCTCCCCGCGACACGGTGGAGGTGCTCAGCTTCCTCGCGGGGCCCGCCGTCGTCCGTACGGCCGTCGGATCCGCGAAGGACACCCACGAGGCCCCCGCCGGGCTGCACTCGGAACTGCTGCCGCTGAAACCGGGCACCAGTTCGGCCCAGGTGGTGCGCGACGGGAAGCCGGGGGCGGTGGTGGAACTGCCGTACCCGGCGGACCGCACGGCCGCGGTGCAGGACCTCCAGTACTACGGGGCGACAAGCGGACGCTAGGAGGGTGCGAAAGTCCCGCACGGCGACCCGCAGCACCCGCGGCACCCGCGGCACCCGCGGCACCCGCGGCACCCGCGGCGCCCACGGTGCCCGCGGCGCCCGGCACGCACTCTCGCCGCACCGGCCGAAGCCCCGAGTACGCCCCGTACGAGGGCCTTCACCCGGTACGCCGAGAGCACGCACCGGACACCGCGGGCACCGCACAGGCCTGGCGGCGCCGACGGCCGCGGGAGATGATCCGCACGACATACCGTGCCGCAACCACGGAGGATCCCGTGACCGAGCCGATACGACCCGCCGGCACCCAAGCCGGGTCACCCGCCGACCCGCCGGGGGAGTTCCCCGGCGGGCAGGCCCTGTTCCGCCTCGCCCCCGGCGTCTCCCACCTGAACCACGGCTCCTTCGGCGCCGTGCCCGTGCCCGTCCAGGAGGTCCAGGAGGCGCTGCGCGCCGAAGCCCACGCCGACCCCGACGCCTTCTTCATCGGCGTCTCGGACCGGCTGGCCGAGGCCCGGGGCCGGATCGCCGGGCGCCTCGGCGCCGACCCCGGCCACCTCTCCTTCGTCTCCAACGCCACCGAGGGCGCCAACCTCGCACTCGACGCGATCGGCTTCGCCGACGGCGACGAGATCCTGGTCAGCGACCACGGCTACGGCACGGTCGTCGCGGCCGCCGCCCGCCGCGCCCCGGTCACCAACGTCGCCCTGGACCCGCGGCTGCCCGACGAGGACGCCGTACGGCAGGCCGTGCTGGCCGCGGTGACCCCGCGGACCAAGGTGGCCCTGCTCGACCACGTCAGCTCGCCCACCGCCCGGATCATCGCCTCGCCCCGGCTCCTCGCGGAGCTGCGCGAACGCGGGGTCACCACGGTCGTCGACGGCGCCCACGCCCCCGGCATGCTCGCCGACCCGCTCGCCG
Organism: Streptomyces sp. NPDC053432; assembly: GCF_055585365.1. NCBI lineage: Bacteria > Bacillati > Actinomycetota > Actinomycetes > Kitasatosporales > Streptomycetaceae > Streptomyces > Streptomyces sp. NPDC053432. The sequence continues at coordinate 432,569 of NZ_JBVJKF010000003.1, forward strand.
GCGGCGCCGACTTCTACTTCGGCAACCTGCACAAATGGGGGTACGCCCCCTCCGGCACGGCCTTCCTCGCCGTCGCACCGCAGCACCGCGGGAGCGTCCGCGCCCTCGTGCCCTCGTGGGAGGACGAGCAGGGCTTCCCCCGCTCCGTCGAGTACCGGGCCACCGTCGACTACACCGGCTGGCTCGCCGCGCCCGAGGGGCTCGACCTCCTGCACCGCCTCGACGCGGCCAAGGTGCGGGCCCACAACAGCGCCCTCGCCGCCCACGGCGCGGCCCTGCTCGCCGAGATCCCCGGGATCACCCCGCTCCCGTACGACGACGCCCTGGCCATGCGGGCCCTGCGTCTTCCGCCCGGGGTCGCGGAGACCAGGGACGAGGCGGCCGCACTGCGCGAGCGGATCGCGGCCGAGCAGGGCATCCGGGTGCTGATCTGGCCCTGGCCGGGCGGCGGAGGCATCCGCGTCTGCGGGCAGATCTACAACCGCCCCGCCGAGTACGAACGCCTCGCCGCCGTCCTGCCGTCCTACCTCAGGCGCGCCTGAGCAGGTACGTGTCCATGATCCAGCCCTTGCGGGCCCGGGCCTCGGTGCGCAGCTCCTCGATCCGCCCCGAGACCTCGGCCAGCTTGCCCTGGACCAGGATCTCGTCCGGGGTGCCCACGTAGGCGCCCCAGTAGATGTACAGGTCCTGGTCCAGGTGGGCCGTGAAGGCGTGCCGCGCGTCGAGCATCACCACCACGTCGTCCACGTCGTCCGGCCAGCCCTGGGCGAGCCGGCGCCCGGTGGTGATCTGGACCGGCCGGCCCACCCGGTTCAGGTTGGTGCGGTGCCGGGCCAGCAGGGCGGAGATGCTGCTGATACCCGGTACGACCTCGTGCTCGAAGGCCACCCGGCCCCGTTCCAGGACCTCGTCCAGGATCGCGAGCGTGGAGTCGTACAGGGACGGGTCGCCCCACACCAGGAACGCCCCGGTCTCGCCCTCCGACAGGTCCTCGTCGATGAACCGCTCGAAGAGCTCGGCCCGCGCACTGCGCCAGCCGTCCACCGTCGGGGTGTAGTCGGCGGGGGTCCGGTCCCGGTCCGGGTCGCGGCCCTCCACCAGGCGGTGGCCGGGGCGGGCGTGCTCTTCGAGCATCGCGCGCCGCAGCCCGGTCAGGTCCGCCTTCTCCTCGCCCTTCTCCAGGATGAGGAATGCGTCCGCCGCGCCGATCGCCCGGACCGCCTGGAGGGTCAGGTGGTCCGGGTCGCCCGCGCCTATGCCGATCACTGAGAACTTCTTCACCCGGCTATTGTGCCCATCATGCGCGTCGCCCTGTTCGTCACCTGCGTCAACGACGCGCTGTACCCGCGGACCGGCATCTCCGTCGTACGCCTCCTGGAACGGCTCGGCGTCGGCGTCGACTTCCCGGCCGCGCAGAGCTGCTGCGGCCAGCCGCAGTACAACACGGGCTATCGGTACGAAACGGAACCGCTTCTGCGGCGTACGGCGCGGGCCTTCGCCGGATACGAGTACGTGGTCACCCCCTCCGGCTCCTGCGCCGCGATGATCCGCGAGCACTACCCGCGCATCGGCCGCAAGGCGGCGGGGGAGGGGCGCGGCACCGGACTCGCCGAGGCCGCCGCCTCGCTCGCCCCGCGCGTGTACGAGCTCACCGAGTTCCTCGTCGACGTGCTCGGGGTGACCGACGTCGGCGCGTACTTCCCCCACACCGTCACATACCACCCCTCCTGCCACGGCCTGCGCGGCCTCGGGCTCGGCGACCGGCCGCGCCGCCTGCTGGCCGCCGTCAAGGGCCTGCGCCTCGTCGAACTGCCCGGTGCCGAGGAGTGCTGCGGCTTCGGCGGCACCTTCGCCGTCAAGAACCCCGACGTCTCCACCGCCATGGGCGCCGACAAGATCGCCAACGCGGCCGCGAGCGGAGCCGAGGTGCTGTGCGGCGCCGACAACTCCTGCCTCGCCCATCTCGACGGCCTGCTGCGCCGCGCGGACGCCCCGCTGCGGGCCCTGCACCTCGCGGAGATCCTGGCCGCCACCGAGGAGGAACCCCTGACGTGACCGGCACCCACCTCGGCATGCCCGCCTTCCCCGAGGCCGCTCGCGACGCCGTACGGGACGACGTCCTGCGCGCCAACCTCCGGCACGCCACCCACACCATCCGCGACAAGCGGGCCCGGGCCGTGGCCGAACTGGCCGACTGGGACCGGCTGCGGGCCGCCGGAAAGGCGATCAAGGACCACACGCTGCGCCACCTCGACCACTACCTCCTCCAGTTGGAGGAATCGGTGACGGCCGCGGGCGGCACCGTCCACTGGGCGGCCGACGCCGACGAGGCCAACCGCATCGTGACGGACCTGGTGCGGGCGACCGGGCAGCGCGAGGTCGTCAAGGTCAAGTCCATGGCCACCCAGGAGATCGGCCTCAACGAGGCGCTGGAGGCGGCCGGGATCGCCGCCTACGAGACCGACCTCGCCGAGCTGATCGTGCAGCTCGGCCACGACCGGCCCTCGCACATCCTGGTCCCGGCCATCCACCGCAACCGCGGCGAGATCCGCGACATCTTCCGTACGGAGATGGGGAAGTGGGGCCGCCCGGCGCCCGAAGGGCTCGGCGACGACCCGCGTGAACTCGCCGAAGCCGCCCGGCTGCACCTGCGCGAGAAGTTCCTGCGCGCCGAAGTCGCCGTCTCCGGAGCCAACTTCATGGTCGCCGAGACCGGCACGATGGTCGTCTTCGAGTCCGAGGGCAACGGCCGCATGTGCCTGACCCTGCCCCGGACCCTGATCTCCGTCGTCGGCATCGAGAAGGTCGTCCCGACCTTCCGCGACCTGGAGGTCTTCCTCCAGACGCTGCCGCGCTCCTCGACGGCCGAGCGGATGAACCCGTACACGACGATGTGGACGGGCACCGAGGCCGGCGACGGGCCCGAAGCCTTCCACCTCGTCCTCCTCGACAACGGCCGCACGGACACCCTCGCCGACGAGACCGGCCGCCAGGCCCTGCGGTGCATCCGCTGCTCCGCCTGCCTCAACGTGTGCCCCGTCTACGAACGGGCCGGCGGCCACGCCTACGGCTCCGTCTACCCCGGGCCCATCGGTGCCATCCTCAGCCCCCAACTCCGCGGCACCGGAAGCGAGATCGACGCGACGCTGCCCTACGCCTCCACGCTGTGCGGCGCCTGTTACGAGGTCTGCCCCGTCGCCATCGACATCCCCGAGGTGCTCGTCCACCTGCGCGAGCGGGTGGTCCAGGGCGGCCCGGTGACCCGCGAGGGCGTCCGCGTGACCGTCCGCCCCGCGCACGGCCACACCGCCGAACGGGCCGCCATGCGCGCCGCGCGGCTGCTCCTGGACCGCCCGGCGGCGCTCCGCGTGGGCGAACGCCTCCTGGCCCGGGCACGCCGGCTGGCGCCCCGCAGGCTCCCCGGCCCCGGACGGGCCTGGACCGACACGCGCGAACTGCCCCCCGTCCCCGCGGAGTCCTTCCGCGACTGGTGGACGAACCGCGAACGGGAGACCCCGCAGTGAGCAGCAAGGACCGCATCCTGGCCCGCATCCGCCGGGCCGCACCGGGCCCGCACGCCCCCGGCCCGGACACCGGGATCCCCCGGGACTACCTGCGGGTCCACGGCGCCCGCACCCCCTCCGAGAGCGCCGACCTGCTCGCCGCCCACCTCGCCGAGTACCGCGCGAAGGTCCACCGCACCGACGAGGACGGCATCGCCCGGCTGCTGAAGCGGCTCCTGGCCGCGCACGGCTCGCAGACGGTCCTCGTACCACCCGCCCTGCCCCCGCACTGGCTCGCGGAGGCCGACCCGGTCCGCGTCCACGACCGGGCCGCCTCCACCCCGGCCCAACTCGACGCGGTCGACAGCGTGGTCACCGGCTGCGCCCTCGCCGTCGCAGAGACGGGCACGATCGTCCTCGACGCGAGCCCCGACCAGGGCCGGCGCCGCATCACCCTGATCCCCGACCACCACATCTGCGTGGTCCGCGTTCCCGACCAGCTCGTGGACTCCGTACCGCAGGCCCTGGAACGCCTCGACCCCACCCGCCCGCTGACCTGGATCTCGGGCCCCTCCGCCACCAGCGACATCGAACTCGACCGGGTGGAGGGTGTGCATGGCCCGCGCACCCTGGAAGTGGTCCTCCTCGGCGCACAATGAGGACATGCCCTCCCACATCGCCCTCACCGCCCTCGTCGTCCACGACTACGACGAGGCCGTCGACTTCTACACCCGCGCCCTCGGCTTCGACCTCGCCGAGGACACGCCCCGCCCGGACGGATCCCGCTGGGTCGTGGTGCGCCCGCCCGGCGCCACCGAATCGGCCCTCCTGCTGGCCCGTGCCAAGGACGACGCCCAGCGCTCCCGCGTCGGCGACCAGACGGGCGGGCGCGTCGGCTTCTTCCTGTACACCGACGACTTCGCGCGCGACCACGCCCGGATGACCGCCGAGGGCGTCCGCTTCCTGGAGGAGCCGCGCCACGAGCCGTACGGCTCCGTCGCCGTCTTCGAGGACCTGTACGGAAACCGCTGGGACCTCCTCCAGCCCGCCGGCTAGGACCCCGCCGGTCCGGTGAGCCGGGGTGCCTCCCGCGCCGGGTCGACGGGCCCGCCCGCCTCGACCCGGCCCGCCAGCTCCCGGGCCCACCCGGCCAGCCCCGCCACGTCCATCCCGTACGCCGCGTCCAGCCCGGCCAGCGACCCGGCCCCGCGGCGCAGCAGCCGCGCCCCGCCGACCGCGTTGCCCCGTGCGGCGTGCGTCAGCCCGACGGCGAGCTGCGCGAGCCCGCGCCACAGCGGGGCCTCCGCCGAGGGCCCCGACTTCCAGGCGTCCTCGAACACCTCGTGCGCGTGGAACGGCATCCCCGCGTCCAGCAGCCGCTGTGCCTCGCGCACGGTCTCCGCGGGCGAGCGCACCACCCCCTCGGGCTGCCGCTCCACTCCCGGAGCCCCGTAGGGCAGCGGCCGCCCCAGCCCGTCCCTGGGCCGGGCGCTCCGCGCCCGCCCTTCGCCATCCCGGTCCCGTCCGTTCACCGGTCCATCCTCCCCCGGGGCGGTTACCCGTGCATGCACACCCCTCGGCGTGGGGTAATGTTCTGCTTGTGCCGCCGGTCAGGGGAAACCCGCAGAAGACCGGACAAAGGCGCAACGGGACGTGGCGCAGCTTGGTAGCGCACTTGACTGGGGGTCAAGGGGTCGCAGGTTCAAATCCTGTCGTCCCGACTCGAAAGAGTCGCAGGTCAGAGGCTGTTTTGGAGCAATCCGAAACGGCCTCTTGATCGTTTTGGGGACCGCGGCGGAAAAGACCGGGCTCGCGGACGAGTCCCCTGGCCGGCCGTCAGGTTCGACGGCGGTGTCGCGGTCGTGCCGGCCGACCGGCGGTCGGAGCCTCTGGGCGGCCAGGGGACTTCGCCGCACCGAAGTGCGGCGAAGTCCCCTGCCTACGTGCGAATCGTCAGACCGTTCAGTGGACGGACAGCCCCGCCTCCCAGTCCAGGTGGACATCCACCGGGACGGGCGGGGGAGTCGGCTCGACCCGGCTCGCGGCGAGGGCTTCGGCCATGGCCCGCGCCTTGACGATCGTCTCCTCGAACTCGTCCGTCGGATCCGACAGCGCGACGATGGCGCCGCCCACGCCGAAGCTCACGGTGGTGGGGGTGGCCACGATGGTGCGGTTGACCACGTTGAGGTCGCAGCCACCGCTGAGCGAGAACCAGCCGAGCGCCCCCGAATAGACGCCCCGCGGCCCCTGCTCCAACCGGTCGATGATCTCCATGGTCCGGAGCTTCGGCGCGCCGGTCATCGAACCGCCGGGGAAGGCGGCCCGCACACAGTCCACGGCGGAGACGCCCTCGCGCAGCGTGCCGCGGACCGTGGACACCAGGTGGTGCACCTGGGCGAAGCTCTCCACCGCGCAGAGCGAGGGCACCCGGACCGAGCCGGTCTCGCACACGATGTTGAGGTCGTTGCGCACCAGGTCCACGATCATGAGGTTCTCGGCCCGGTCCTTCTCGCTGCCGTTCAGCGAGCGGCGGAGCTTCTCGTCCTCCTCGGCGGTTCGGCCGCGCGGGCGGGTCCCCTTGATCGGCTTCGATTCGACGTTTCCGTCGCTGTCGATGGTCAGGAACCGCTCGGGGGACGCGCTGAGGACCGCCAGCCCGGGGAAGTCCAGGAACGCCCCGTACGGGACGGGGCTGATCCGGCGGAGCTCGGCGTAGGTCCGCAGAGGATCGATGCTGGTGTGCACGACCGCCATGTTGGACAGGCAGATCTCGTAGGACTCCCCGTTCTGCAGCTCCTCCAGGCACTCGCCGACGAGATTGAGGTACGCGCCCTGATGGTGCCGCAGTTCCAGGGGCTCGACCGAGCGCGCGCCGCCCGACGCCGGGCGCGGCGCGTCCGGCCCGAGGGCCCTGGGGGCGGTGACGGCCTCGCGCGGCAGCACACGCAGACGGTCGCCCGTGGCGTCGAGCCACGCGGCCACCTCCGGATCGGCGTCCGTACGGCTGAGCCGCATCAGGTAGCAGGAGCGCTCCGCGTGATCGAGCACCAGGGCCCGGTCGGCGAAGACGAGGGCGGCGTCCGGCGTGGCGGCCCGATGCGTGGCCACCGAGCCGGTCTCGTCCCTGAGTTCGTACCCCAGATAGCCGACGTAGCCCAGGTTGAAGCCGAAGGGCAGGCTGTCGTCGGAGGGGAGGGCCCGGTCGCGCAGTTGGGCGTGGAGGTAGTCGAAGAAGGGGGTGGTGATCCGTTCCGTGGGCCGACCGGGCCGGTGCACCTCCAGGCAGCGGTCGGCGACCCGGTAGCTCAGGAACTCGCCGAGCGGACCCGATCCGTCGCCCATGATCGAGAAGCGGGCTCCCTGCTCGGCACCGGTGCTGCTGTCCAGCCAGAAGCCGTGCGCCTGGTCGGCGAACAGCTCGAGGTAGGCGGCCTGCGGATCGGGGGCCACGTCCAGCCGCCGCACGTGGAGACGGTACGCCGGGGTGGGGTCGTGCTCGGCGGTCGGCCGCCGCCAGGCCCGGGTGAGATCACGGAAGTTGGCCAGCAACTCGTGGCCGTACTGCGTGCTGATGGACTCCGGGTGGAACTGGACTCCCCAGATGGGGCGGTCCCGGTGGCGTATCGCCATGAGTACGCCGTCCTCGGACCAGGCGATGCCCTCGATCTCGTCCGGGAGCGAGCCGACGGCCAGCGAGTGGTAGCGCACCACGGAGAAGGGGGACGGCAGACCGGCGAAGAGATCCTGCCCGGAGTGGCTGACCTGGGAGAGGCGGCCGTGCCGCGGCTCGGGCGCGTGCCGCACCTCGCCGCCGAACGCCTGGCAGATCCCCTGATGCCCCAGGCACACCCCCAGGATCGGCAGCTCCCACTCCCGGATCACCCGGGAGCTGATGCCGAAGTCCTGCTCCCGGTCGGGGCGGCCGGGACCGGGGGAGATCACCACGTTGTCGAAGTCGGCGGAATCGAGGGCGGAGAAGTCGACGTCGTTACGGACGACCGTCGGTGCCTGCCCGTTCACCTCTGCCAGGAGCTGATGCAGGTTGTAGGTGAACGAGTCGTAGTTGTCGATGAGGAGCGTACGCATCACCACACCATGCCCTTCTTCATCATCGCCCGGCCAGCGCGGCGGCCTGGTCGGCCACCGCGCCGAAGACGGTCAGGGCGTCGTGCAGCGCGGCTGTGTCGTGCGTTCGGATGTAGTCCGCGCCCTCCAGAGCGGCGTACAACTCGGCCGCCAGCGTCGCCGGTCCGCTGTCCGCGATGTCACGTCCGGTCACCGACCGCAGGAACGACTTGCGCGAGGCGGAGATCATGACGGGCAGACCGAACCGCTCCTTGAGGCTGCGCACGCCGCTCAGCACGGCGAACGAGGTCTCCGGATTGCTGCCGAGGAAGTACCCGAGCCCCGGGTCGATGACGATCCGGTCCCGCGCGATGCCGGCGGCCTCCAGGGCCGCCAGCCGTTCGGTGAAGAACTCCTCGATACCGGCCCAGACTTCGGCCGGCCGCGTCGCGACCTTGGTGGCGGGTCCGAGGCGTTGGACGGAGTGCATGACGACCAGCCGGCAGTCCGCCGCCGCCAGCTCGGCGTACATGCCGGGGTCGGCGAAACCCTGGATGTCGTTCAGGTAGGCCGCACCGCCCGCGACGGCGAAGCGCTGGGTCTCGGGCAGGAACGAGTCGACGGAGGTCGCTATGCCCTCCGCGGTCAACCGCTCCAGGACCGGGCCCAGCCGCCGGCACTCCTCCCGCGCCGGGACGCGGGCCGAGTCCGGATTGCTGGCGGCCGGGCCGAGTTCGACGATGTCGGCCCCGTGCTCCCGCAGGAGCAGCGCGTGCCGCAGTGCATCCTCGGTGTCCAGATAGCGGCCACCGTCCGAGAACGAGTCCTCAGTGATGTTGACGATGCCGACAAGCAGGGGTCGGCGCTGCTCACTTCCGGGATACAGCTCACCGACGGCCAACTCGGCCATAGAACTCTCCAACTGCGAGGGACGGTCTGAGTGCCGCAAGACTACTGATCAAGTGACAGGCTGGCGAGAAAATCTCGCTCAACAGAGCAGAGCGGAGGGAGACTTTCTCGTCTGCACCCCGGGTGGCCGCACACCTGCCTGTGGATCAGAACGTCACCGGCACCGCCTCGGGTCGCAGGGTGATGTGGCCTCCCCGCCACTCGACCGTCTCCGGCTCCGCCGCCAGCGCGAGCCCGGGCAGCCGACGGGCCAGGGTACCGAGCGCGACCTGGACCTCCATCCGTCCGACGCCGGCCGCCGGGCAGTGGTGCGGTCCGTAGCCGAAGACCAGGTGCCGGTTGGCCGTCCGGGTGATGTCGAATCGCTCCGGTTCGGCGAAGTGCCGCTCATCGCGGGCGGCGGCGTGCATGAGCGGGATCACGCCCTCGCCCTTGCGGATGGTGGTACCCGCGAGCTCGAAGTCCTCGAGCGCGACGCGGAGCAGGCCCGCGTCGGAGGGCGGCGCGTACCGGAAGACCTCCTCGGCGGCGGACTCGGTCAGCTCGTCCGGGCGCTGGGTGAGCAGGTCCCACTGCTCGCGGTGGCGGAGGAGCTGGAAGATGCCCCGGCCCAGGGTGTTCACCGTGGTGTCGTGCCCGGCCAGCAGCAGTTCCGCCCCGAGCCAGGTCAGTTCTGCCTCGGTCAGCCGGTCGTCATCGTCACGGGCCTGGACCAGCGTGCTCAGCAGGTCGTCGCGGGGCTCCTCCCGCCGGGCGGCCACCAGCCCCCTGACGTAGCCGGTGAACGCCTCCCGGGCCTCGAGCCGGCGCTCGTTGGAGCCGACGCTCATCAGCGTCTCGGTCCACTCCTTGATCATGTCCCGGTCGGTGACCGGCGCACCCACGATCTCGCAGACCACCCAGATCGGGAGCAGGGCGCAGAACTCGGCGTAGATGTCCACCGGCTGCGGGAGCGTGGTCAGCCGGTCGATCAGCTCGTCGGCTATCTCCTGGGCCCGTGGCCTCAGGACCTCGGCGCGCCGCGGCGAGAAGGCCTGGGCGGTCATCCTGCGCAGCCGGGCGTGGTCCGCCCCTTCGAGGTTGAAGATGCTGTAGGGGTTGTCACCGAAGTCCGGGCCCTTGACGACCCGCACGGCACCCGGCTCCCGGAGCGCGGCGCGTGACAGACGCTGCTCCGACAGGGCCGCCACGACCTCGTCGTAGCCGGTGACGACCCACGCCTCGTCGCCGCTGGGCAACGACACCCGGCTGACCGGGCACTTGGCGCGCAGGCCGTCGAGCTGAACCGGCGGCTCGCCCAACGGGCCCGGTGCGAACGGGAAACTCGGCGTGGCGACCGAATCGTTGCTCACGATGTGACTCCTCTTCAGAGACCTGCCCTGTGTGAATGGGGGCCAGTCTGCAGGCTCCGGCAGCGCGCCGTCTTCGGGTCCGAGGCGTGCTTGTGGACCCGAAAGCCGGACCAAGGGACAGGTAGCGAACCGGTCGCCGGTCGGAAGTCCTGGTGGCGTCGGCTCCCGCAAGATGCTGTGCGGGAGGCACGGGGCTTCCGCGGACGGACCGTGCTGGATCGCCGGGTCGGGCCGCCGGGCTTAGCTGTTGGGAAGACATTGTCCAGATCATTGGCAGGCGACATCCTCGCCGTGGCCACGCGCACCCCGCATGCCCCGGCCCTGATCCCGGGCGGCGCCGACGCCCCCGTCACCTACGCCGAGCTGGCGGAGCTGACCCACCGCACCGGCGCCGAGCTCGGCGCACGATACGGCGAGGAGGGCGGGCCGCTGGCCCTGGTGGCCGCCAAGTCGCCCCTCTCGCTCGCCGTGATCCTGGCCTGTCTGTCGAGCGGCCGCCCCTTGTTGCTGCTCTCGCCCGAGCTCGGCGAGGCCACGCTGACGGCCCTGGTCCGGCGTGCCGGCGCGCGGGCGGTGCTGGCCGTCTCCGGCGAGGAGCTGGTCTGCGGGCCGATGCTGCCCGCGACCGAACCGGCCGCGGCGCTCCCCGCCGACACCAGCCTGATCCTCACCACCTCCGGCTCCACCGGACTGCCCAAGCTCGTCCCGTTGCCGGCGCAGGCCGTGGACGCCTTCACCGCGTGGGCGGGTGCGGCTTTCGCGCTGGGGGACGGCACCCGGGTGCTCAACTACGCGCCGCTCAACTTCGACCTGTGCCTGCTGGACATCTGGGCGACGCTGCGGCACGGCGGCTGCGTCGTCCCGGTCGCCCCGGACCGTGCCGTCGACCCCGCGTACCTCGTACAGCTGCTGGAGGAGACCCGGCCGCAGGTGGTCCAGGCGGTGCCGTTGTTCTTCCGGCTGCTGCTCGAAGCCCCGGGCACCGCGTTCCCGAGCGTCCGGGACGTGCTGCTGACCGGTGACCACGTTCCCCGCCCGGTCCGGGCCCGGCTCCCGCAGGCCTTCCCGCAGGCCCGGCTGCACAACGTGTACGGGTGCACCGAGACCAACGACAGCATGCTCCACACCTTCACCCCCGCCGAGGGCGCCGAGCTGGAGGTGCTGCCGCTGGGCGAGCCGCTGCCGGGCGTCGCCGTGGCGGTGCTGGACGGTGACCGGGAGCTGACCGGCGCGGGTACCGGCGAGCTGATCGTCTCGACACCGTTCCAGACCGGCGGCTACCTCGCCGACGACCGGTCGGCGGAGCGGTTCGTCCGCCGCGGCGACCGCACGTGGTACCGGACCGGCGACCTGGTGGAGCGGGGTGCCGACGGTGGGCTCGGCCTCGTCGGCCGCACCGACTTCCAGGTCAAGGTCCGCGGAGTGCGGGTCAACCTGGAGGAGATCGAGCGGGTCCTCAACAGCCACGGCGATGTCGTGGAGGCCGCCGTGGTCGCCGTCCCGGACGAGGAGGCCGGCAAGGCCCTGCACGCCTTCGTGCGTCCCGGCAGCGCCGAGCTGACCGGTCTGCGGCTGCGCACGCACTGCGCGGACCGGCTGACGCGGGTGGCCATCCCCGCCAGGTTCCACATGGTGGCCGATCCGCTGCCGGTCGGCCCGACCGGCAAGGTAGACCGCCGCCGTCTTCAGGAGGAATTGACATGACGTTGCAGCACGAGATCACCCAGCACATCGTGGCGGAGTACCTGCCCGGCACGCCCGCCGAGGAGCTGGAGGCCGACTACGACCTGCTCGCCACGGGGGTGGTGACGAGTCTTCAGCTGCTCCGGCTGATCGGCTGGCTGGGCGACCGCTACGACATCCCGTTCGGGGATCTCGACATCTCCCCCAACGACTTCCGCTCCGTGACCGCGATCACGGAGCTCATCACCCGGTGCCGGCAGACCTCGGACGTCTGACCGCATCCCTTCTCAACCTGCAATTCGAACAACGGGGGTAGTTCCATGTTCGTCCGTGACAAGGAAAAGACCGAGCCGGTCCACTGGGGCAACGGGCTCAGCTACCGGCTCCTGGTCGAAGCCGACCAGATGGGCTTCACCATCTGCCACACCACGGTGGAAGCCGGCACGAAGTCCCGCCTGGAGTACCGGCGCCACTTGGAGGCGTGCTACTGCATCGCGGGGTCGGGCCGGGTGGAGGCGGCGGACGGCAGTGTCGAGATCGACCTCGTCCCCGGCGTGCTGTACGCGCTCAACGAGCACGACGCGCACTTCCTCATCGCCTCGCCGGACGAGGACCTGGAGCTGATCAGCGTGTTCAATCCGCCGCTGCGCGGCGACGAGCGGCACTCGCTGGACTCCGACGGCTTCTCCCACTACTGAGGGCCGGCCCGTGATTCGTTGGAGCGAGGAACAGCAGGAGCTGCGGGCCGCGATCGGTGCGGTGGCAGCGAAGATCGGCGCCGGCCACATCGAGCGCGACCCGAGCGGGAGCTTCGACTGGGACGGCTGGCAGCAACTGCGTGACATCGGCCTGTTCGCCCTGCCGTTCGGGACCCAGTGGGGCGGCCTGGGCAAGGACCTGGTCACCACGCTGTCGGTACTGGAGGAACTCGGGTACGGCTGCCCGGACGCGGGACTGAGTTTCTCGGTCTCCACGCACATGGTGAGCACCGGCGTCGCGCTGCAGCGGTTCGGCTCGGCGGCGCTGAAGGAACGCTACCTGCCGGGGATCTGCGCGGGCACCATGATCGGAGCCCACGCGATCACCGAACCCACCGGCGGCTCGGACGTGATGAGCATGCGGACCTCCGCCGTCGCGGACGGGGACGACTTCGTGCTCAACGGCAGCAAGGCGTTCGTGAGCAACGGTCCGATCGCCGACCTGATCGTCGTCTACGCCCGTTCCGGCCGGCCCGGAGAGCTCGGCGGGATCAGCACCTTCCTGGTCCGCAGTGACACGCCGGGCCTGTCGATCGGCCGGCCGATCGACAAGATGGGGCTGCGGACCTCGCCGCTCGCGGAGCTGTTCCTCGATGACGTCCGGGTCCCGCGGGACCACGTGATCGGTGGAATCGGCGCGGGGTTCCTGATCCTCGACCACGTGATGAAGTGGGAGATCCTCTGCGGATTCGGCATCAACGCCGGTGAGATGCGCCGGCGGTTGGAGCGCTGCGTGGAGTACGCCCGCACCCGGACCCAGTTCGGCAGCACCATCGGGTCGAACCAGTCGGTCTCCAACCGGCTCGTGGAGATGCGGATCGACGTCGAGACCGCACGGAAGTGGATCTACGACACCGCCGAGAAGCTCCAGTCCAAGGCCGACGTCGCCGCCGACATCGCCATGACCAAGCTCGTGGTGAGCGAGGGCAACGTGCGCTCCGCCCTGTCGGCGGTGCAGATCTTCGGCGGCTACGGCTACACCACCGAGTACGGCATCGAGAAGGAACTGCGGGACGCCGTCTCCGGCACGATCTACTCCGGCACCTCGGAGATCCAGCGTCAGCGTCTGGCCGTGCTCATGGGCCTCGACCGACCCCTCAAGCCCGCCTAGGAGATGAGAAGCATGACAGCCGACCTCGACGCACTGCGGGCTCCGACCGAGTACCTCGACCACGAGTCGCCCGCGGTCCGCGCCTTCGTCGACAAGGCGCTGACCTCCGCCGGCGTCCCGGCCGACCGGCGCGGTGCCGACAGCGACCTCCAGAAGGCCATCGCCCTCTACTACGCCGTCCGCGACGGCATCCCGTACGAGGTGTACGGCGCCGACCTGACCCGGCGGGGCCTGAGCGCCAGCGGGGTCCTGGACCGCGGCCTGGGCTTCTGCGTGCACAAGTCCATCCTGTACGCGGCCGCGGTCCGCGCGGTGGGGATCCCCAGCCGCCTGTACTACGGCGACGTCCGCAACCACCTGGCCTCCCCGCGGCTGCGGGAGCTGGTCGGAGGGGACGTCTTCCACTTCCACAGCCTGGCTGTGGTCCACCTCGGGGGCCGGTGGGTCAAGGCGACACCGGTCTTCAACAAGATGCTCTGCAAGCTGTACGGCATCAAGCCGCTCGAATTCGACGGGCAGTCCGACAGTCTCTACCACCCGTTCGACGAAGAGGGCCGCCGGCACATGGAGTTCATCCAGGTGCACGGCGAGTTCGACGACGTCCCCTACGACCTGGTGGTCGACGGGATCAAGACCGCCCATCCGCGGCTCTTCGCCGGCTCACACACCACCACTGCCGGATCCCTGGTCGCCGAGGCGACCGCCAGCGCGCTCTGAACAGGAAGGACCCCACGATGGAGAGAATACGGTTCTCGCTGGACGAGGCCGACGCTCCGACCACCTGGTACAACCTGGCGGCGGACCTTCCCGGACCGGCCCTGGCCCCGCCCCTGAACCCGACGACGCGTCAGCCGCTCACCCGGGCCGAGATGGCGCACACGATGCCCGAGCCGCTCATCGAGCAGGAGCTCAGCACCGAGCGGGAGATCGAGATCCCCGACGAGGTCCGCCAGTTCTACGCGCTGTGGCGGCCCTCCCCGCTCTTCCGGGCCCGCCGGCTGGAGCGCGAGCTGGGCACGCCCGCGCGCATCTACTACAAGTACGAGGGCGGCGCGCCCACCGGCAGCCACAAGCCCAACACCGCGATCCCGCAGGCGTACTACAACAAGCTGGCCGGGAAGACCGGCCTGGTCACCGAGACCGGTGCCGGCCAGTGGGGCAGCGCCACCGCGCTCGCCGCCTCCTTCTTCGGGATGACCGCCAAGGTCTACATGGTCAAGGTGAGCTTCGAGCAGAAGCCCTACCGGCGCGCGCTGATGGAGACCTACGGGGCGACCTGCGTGCCCAGCCCGAGCCTGGAGACCGAGGTCGGGCGGACGATCCTCAAGGCCGACCCCGACTGCCCCGGGAGCCTGGGCATCGCCACCTCGGAGGCGCTGGAAGCCTTCGCCCAGGACCCCTCGCTGGGGTACGTGCTCGGCAGCGCGGCCAATCACGTGCTGCTGCACCAGACCATCATCGGCCAGGAGGCGCTCCGGCAGATGGACCTGGCGCAGGACTACCCCGACATCGTGGTCGGCTGCTCCGGCGGCGGCAGCAACCTGGCCGGTCTGACCTTCCCGTTCCTCGGCGAGCAGCTCCGCGGCGGCCGTCCGGTGCGGGTGATCGCGGTCGAACCGGCCGCCTGCCCGACCCTCACCCGCGGCACCATCGCGTACGACTACGCGGACACCGGCCGGCTCGGCCCGCTGTTCCGGATGCACACGCTCGGCCACGAGTTCGTCCCGCCGGCGGTCCACGCGGGTGGCCTGCGGGCGCACGGCATCGGCCCGATGATCAGCCGTTGCGTGGAGGACGGCCTGATGGAGGCGACCGCCGTGACGCAGACCAGCTGCTTCGAGGCGGGGGTCCAGTTCGCCCGCACCGAGGGCATCGTGCCGGCCCCGGAGTCCACGCACGCCATCCGGGTCGCGATCGACGAGGCGCTGCGGTGCCGTGAGGAGGGCACCTCCAAGGCCATCCTGTTCGGTCTGTCCGGCCACGGCCACTTCGACCTCGCCGCGTACGACAAGTACTTCGCCGGGACCCTGGCCGACGACCGGCCGGACGACGAGCTGCTGGTCCGGGCGGCGTCCGGCATCCCGGAGGTCGAGTCGGCATGAGCCGGCCCGTCACGGTCGCGATCGTCGACGCCGACGGCATCGGGGGGTTCCTGCCCGCCGCGCTGTCCCGTCACGGTGCGCGCAGCGTCCGCGTCCGGTCCGACGCGCCGGACGTCCATCTCACCGGCGGCCCGGCGGGCCCCGGAGCCGAGGTGGTGCACGCCGGGGACCTGGCGGCCACCACCGCCGCGCTGCGCGAGCACGGCGTCGGCTTCGTGGTGGCCGGGACCGAGTCCGGAGTACTGCTGGCCGACGCCCTCTCCGCGGCACTCGGCACCCCCGGCAACGGCATGACCCGGCCGGCGGCCCGGCGGGACAAGCACGAGATGGTGCGGGCGGTCGCACAGGCCGGTCTGGCCACCGCGGCGACGATCGCGACCACATCGGTGGACGAGCTGGTCGCCTGGGCCGAGCGGTCGGACACCTGGCCGGTGGTGCTCAAGCCACTGGCCAGCGCGGGCAGCGATCACGTGCTGTTCTGCCAGTCGGTGACGGAGCTGCGGGAGGGCTTCGCCGCCGTCCTGTCCGCCACCGACCGCTACGGCCGGCGCAACGAGACCGTCCTCGCCCAGCAGTACCTGCACGGCGACGAGTACTTCGTCAACACGGTCAGCCGGGACGGCGTCCACCACGTGGTCGAGGTGTGGCGCTACCAGAAGCGCCTGCTCGACGGCAGCCGGCCGATGTACGACTACGAGGAGCCGGTCCCACCACAGCACCCCGCGGTCGAGCGGATCACCGCCTACACCCTGGCCGTCCTGGACGCCCTGGAGATCCGCAACGGAGCGGCCCACACCGAGGTCATGCTGACCCGGAGCGGTCCGGTCCTGGTCGAGTGCGCAGCGCGGCCGGGCGGGTCGCACGAACCGGCGGTGGTGTCGCGCTGCCTGGGCATCGATCAGATCGAGTGCCTGGCCCGGGCGATCGTCCGGCCCGAGGAGCTCCTCGACGGCGCACTGCCGCAGTACCGGCTGCGGCGGCCGCTGCGGTACGTGACCCTGCTCAGCCCGTCGGACGGGGTGGTCCCGTCCGACGAGGGCCTGGCGGAGCTGCGCGCCCTCGGCTCCCTGACCGAACTGGTGCTCACCGCCCCGGCGGGATCGCCGGTCCGGCGCACGGTGGACCTGGGAAGTTCCCCCGGCTACCTCTACCTGAGCGCTCCCGACGCGGCCGAGGTCGAAGCGGACTACCGCCGGCTGCGGCAGCTGGAGGGATCCGGCCTGTACCGGCCGGCCGCCCTCACCCCCTCCCATCACCTCGGATGACAACCCGAACCGAAGCAAGGCGGCAACCATGACGTCCCAGACCATCGCGAACCTCGACGAGCTGGCCGAGTACCCGGCCGACTGGCAGCACACCGAGAAGCGGATCTTCCCCGGCGAGAACCTGAGCCTGCCGGACGCCTACTTGAAGTGGTACGACATCCGCACCGCGGAGCAGCCGGCCACCCCCGAGGTCAGCGACGAGGCCCGGGAGTTCCTGCGCGCCGAGGCGGCGTCGGGCCGGCTGGAGTTCCGCAAGGAGTTCGGCCACGTGCTGCTGCACCGGTGCGGCGACAAGTACTTCATGATCGTCTGCGTCTGGCGCAACAAGAACGAGATGTGCCAGGGCATCTACTACAAGGACGACGCCGGCTTCCTCCCCTACGAGGGCGCGCCCGGTTACCTGCGCGCGACCCAGGAGGTCGTCGAGCTGGACGCCACCGCCCACGAGCGTCGCGCCTGGTCGCGCTACCTGCAGTCGAACCGCGACGCCGCGGCCAAGCAGGCGTACATCGACGACGCCTGCACGGGACAGCTCATCTAGGACCTGTCCCCGAACTCCCCGCCGCCGGTGCGGAGCACGCACTGCCGGCGGCGCCGGACGGAGTGCGCGCGGCCTCGCTGCGGCGGGCGGGGGCGCACGCCGGGCTCGGTGCCTCGTGACCGACCGGCTCCTCCTGAGTGATGACGTACGTCGCCGGCTCCGCCCCGCCCGGGCTGCGGGAGCCGGCGGCGTGCATCACCTCGCTGGACAGGCCCACCGCGGCGGAGGTGCCGACGGCAGCCCGGACTCCCTGACCACCGACATCAGCTGCTTCCCCGATCTCCTTCAGGAAGGAAGGCCATGATCCTCTCGCCCGCCGCCGCGCGGAAACGCTGGAAGCGGTCCGTCGTCGGTCGCTCGCCCGGGCTCGGCGCACTGACCGGCAGCGCGATCCTGTCCGAGACCGCCGACCAGTTCGTCGGTGTCGCCCTGATCTGGGTCGTCCTGGTCACCACCGGTTCGCCGGCCGACGCCGGCCTGGTGGTGCTCTGCTGGCGCATCCCCGAAATGGTCTCCGGGCCGGTGCTCGGCTCATGGTTCGACCGGTGGCCGCCGGTCCTGCTCACCGCGATCGGCTACCTCATCCGTGGCGGCTCGGTGGCGGCCATGGCGGTGCTCTCCCAGCTGAAGCTGCTGAACCTCACCACACTGCTGATGCTCTGCCTCTTCATGGGGGTCGCCAACCCGCTGGCCAAGGTGGGCAGTCGGGTGCTCATCCCGCGGATCATCCCCAAGGACGACCTGCAGGTCGCCAACGGGGTGCTGACCATCGGGGACCAGTTCCCCTACCTGGTCGGTCCGGCACTGGGCGGAGCCCTGGCGGGCTTCTCCGGGGCGGCCGCGCTCTACGTGCCGGCGGCGATGTGCCTGGCAGCGGTGCTGCTGCTGGCGCGGCTGCGCCATGCGGACATCCGGCCCGCCCACGCGGACGGGGGCGGTGACGTGAAGCCCGCCGCCTCCAGTTCCGGGCGGGCCTCCTGGTTCGGCTTCAAGCCGATGGTGACCACGCCCGTGGTGCGCGCCATGATGCTGCTGACGGTCCTCTACTACATCTCCTACGGCCCCCTCCTCACCGCCATCCCGGTCTTCACCCACGACCGGCTGCACGCGGGCGGCGCGGGCTACGGCGCGATGTGGTCCGCGATGGGACTGGGCGCTCTGGCGGGCCTGGTAATGATCCCCTGGCTGACGAGGTTCCGCCCTGCCGTGGTCAACAGCGTCGGCGCGGCCCTCTGGGGCGTGGTACTGCTGCCACTCATGGTGGTGGACGCACTCCCGCTGGCCCTGGTGGTCATGTTCGTCGGCGGCATCGTCTGGGCCCCCTACGCCGCCACGGAGATCAGCGTCATCCAGCACACGGTGCCGCAGGAGCAGCACGGTGCGGTGTTCGGCGCCCGCCGGTCGGTCATCGTGGCCTCCTCACCGAGCGGCGCCGCCCTCGGCGGTCTGCTGCTGGAGCGGATGAGCGCCGTCCAGGTGATCGGTCTGTCGGCGGTGGCCTGCATCGCGGGTGGTGCTCTCTGCCTTGCCCTCCCCTCGGTGCGCAAGACCCTGCCACTGAGCCCACCGGCTCCCCGGCCGGAGGCCCAGCTGTCTTCCTCCGCAGCCGAATGACCCTCCACAGACCGAGACTTGGAACGAGAGAGTGACCAGTTCAATGACGTCAGCCCAGCGCCTGCTGCTCATCGGCGGCTCGACCGACCAACTGCGCAAGGCACACGCCACCGGCGCCGAGATCGTCTGGTGCCAGCTGCCCGAGGAGATCCGGCCCGAGGACGCCGCCCTGGCCGCGGAGATCATCCCCGTCGACTACACCGACTGGGATCAGCTTGGCCCGGTGGCGCGGGCGGCCCACGACAAGGGGAAGTTCACGGCCGCCGCGTCGCTGACCGAGCCGGGTCTGGACCCGGCGGCCCGGGTGAACGACCTGCTGGGTCTGGGCGGCACCGGCTACGAGGTGAGTCACCGGTTCACCGACAAGTGGCTGATGCGCCGCAGGATCGCGGAGGCCGCCACGCCGGGCCTCGCCGTCGTCGGCTCGGCGCTGGTCACGGACCAGGACAGCCTGGACGCCTTCGGCACCGAGTACGGCTACCCGTTCATCGTCAAGCCGACCAGCGGCACCGCCAGCTTCGGTGTGGTGAAGGTGAACGGAGCCGACGAGCTCGACGCCACCTGGCAGGAGGTCTGCCGACTGCGCGACTCCGGTCACCCCCTGGTCGACGCCTACGACATGGACCAGTTCATCATGGAGGAGTACGTCGAGGGGCCGCTCTGCAGCGCCGAGGCGTTCAGCTTCGACGGACACCACGTGGTGATGGCGATCACCGAGGCGATCACCGTGGAGAGCAACCACGTGCACGTCGGACACGCGATGCCCGCGCGGCTGACCAGCGAGCTGGAGGCGGCCGTGGTGCGCGCCACGACCGACTTCCTCGACGCGATGGGCTTCAAGGACGGCGCCACCCACACCGAGTTCAAGCTGAGCCCGGGCGGTCCGGTGGTCATCGAGTCGCAGAACCGCGTGGGTGGCGCTCTGATCAGCGACATGATGAAGTCGGTGTACGGGATGGATCCCCAGGAGATGGTGTTCACCTGGCCGCTCGGCTCCATACCGGCGCTCACGGAGCGTCCGGCCCGGCGGGGTGCGGCGGCCAGCTGGCTCATCGTGGCCGAACCGGGCCGGGTGCGGGAGCTGCGCGGACTCGACGAGGTGCGCGAGGCCCCCTCCACCCTGGCGGTCGACCTCTGGGTCGGACCGGGAGACGAGGTCCGGACGTTCGACGGTCAGTGGGACGGCCTCGGCCACGTCGCCAGCCGGGCCGACGACACGACCGCCGCGATCGAATGCTGCCGGCAGTCACTGACGAAACTTCAGATCATCACCGAGCGCTGACCGCGCACGGCCCCCGGCCGGTCCGGGGCCCCTTCATCCCCTCACACCCACCCGAACCGGGAGCTTCCTCATGACCGAGCTGCACGACGTCTTCGCGCTGGACAAGACCGCGCAGGACCTGCTGTTCCGCGACGCGCGCACCCCGAACACCTTCACCGACGAGCCCGTCGGCGAGGAGCAGGTGCAGGCGCTCTACGACCTGATCAAGTACGCGCCGACCTCGATGAACACCCAGCCGCTGCGCATCCTGCTGGTCCGCAGCCCCGAGGCGCGCGAGCGGCTCGTTTCGCACATGATGGCCGGCAACAAGGCCAAGACCGAGGCCGCGCCGCTGGTCGCCGTCCTGGCCTACGACCCGGAGTTCCACGAGCACCTGCCCACTCAGTTCCCGCACAACCAGGACGCGCAGTCCTACTTCAAGGACAAGCCGCACCGCTTCGACGTGGCCAAGCACAACGCTCTGATCCAGGTCGGCTACTTCATCCTCGGCACGCGGGCCCTCGGCCTGGCCGCCGGCCCGATGACCGGCTTCAAGGCCAAGGCCGTCGACGAGGAGTTCTTCGCCGAGACCGGCTACAAGTCGCTCGTGGTGGTGAACATCGGCAAGCCCGGCGAGGACGCCTGGTTCCCGCGCAGCCCGCGCCTCGACATCGAGCACGTCGTCACGTCGGTCTGAGGACCGGAGCGGACGTGAAGGACGGCGCCACGCTGTGCGTGGCGCCGTCTCTTCGATGGCACACCGGTTCACACGGCGGTCAGGTGCTCCACCAGGACGCCGGTCAGTTCCTTCGCCTCGGCCTCGGAGCCGACCAGGTGCCCCGAGTCGACGGTGGCCAGGCGTGCTCCGGGGATGCCGGAGCGCAGCTCCTCGGCGTGGGCGAACGGGGTGGCCACGTCGCGTGAGCCCGCGACGACGAGCGTCGGGGCCGTGATCCGCGGCAGCCGGTCGGTCAGGTCGCAGTCGGCGACGGCGTCGCAGCACGCCGCGTACCCCACCGGGTCGGCACGCCGGAGATCGTCGAGGAGCGCAAGGCCGCGCGGGCTCGCCGCGGCGGCCGGGTCGGCGAACCAGCGCCCCGGGGAGCTCTCCAGCAGATGGCCGGTGCCCTGTTCGCGGACCAGCGCGGCCCGTTCGCGCCACCGCCCGGGATCGCCGAAGTGCGCGGAGCTGCCCACCATGGCGAGCGAAACGATCCGCTGCGGCTGGTGCGCCGCGAGGTGCGCCCCGATGGCTCCGCCCAGCGAAATGCCCGCGTAGTGGAACGTGTCCCGGCCGTGGTGGTCGACGAGCGCGAGGACCAGCCGGGCCAGATCCGCGATCGAGGTACCCCTGGGCCCGGGATCCGGGAGCGGGGCGGCGGATGATCCGCCGTGACCCGGCAGATCGAAGCGCAGGATGCGGAAGTGGGACGCGAGAGCGTCCAGATGGGGCTCCCAGACGGCCGTCGACGTGCCCAGCGAAGGGCCGAGAACGAGGAGCGGCGCATCCACGGGACCCTCGACGGCATGGTGGAGCAGGCTCGTGGCGTGCGGCACGGGCGGGCCCTACCAGTTCTCGAAGCGGGCCGGATCCAGCACGGCCTGCGCCAGGCCCAGCAGCGTCGGCTGGCGCAGGACCCCGGAGGGCGGCATCTCCAGGCCCGCCTGTCCGGCCCGGCTCGCGACGATCATGGCGAGCAGGGAGTCGCCCCCGAGCTCGAAGAAGTCCTGCTCGGGCCGCTCCACGGGCACCCCCAGGACCTCTTCCCAGATCTGACGCAATATCACCAATACGTCCTCGCTGGTCTTCTCGGCTGCGGTCATGCCCAATCCCCTCGATGTGTCAGGTGGTGTCCCGGGTGACAGCAGACGGAGCCTAGTCGGGCTCCCGGCCCGGCGTACCCGCCCAAAGGACGGGTCGCAGACAGGCCATAGGGCCGAAGCAGAAGCCGGCGCCATGCAGAAGGCTGGCACCCGTTTCCACTCCCACCGGAAAGGTCACCAGGTGTCGGTCCCCGCCAACACACTTCCCCCGCAGGGCATAGCGCTCGACGGCCGGTCGCTCTCGCCCCGCGAGGTGGCGTGGACCGCGCGCAGTGCTGCCACCGCGACCGCGGCCTTCCTCAGCGACGAGGCCAGGACGAGAATGCGCGCCTCCGTGGATCTGAAGCTCTCACTGCTGGAGCAGGAGATCCCGATCTACGGTGTGACCACGGGATTCGGCGACAGCTGCAGCCGTCAGATATCCCCGGAGAAGGCCCAGGACCTCCAGCGCAACCTGGTGCTCTACCACCTCAACGGGACCGGCCCCACCGCGGCTCCCGAGGTCGCCAGGGCGACCATGCTGATCCGGGCGAACGCGCTGTCCCGCGGCCCCTCCGCGATCCGTCCCGAAGTCGTGGACACGCTCCTGGAGCATCTGGGCAAGGACATACTGCCGCTGATCCCCGAGCGCGGGTCGCTCGGCGCCAGCGGCGACCTGGTGCCGCTCTGCTACCTGGCCGCCGCGTTGATCGGTGAGGGCGAGGTGAGCCACCGGGGCGCCGTCCGGCCGGCACCGGACGCCCTGCTGGACGAGGGCATCGAGCCGGTGCGCCTGGAGCCGAAGGAGGGCATCGCCCTCATCAACGGCACCTCCTTCACGGCCGCCTACGGCGTGCTCGCCGCCTGGGACGCGCAAGAGCTCGCGGTCGTCGCCGAACTGGCCACGGCCATGACCCTGGAAGCCCTTCGCGGCAACGCCTCCGCGATGCACGCCTTCGTGCACGAGAACAAGCCCCACCCGGGCCAGTTGGAGAGCGCGCGCGCCGTCCGGGCCCTGCTGGAGGGCTCGAAGCTGGCGACCTCCTTCGACGACATCCTGCTGCGCCGGGAGAGGCTGGAAGGGCGCGGGTACGTTCAGCTCAAGGAGCTGATCCAGGAGAAGTACTCGGTGCGCTGCGCCCCGCAGATCATCGGCATCGTGCACGACATGCTCGAATGGGTCGAACGCTGGCTCGGCGTCGAGATCAACTCCTCCAGCGACAACCCGCTCTTCGACGCCCAGGACGGCGGGCTCCACCTGGGCGGGAACTTCTACGCCGGCCACGTCGGCCACGCGATGGACAGCCTCAAGACGGCCGTCGCCGGGCTCGCGGACCTGCTCGACCGCCAGTTGGCCCTGGTCGTCGACGAGAAGTTCAACAACGGACTGCCCCCGAACCTGATCGTCGCCCGCGATCCCGAGGACCCTCAGGCCGGGCTGCACCACGGATTCAAGGGCATGCAGATCGCGGCCTCGGCGATCACCGCGGAGGCCCTCAAGCAGGCCAACCCGGCATCGGTCTTCTCCCGTTCCACCGAGGCGCACAACCAGGACAAGGTCAGCATGGGCACCATCGCGGCCCGCGACGCCCGCACGATCAACGGCCTGGTCCGCGAGGTGGCCGCGATCCATCTGATCGCGCTCGCCCAGGCGATCGAGCTGCGCGGGGTCGACCAGGCGTCCCCCGCGATCCGGTCGGTGCACGCGCTGATCCGAGAGCACTCGGCGTTCGTGGACCGCGACCGCCGGCTCGACCATGACATCAATGCGGTGATCGGACTGATCGAGAGCGGGGCGCTGCGACGCGCGGCGGGCCTGGCCGACTCCGATTTCATCGCTGGACGGAGGCTGGCAGATGTTGTTGTTGCGTAACGGTGCACAGCGTGCGGCCATCGGCCGACTCGCCGACGAGCACACCTCCCTGGTGGAGCGGAACCACCGGGGCGAAGCGGATCTCACCGCGGTCCACGCCGGGAAACTGACGACCACCCTGGCGGCCGCCGCCGCCAGTTCGCTCTACCGGCACACCTACGACGACGCCCTGCGGGCAGCCTTCGCGGAGCCGGCCGACATCGATCCGGCCGCCGCGCTGCACGAGATCTTCCCGAAGCTTCCCCTGCTCGGGAAGAGCGACCTGGCCGCGTACGGCAGGGACGCGTTCACCAGGCCGCTCACGGAGTTCCTGCACTACTACGAGTCGTCCGGCACCACCGGCGACCCCGTCGCCGCGCCGAAGGCCACCGACGACCTCGTGGTCAACACGATCAACATCGGCACGCTGTGGGCGCAGATCCTGGAGCCGGGAGACGTGGCGCTGATCCTGATCAACGCCCCGTTCGCGCCGGCCGCCTACCAGTTCGAGAAGGTGCTCGAGTACCTGGGCGTGATGTCGTTCCGTCCGTGGGTGGACAACATCACCGGCAATTACCACCGGGTGCTGCGGCTGATCGGCGAACTGCGCGCCAACGTGTTCGTGGGCCCGCCGTCCCGGCTGTTGGAGATGATCCAGTTCGCCCATCGCAACGGACTGCCGGCGCCCGCGTTCGACCGGCTCCTCCTCATGGCCGAGCAGACCGGGCCGAGTTTCATCCGGCATCTGGAGCGGCTGACCGGCGCGGTCGCCTACGTGTGCTCGTACGGGTCCTCCGAGACCGGAACCACCGCGGTGACCTGCGGGGAGCGCAACCTGCACCTGCAGACGCACAGCTACCTCCTCGAACTCACCGACGGCTCCGGGACGCGGCGGATCGACGGATCGCCCGACCGGGGCGAGCTGGTCGTCACCACGCTCGACCTCCCTTCGCGGCCGCTCCTGCGGTACCGGACCGGCGACCACGTCGAGATCGTGGGCACCGACTGTCCGTGCGGTGTCCGTACACCGGTGCTGCGCACCCTCGGCCGGGAGCAGGACGTCGTGACGCTCTCCGGCACCGGCATCCGCCAGAACGACCTGGAGGCGGCGCTCTGGTCGACGCCGCTGCCCGAGTACACCGCCTTCAACTACATGCTGGTGGTGCGCGACCGCTCGGTCGTCCTGCTGGTGACGACCGACGGCGAGCCGGACGCGCAGTGGTGCGAGGCGGTCGCCCAGCGGCTCACCCCGCTGTTCCAGGGCGTCACGGTGACCGTACGCGCGGTTGACACGCTGCCGCCGCTGGCCTCGCTCGGACAGTACCTGGGCTGGAAGCTCGCCCGGGTGCTGGACCTGAACGACGAGAGCAACTGGGCGCGCCTGCCGGAGCCGGTCAACGCGCTCGTCGCCGAGACCCTGCGCCAGCTGGAGCCGGGCGTCGCGGCGGACGGTCACCCGACCGGGGGAGTCGCCTGATGTGCGGAATCACCGGGTGGATCGACCGGGCACGCCCGATGACGGACCAGGCTCGGACGGTCGCGGCGATGGCCGCGGCGATGGCCTGCGCCGGGCCGGACGCGACCGCGACGTGGCTCTCGCCGCACGCCGCCCTCGGCCACTGCGGGCGAGCCGGCCGCGACGCCGCCGGGCGGACGTGGACCGCGGCCCCGGTCTCCTCCGATCCCGCCGTTGTGACGTTCGACGGTGAGCTCTACAACGGCCGCGAGCTGCGCGCCGAGCTGCTGCGGCGCGGCTGCGCGCTGCGCGGCGGCTCGGACGCCGAACTGGTGCTGCACGCCTATCTCGAATGGGGCGAGGGGGCGTTCGACCGCCTCGCCGGGATGTACGCGTTCGCCCTGTGGGACACCCGCTCCGAGACGCTGCTGCTCGTTCGCGACCGACTCGGGATCAAGCCGCTCTACTGGACCGAACAGGGCGGCGGTGTCCTGTTCGGGTCGGAGCCCAAGGCCGTCATCGCCAACCCGCTCTTCACCCCGGAGGTGGACGCCGAGGGACTGGCCGCGCTCTTCACGGTGGCCATCAAGCCCGCGGGCGTCGGCGTCTACCGGAACCTGCGCGAGGTCCGCCCGGGCCATGTGGTGCGGGTCGGCCACGCGGGCGTGCACGAGCGTCGCTACTGGCAGGTGAGCACGGCTCCGCACAGTGACGACCTGCCGACCACCGTCGCAGAGGTCCGCCGGCTGCTGGGCGACGCGATCGGGCAGCAACGGGTGTCGGAGGTGCCGCTCGTCGCCCTGCTGTCCGGCGGCATCGACTCCAGTGCGATCGTCGCCCTGGCCGCGCGCGACCTCGCCACCGAAGGCCCCGCCAAGCTGTCCACCTACTCCCTCGACTTCGCCGAGGGGGAGAGTGACTTCAAGGCCGACGCCCTGCACGTCAGCCGGGACGCCCCCTTCGTCCGGGCGGTCGCCGACCACGTAGGGACGGAGCACACCGAGGTCATCATCCAGGCCCCGTCGCTCGTGGACGAGTTGGGCACCACGCTGCGGGCCCGGGACATGCCGGGCGTCGGCGACCTCGATGTCTCCCTCCTGCTGCTCTTCCGCGCCGTTCGCGAGCACGCCGAGGTGGCCCTCTCGGGTGAGGGCGCGGACGACATATTCGGCGGATACCCGTGGTTCCTCGCCGAGGCCGAGCAGCCGACGGCCAACTTCCCCTGGTCGGTCGGCGTGACCAACCGCAACGCCCAGCTCTCCCCGGAGCTCCGCGGCGTGCTCGACCTGGACGCCTACGTGGCGGGCACCTACGCCGACGCGCTTGCCGAGGTGCCCCGCCTCGACGGCGAGAGCGGTGCGGATCGCCGTCTGCGCGAGGTCTTCTACCTGCAGCTCACCCGCTTCCTCCCCTTCCTGCTCGACCGGAAGGACCGGATGAGCAGGGCCAACGGGCTGGAGGTGCGGATCCCGTTCTGCGACCACCGGCTGGTGGAGTACCTGTGGAACGTCCCGTGGGAGTACAAGCGGGCCGGCGGGCAGGAGAAGGGGCTGCTGCGCGCGGCGGTGGCGGATCTGCTGCCCCAGCAGGTGGTGAACCGGCCGAAGAGCGGTTTCCCGTTCGGCCAGAGCCCCGCCTACCTGGAGACGATCCGCCGTACCGTCCGGGGGATCATCAACGAGCCGTCCTCTCCCGTGCTCGGGCTCGTCAACGCCGGTGCGGTGCGTTCGATGGTCGACAGCGACGCCTGGGTCAACGGGAAGTTCACGCCACCCCCGTGGTTGCCGCGAGTCATCCAACTCGACCAGTGGCTGCGGGAATACCAGGTCAGGGTCGTGCTGTAGCCGGTGCGGCCGGCCGGACTCCGGCCGTCATCCAGAACATCCAGAGCCATGCCCGGTGCCGGACACCCGGTGCCGGCAGGCAGCAGAGCGAGGAGGAACGATGTCGCGGTTGCACGTCGAGCAGTGGGGCAGCGGGGAGCGGGTGGCCGTGCTGGTGCACGGGATCACCGGTGACTCCGGCAGTTGGTGGCGTCTGGGCCCGGAACTGGCGAGCCAGGGGTATCACGTCCTCGCTCCCGACCTGCCCGGACACGGGCTCAGCCCGCGCTGGGACTCGTACACCCTGGACGCCATGGCCGACGCCCTGGTCGAGGTACTGCCGGCGCGTCCCGCGCTCGCGCTGGGGCACTCGCTCGGCGCGCTGCTGCTGGCCCTCGCCGTCGCGCGCCTCCAGCCGGAGCGGGTGGTGTACGTCGATCCCGCGTGGGCGGCGGCGCCCCCGGACGGCGGCGCCATGGCCCAGGCCCTGCGCTCCCAGAAGGACTGGGGCCCGGAGCAGGTCCGGGCGGCCCTGCCGCGCTGGGAGCCGCAGGCCCAGGAGCACAAGCTGACCGCGCTCGCCCAGTGGGACCCGGCCACGCTCTCCTCGTTCGAGGGGTTCACCGGGCACGAACCCGTCAAGCCCGCCGACCCGGCTCTGCTCGTGCTCGCCGACCCGAGCTACAACATCCCGCCGCAGCGGGCGGAGGAACTGCGCGGCGACGGCTTCGAGGTGCGGTCCGTGCCCAACACCGGCCACGTGGTCCACAACGAGGACTTCGACGGCTTCAAGGCCGCGCTGCGCGGCTGGTACTGACGGCTAATCATGGGACACGACGAGATGTACGCGGCACAAGAACCCTCCTGGGCCCAGCGCCATCGGCTGGGCCAGATCGCCGGCGACACGGCCGCCGGAATCAATCGCCCGAGCCACCCCGCGACGACGCTGCGCGTCCGCGGACCGCTCGACGTCCAGGCCCTGGAGCGGGCCTGGCGCAGGCTCCAGCTGCGTCACCCCGTGCTGCGCTGCGGGTTCGATCCGGACACCAGCCGCTGGCGGCTCGACCGTCCGGCCGAGCCGGCACCGGTCACCACGGTCCCCCTCGCCGGTGTCCCAGGGGCCGCTGAAGCGGATCCCGTACGGCTCGTGGCGCTGGCGGCGGATGCTCCGTTCGATCTGGAGCACGGGCCGCTGGCCCGGCTGATCCTCGCCGAGAGCACCGACGGGTTCCTGTTCGCGCTGGTCACGGACCATCTCGTCAGCGACCTGTGGTCGGTCAACGTCCTCATGGGCGACCTGACGGCGTACTACCGGCAGGAGCTCGGCGAGGCCGTCGACATCCCGGCCGACGGCTCGATCGGCTTCCCGGAACATGTCCGGCGCCAGAACGCCTACCTTGCCTCCGACTCCGGCCGGAACGTCCTGGCCCGCCTGTCCGAGCACCTGAAGAGCGTCGGCCCCATCCCGGAACTGCGCTATCCGGGGTTCACCGGCGCCGCCACGGCCGGCTACGAGAATCCGGGCGTCTTCCGCGCGACGATGCCGACGGACCTGGTCGCCGCGCTGGCCGCGGTGGCTCGCAGGACCCGGATGAGCAAGTGGGGCTGGATCCACGCCGCCGTGCACCGCTCGCTGTACGAGCTCGGTGACCAGCCCGCCGTCGGCACCACCCTGGTCACCGCGAACAGGGAGGCGTCCGAGGTCGAGAAGACCGTGGGCTTCCTCTCGGGGCGGGTCGTCATCGCGACGGAACGCGCGGCGGCGTCCGACGCCGGGACGTTCCTCCAGCACTTCAACCGGTCTTCGATGCGCGCCCTCGACGTCAGCGCGTCGGTTCCGTGGGGCAGCATCATCGCCGAGATGACGCCCGAAGCGTTCGGCGCGCCCAGCAGCGTGCCGTACCTCTCCTTCAACCCGCAGCCGCTCAGCATGAACCGGCTGTTCGAGGACTACGGCTTCGTGGACTGCACGGCCGAGCCCGTGCCGTCACCCGGACTCACCCTGGACGCCGCGGTGGCGATCCTGCCGGTGGAAGGCCCCACCGGAATCTCCGTGATCGCTCACCACCGGATCGACTGGTACCCGGCCGACTCGGTCGAACTGCTCTGGGAGACGACCGAGCGGACGCTCCGGTCGTGGGTCCGCGAGCTCGGGTGACCGAAGCATGTCTTCTCGCAGAGGGAGGGAGCGTCATGGAAGCTGGGCCCCACGCGGGTTCTCCTGAGGAGTCCGGAAGTTCCCGGCAACCGCTGAGGCGTCGCCTCGCCGGGGCCGTTCCGCCACCCGGCCCTGTTCGAGTGCTTCAGACGAACACGCTGATCGCGAGCGTCGGCTACGGCCTCTACATGTCCGGCAGCGCGGTGTTCTTCGTGAAGGCAGTCGGACTGTCCGAGCCCAAGGTCGGCCTGGGGCTCTCCCTCGCCGGGCTGGCGGGCCTCTTGCTCAGCGTACGGATCGGACGTCTGGCCGACCGGTGGGGGCCGAGGGAGGTGTTCCTCGGCTTCTCCGCGGTCCTGGTCGGCCTGCTGGTCGCCGCTGTCTTCGTCCGCTCGTTCGGCATGTTCCTCGTGGTCGTCACCGGTATCGGATGCGCGGAGACCGGCCGGAAGGTGGCCCGGGGAGCACTGATCGGGGCGATTCTGCCGAAGGAGACCCGGGTCCGGCAGATGGCCGTCACCAGGGTGCTGACCAACATCGGCTTCTCGCTGGGCGTGCTCGCGGCGGGCGTGGCGATCGGTGTCGGCACGAGAGCCGCGTACTCGTCCCTGATCCTCGGAATGGCCGCGGCCGTCCTCCTCGCCGGCCTGTCGAGCCTGCGACTGCCCCGGATCAGGCCGGCCGGAAGCCCCGCGCAGGCCGGGCGTCCCGGGCGGTTCGGCTATGACGTCCCGTACATGGCCGTGGCGCTGGTGAGCAGCATGACCCTGATCGGGGAAACGATCCTCACCGTGGGTCTGCCGCTGTGGATCATCGGCCATCCGACCGTGCCGCGACCCCTCGCCGCGTGGCTGATCCTCGCCAACACCGCGCTGGTCATCCTGCTCCAGGTGAAGGTCTCCAAGGGCAGCGAGACGACCGCGGGCGCGCGACGCATGCAGCGCCGTGCGTTCCTCGGGTCGGCCTGTGCGTGTGCGGTCGCCGCGACCACGCACGAGCTGAGCATGCTCGCCGCCGTGGCAGCGCTCCTGGTCACGGTCGCACTCCTCACCCTGGGCGAACTCTGGGGCGAGAGCGCCAACTGGGCACTCCGGTACGGACTCGCCGACGCGAACGCCCACGGCGCATACAGCGGAATGTTCACCCTGAGCGGCTCGATCCCCACTGCCGTGGCTCCGGTCCTGGTCACCTTTCTGCTCAGCAGGTTCGCCGTGGAGGGCTGGCTCGTCCTGGCCCTGGTGTTCCTCGTCGGCCTCGCCGCGAACGGGCCCGTGATCGCCTGGGCCGAACGGACCCGGAACAGCGGGGCCGAACACGACTCCGGTCCGCGGAGCGATGGTGTCCCGATCAGTACAGCAAAGGAAGGCCGGAGCCGATGAACCCGCCGACGACGGTCCGATCAGAGGGGGCTGCGATGATTCCGGAGTTGATCGCGCTGGCGGCGCGGACGCTGGGGCAGACAGCGGAACACGTGGCGGCGAACGCCGCGCACAGGTCGTTCGTCTCCTTGGGCGGCACCTCCCTGCGCGCCGTCGACCTGGCCGCCCGGGCCGAACGGGCGGGAGCCGTTCTCGACCTCCCCGGCCTGCTGGGCCCCGATCCCCTCGGGTCGGTGCTGGAAGCCGCGCAAGTGCATTCGCCGACCCCCGTGGAGACGGGAGCGGTACGGCAGGGAGAGCGGGACGCCTCCACGGCCGAGTCCGCGATGCTCGTGAGCGAGGAGGCGGGGTCGGGAGCGGCCTGGCACCTGCTGTTCAGCGCGGACGTGCGCGGAACGCTGGACGTCGACCGGCTGAGCCGGGCCCTTCAGGCGGTTTCCGATCGCCATGAGGCGCTGCGGACCGTCTTCTCGCGGCAGCCGAACGGACTGCGTGCGCGGGTCGTCCCCGGCTGGAAGCCGCAGCTCGTGCTCAACACGCTCGATCTTCCCGAGGGCGGGGCCGGTGTCGAGCTGGTGCACACGATGCTGCGGTCGGCTTCCACCCGGCTCCTGGCACCGTTCGAGCGTCCTCCCGTGGTCTTCGTGCTGACCCGCGCGGGCGCCGACCGGCATGTGCTCAGCCTGCTGATCCATCACGTCGTGGCGGACGGCTGGAGCATCGGGGTGCTCTGGCGGGAGATCTTCGACCACTACACGGATGTCGAGTCCGGCGGACCCGCGCCGGCTCTGCACGGCGGGCAGCCGGCCTGCGTCGACGCGCTTGCGGCACGCCGGGTCGGGGAGCTGGCCGGAGCCGCGCGAGTCGTCCGGTTCCCCAGTGACCTGCCTCGGGAGGAGCTCTTCGACCACCGGGGCGTACGGGTGCCGATCGAGCTCGACGCGCAGGTCCGCGACGCGTGTACGGCCCTGGCGGACAGCTGCGGCGTCACCCGGAACACCGTCCTGTTCGCGGCGTGGTCCATCGCGACCGCCCGGCGCGCCGGAGCGACCGACGTCCTGGTCGGACTCTCCTGGGTGGGTCGCTCCACCGCCCCGGAGCAGCAGTCCGTCGGGCTGATGACGACGCTGCTGCCGGTTCGGTGCGGGATCGATGTCGACGCCACGGTGCGCCGGCAGGTGGAGGACATCGGCCGCGACATCCGTTCGGCACTCGGAGCACGGCAGGTGCCGTTCGAGAAGCTGGCCGCCGGGCTGGGGGCCGTGACGGACACCGCGCAGAACGCCCTCACCCAGATCGCCTTCGCCGCGCACGACGAGATGGTGCCCGGCAGCATCGACGTCCCCGGGCTCGACGTGGAGATCCACGAGGGACACTGCGGAGGCGCGATCTTCGACGCGTTGCTCTACGTGCAGCGCTGGGGAGAGCGACCCCGCCTGTGCGTGGAGTACGCCACGTCGGCGTTCTCACCGTGGGAGGCGGCGCAGCTCATCGCGGACTTCCGTGCCGTCCTCGCTCTGCTGACCGCCGCCGGGAACGCGGACCGGTGCCTTCGGGACCTGCTCCAGGAGCAGTCAGGCGAGGACGAAGGGGAGGACGGCGCGGGATTCCCGGACCAGGAGGCCGGCGACGGCCCCACCGATGTCTGGCGCCTGGTCGAAGGAGTCGCGCGCAGTCGTCCGGACGCGCCCGCGGTGGTGGAGCCCGGCTCGAAGCCCCTGACGTACGCGGAGCTCGTACGGGCCGTCGAAGCGCAGTCGACTGCCCTGCGCGCCGCGGGCGTGACCGTCGGCGACCACGTGGTCATCGCCGTGCCCCGCTCGGCACAGGAGGTCGTGTCGGTCCTGGCCGTGCTGAGGGTCGGCGCCGCTTACATCGGCCTGGAGCCCGGTGTGCCGGCCCCGTTCCTCCGCCAGGTGTTCGACGTGGCCGAACCGTCGCTGGTGCTGGCGGGCGCCGGGCGCGCGGTCGAGCTGGAGAGCGCCGCCCCGGCGGTGCCCCTGCTGGAGCCGGTCGATCCGTGGGCGCCCGTCGACGCCGTCGCGGAGCCGGCGGCCGACCCCGATCCGGAGCGCGTCGCGTACGTCGCGTTCACCTCCGGGTCCACCGGAAGGCCCAAGGCGGTGCGTGTCCCGCATCGGGCCGTGTGCCGCCTGGTCGCGGACGACACCGTCGTGCGTGAATCCGCGTCGCGGCGCTTCCTCAGGCTGGCCCAGCTGTCCTTCGACGCGTCAACGCTCGAACTGTTCGCCCCGCTGGCTGCCGGAGGCGCGATCGTCGTCCACCCGGATCAGTACCCGAAGCCGAACTCGCTGGCGGCCTTCCTCGACGCGCACGCGGTGACGGGACTGTGGCTGACAGCCGGCCTGTTCCGGCTGGTGGCCGATCACGCGCCACAGGCCTTCAGCGGTGTCGACCAGCTGCTGACCGGCGGCGACACCGTCCCGGCGGCGCAGGTCCGCCGGGTCCTCTCGGTCTGTCCGGGCCTGCGGGTGACCAATGGGTACGGGCCGACGGAGAACACGACGTTCACCACGGTCCATCACATGGACGACGCGGCCGAGGTCGGCGAGACGGTTCCGATCGGCCGGCCGATCACCGGGACCGCCGTGGCGGTCCTCGACGCGAGCGGGCTGACCGTCCCGCGAGGCGCCGTCGGTGAACTCTGCACGTCGGGTGCGGGCCTGGCCATCGACTACCTGAACGATCCCCAGGAGACCGAGCGCGGCTTCGGCTACGACCGGGCGGGTCGGCGGTACTACCGGACCGGGGACCTGGTCCGCCGGGACGCGGACGGGAACCTGCGGATCCTCGGCCGTCGGGACGGCCAGGTCAAGATCCGCGGATTCAGGATCGAACTCGACGGGGTCGGTGCGGTACTCAGCCGCCTGCCGGGAGTCACGGACGCCGTGGTCGCGGCCGTTGGTGACGGCCACGGGGAGACGCGGCTCATCGCCGGGATCGTGACCGGGAACGCGGGCCTGGACTCCCAGCAGCTCCGCGCGATGGCGGTCGAACGGCTGCCCGGCCATGCCGTTCCGGCACTCTGGGCGATCTGTCCGAGCCTTCCGACGACGGCCAACGGCAAGGTCGACGTCAAGGCGCTGACCGCGCTGGCCCTCGACGAGTCCCGGCCCGCGCCGGACTCCGGGCCCGCCGCCGGCCCGCCCGAGGACGGGCCGACGCTGGAGGAGATCGAGGACCGGATCGCGGAGATCTGGGAGAACGTGCTCGGTACCAGTGACTTCGGCTACCAGGACCGCTTCGCCGACGTGGGTGGTGACTCGCTGAGGATTCCCATGGTCCGCAGTCAGCTGCTCGAGGCCTATCCCACGTGTGAGATCAAGCTCGTCGAGATGTTCAGACTCCCCACCATCGCTCAACTGGCGGATTTCCTCCGCAGGAAGATGACGGACACAGCATGCTGACGACCCCCGGCCGGGCGGCCGCACACCTGACGGAGCCCATCGCGGTGATCGGTCTGGCCGGACGATTCCCCGGCGCTGACGGGATCGCGCACCTGTGGGCCAACCTGCTGGAGGGGAAGGAGTCCCTGACACGCCTGAGCGACGAGCAGCTCGCTGCCGCCGGAGTGCCGGTCGCCGACCGGACGAACCCGGAGTACGTGCCGGTGCGCGGAGTGCTCGACGGCGTCGACATGTTCGACGCGGAGCTCTTCGGCTATTCGGCGCGAGAGGCGGAACTCACCGATCCTCAGCAACGGCTGCTCCTCGAATGCGCATGGGAAGCGCTGGACGAGGCCGGCTACGGCGGATTCCACGGCCGGGCCGGCGTGTTCGCGGGGACGAGCGCGAACAGCTACCTCCTGCGCCACGTCCTGGCCGGCGCACGGGAACAGGACCCGGCCGAACTCCTCCAGATCATGCTCGGCAACGAGAAGGACCACGCCGCCACCCGCATCGCCTACAAGCTGAGCCTGAACGGGCCCGCTCTGACGGTGCAGACCGCCTGCTCGACCTCGCTGGTCGCCGTGCACCTCGCCTGTCAGAGCCTGCTGCGCGGTGAGTGCGACCTCGCCCTGGCGGGCGGCGCGTCGGTCCAGCTGCCGCAGGAGTCGGGCTACCTGTACAGCCGGCACGGCATCCTCTCCCCGGACGGGCACTGCCGCCCGTTCGACGCCGACGCGCACGGGACGGTGGTGGGAGGCGGAGCCGCACTGGTCGTCCTCAAACGGCTCGACGAGGCGCTCGCCGACGGCGACCACGTGCA
Source organism: Streptomyces sp. NPDC053432 (assembly GCF_055585365.1). NCBI lineage: Bacteria > Bacillati > Actinomycetota > Actinomycetes > Kitasatosporales > Streptomycetaceae > Streptomyces > Streptomyces sp. NPDC053432. Next base: position 467,434 of record NZ_JBVJKF010000003.1, read on the forward strand.
CGCGGTCATCCGCGGATCCGCGATCAACAACGACGGTGCTCGCAAGATCGGATACACGGCGCCGAGTGCCGGCGGCCAGGCCGAGGTCGTCGGCGCGGCGTTGCGCGCCGCACAGGTGGACGCGGCCACCATCGGCTACGTCGAGACCCACGGTACGGGCACCGAACTCGGCGACGGCATCGAGGTCGCCGCACTCACCGACGCCTTCCGGGAGTTCACCCCGAAGAGCGGCTTCTGCGCCATCGGCAGCGTCAAGTCGAACTTCGGGCACCTGGACGCCGCCGCCGGGGTCACCGGCCTGATCAAGGCCGTTCTCGCGGTTCGCGAGGGCGTGATTCCGCCGAGCATCAACTGTGAGCTTCCCAACCCCGAGATCGACTGGGAGAACACGCCGTTCTTCGTGAACACGGCACTGACCGACTGGCCGAGCGGAGCGGCACCCCGGCGCGCCGGGGTCAGCGCTTTCGGTCTGGGAGGCACCAACGCCCACGTCATCGTGGAGCAGCCGCCGGCCGTCGGCCCCACGCGGGCGCGGACCCGCGAGCCGCACCTGATGATCGCGTCGGCACACACCGAGGATGCCCTGCGGTCCCTGACGGAGTCGTTGTCGGCTCACGGGAAGGCGGCGCCCGCGGCCGAGGTCGCGGACATCTGTCACACCCTCCGAGTCGGCCGGGCCGCCCTGCCGTGGCGTGCGGCAGTGACGGGTTCGGACGGCGCCGACCTCGGCGAGCGTCTGACCCGTTCGGTACCCCGCCGGGCGGCCCGTGGCGTGAGCCTGGGCTTTCTCTTTCCCGGGCAGGGATCGCAGTACCCGGGAATGGCGGCCGGCCTCCACCGGGCCCTGCCGCGGTTCCGGGAGGTGTTCGACGAGGGCTGCGAGCTGCTGGCGGCCGAGTCGGACACGCGGCTGCGGTCCCTCCTGCTGGATCCCGCCGGTGACGACGGCTCCGACAACGCGGCGCTCCTGCGCACGACCGGACTGGCCCAACCCGCGATCTTCCTCACCGAGTACGCGCTCGCCCGCCAGCTGGGCGACTGGGGACTGCGGCCCAGGATGATGCTCGGCCACAGCATCGGCGAGTACACGGCGGCGTGCCTGGCCGGAGCCATGGACCTGTCCGACGCCCTTCGGCTGGTGGCGACGCGCGGGCGACTCATGGACACCCTGCCCGGTGGGCGGATGCTGGCCGTGCTGGCGGCGGAGGAGACCGTGGCGCCGCTGCTCACCGGTGACCTCTCGATCGCGGCCGTCAACGGCCCCCAGGCAGTCGTGGTCGCCGGACCGTCCGAAGAGGTGGAGGGCTTCGCCGCGGACCTCGCGGTGCGGGGCGTCAGCAGCCGACCGCTGCACGTCTCGCACGCGTTCCACAGTTCCATGATGGATCCCGTGCTCGCCGAATTCCGCCGCGAAGCGGCCGCGGTCAAGTACCGCAAGCCGAAGATCCGGGTGCTGTCGAATGTGACCGGAGCCGCTGTCCGGGAGTACTCCGCCGAATACTGGACCGAACACCTGCGCCGGCCCGTGCGCTTCTCGGCGGGCCTGAGCAAGATGCTCGCCACGGCCAACCCGGTTCTGCTCGAAGTCGGACCGGGCAACGCCCTCACCAGCCTGGTGCGGTCGCACGAGAGCAGTGCCGACCCGTGCTGCATCACCACGATGCCGCGGAGCGGCGACCGCGAGGACGCCCACCGGACCGTGGTCACGGCGATCGGCGAAGCATGGGCGGCCGGCGCCGAGGTGGACTGGCAGGCCTTCAGCACCGCCGGTGCCAGGAGGGTTTCGCTTCCCGCCTATCCGTTCCAGCGGCGCAGGCACTGGATCGAGCCCTCCGTGCCGCCCGCCGCGGCCGGCACGGAAACGCCCGCGGCCGGCACCGAGACGCCCGAGGCCGGCGGCGAAACGCCCGTGGCCGGCGGCGAAACGCCCGCGCAGCCGGTCACCGAGGAACCGGACCGGACGGGATCTGACAGCCGGCCCGATGTCGAGACCTCGCTCCAGGCCGCCTGGCAACGGCTGCTCGGCCCGGTGCAACCCCTGCCGGATTCGGACTTCTTCGCCCTGGGCGGGGACTCCCTCCTCTCCGTCAGGCTCATCGGCCACATCCACCGGCAGCACGCGGTGGAGATGACTCTGCAGGATGTGCTTGCGAACCCCACCTTCGGATCGCAGGTCGAGTACGTCACAACGCTCCTGAGCGCCTCCGGCGCACCCGAACGCGCATGATTGAAAAGGTCGCCACCATCCATGAACAGTGAACGTCAGGACGTCAGAATCACCTCCCTGCGCCCCGGGCCGGGACGGCCGGTGGTGGTCGTCGACTTCAACGAATTCACGGCGCGCAAGACCCTGTCGGCGCTGGTGTCGGAAGCCGACTCCGACCGGGCCGTCCTCCGCATCGATGCCGTGAACGGGCCGGCCGCCGGCGCGGACTTCGACATCGTCGGGCTCGCCCACGCCTACGCCGCGGAGCTGCGTCGCATGGAGGCGTGCCCAGAGGTCGTTCTCGGCTATTGCAGTGCGGCCACCCTGGCCCTGCACGTGGCCGAGGCCCTGACCGACGGTCACGGCCGTCGCCCGAGGGTGATCCTCGTCGAGCCCACCTGGATGACACCGGAGCTGATCAGGGCGGACGTCAGCGTGCTCCACGCCAAACTCGTCGGTGCGCCGGTCGAGGACTACGACGGCGACCTCTCGTTGCAGGCGATACTGGACATGTTGCGGAACGCGCTCGCGGACAAGCTCCGTGCCGACGAACTCCCCGACGAGGACATCGAATTCTGCGTTCCCCACCTGACCGACCGCTACCGGACCTGGTTCCACTTCCTCCTCCAGGTGCTGGACGCCCGGGTCCCGGCGGGCCTCCTGCCCGACGCCGTGCTGCTCGGCGACGACGGAGAGCGCTTCCTCCATCCCGACTGGCCCGAGGACGACATCCGGGTGGAACGGCTGCCGCTGCCCACCGGCGCCCTGCTGGCGGACCACGGAACCGGACCGTTGCTCGAGCAGCTCATCGGGCAGCTCTCCCCGTCCGCCCCGGACTTCGACGAAGGCGAGCCGGCGGCCGAGGACGGAGCGCGGATCACGGACCTGCTGCGCCACCGGTTCGAGACGAACGAGGCAGACCCGGCGGTTTCGGACGAGCACGAGACCATCACCTACGGTGAGCTGGCGCGACGGGCGGGTGCGCTGGCCGACCGGTTGCGGGGCCTCGGCGTCGCCCGCGACGTGCCCGTCGCCATCCGCGCCGAACGATCCGTCGCCCTCGCCGTCGCGATCGTGGCGGTCCTGCTGGCGGACGGCGCGTACCTGCCGCTGGACCCCTCGTGGCCGGCGGCCCGCACGGAGCACATCCTCGGCCAGGCCGAGCCCCCGGTGCTGATGTGCGACAAGGATTCGACGGTCGAGTTCTCGGCGTTCCGGGAGTTGTGCGTCATCGGCCTCGACGGGGATTCCGCCACACCGTCCGGCCCGGTCGGCCGTACGGACCGACCGGATCCCGGCGATGCCGATCTGGCCTATGTGCTCTACACGTCGGGTTCCACGGGCCGGCCGAAGGGAGTGGCGGTCCCGCACCGGGGTCTGGTCAACCGGATCCGCTGGATGCAGGAGCAGTTCCCCATTGCCGTCGGTGACGCGGTGCTCCAGAAGACCCCGTACACCTTCGACGTGTCGGTATGGGAGTTCCTCTGGCCGCTGACCGCCGGAGCGCGACTGGTGATGGCGCGCCCCGACGGCCACCGGGACCCGGAATACCTGGCCGAGACGATCCGGCGGGAGTCCATCAGCGTCATCCACTTCGTCCCTTCGATGCTCGACCTGTTCCTCACCGAGGTCGAGCCGTTCTCCTGCCCGTCGCTGCGTCATGTCATCGCCAGCGGCGAGGCGCTGAACCCGGAGTCGGCGAACCGTTTCGCGGATTCCCATGCCGCCCTGCTGCACAACCTCTACGGCCCGACCGAGGCCTCGATCGACGTGACCCACTGGACCTGCCGCAGGCCGGAGCCGGGGCCGACCGTGCCGATCGGCCGACCGATCCGCGGGGTGCGCGTGGCCGTTCGTGACACGGAGGGGCGTCCTGTCCGCGCCGGCGAGATCGGCGAGTTGTATCTCGGAGGAGTCTGCCTGGCTCGCGGCTACATCGCCCAGCCGGAACTGACCTCCGCGAGCTTCGTCCAGGATCCGGCCGGCGGGGACCGGCTCTACCGCACCGGTGATCTGGTGAGCCGGAACAGCGAAGGGGTGCTGGAATTCCACGGCCGCAGCGATCACCAGGTCAAACTCCGCGGACTGCGGATCGAGCTCGGCGAGATCGAATCCGTGGCCCGCGAGCACCCGGCCGTCGGATCCGCCGTGGCGATGGTGCGCCGGGACGAGGGCGCCGATCCGCGACTGGTGCTGTACGTGACTCCCGACATGGACGCGGACTCCGCGGTCGCCGTGCGTCGGCACATCGCGGGGCGGATGCCCGAACAATGTGTTCCCTCGGTCATCGTCCCGCTTCCCGCCCTGCCCCTCACCGAGAACGGCAAGTGCGACCGTGCGGCGCTTCCGGCTCCGACCTATGCGGGGCTCGGACGCGGCGCGACCCGCAGGAGGAGCCGCCCCGCCTCCTGAACTCGATGGGCCGAGCCGGGGCGCCCCTCGGCGGGTCGGGGGCGAAAAGCCGGACGGAGCTCCGGAAGGGCGACGGTTCGCACACCGCGTCGCCTGTTCCGGAGCTCCGTGGGGAGGAGGTCAGCGAAGCCCGAGGAGGCAGTGTTCACGCGCGTAGATCACGGCCTGGATGCGGTTGCGGACACCCAGCTTCCGCAGCAGGTTGGAGACGTGGAACTTCACGGTCTTCTCACTGAGCACCAGGGACTGCGCCACCTCGTGGTTGGACATGCCGGTGACGATGAGTTCGAAGATCTCCTGCTCGCGCGCGGTCAGCTCGGACAGGTGGTCGTTGCCGGGGAGTGCCGGGGGACGGGTGCCGAGCAGATCGACCAGCTTGCGGGTGAAGGGGGGCGGGACCACGGCATGGCCTTCCGACACGGCGCGCACCGCGGCGGCGATGTCGTCGAGCGCGCCGTCGTTCAGTACCAGGGCGTCGGCACCCGCGCGCAGGTACTCCAGGGCGACGTCCGTGATGGCCAGGTCGGTGAGGACGACGATCCCCACGCGCCTGCCCGGGTGTTCGCGCACGCGCCGCAGCACGTCGAGGGTGTCCCACATCGGGTCGGCGTCGTCGAGCAGTACGGCGTTCGGCGCCTTCGTGGCGAGGACCCGGTCGAGTTGGTACATGGAGGTGGCCTCGGCCACCGTCTCGATACCCGGGGAGCCCACGAGGGCGCTGCGGAGCGCGGCACGGATCAGCGGGCGACTCGCCAGGATGGCGACGCTGATGGACGGCTGCCGGGCGACCGACGAAGTGGTTTTCTCTGAGGGCGAAGTGTGCGCAAGCATGGGGTGGGGGCCTCCATTTGCTGGTTTGAGGGTTAGCCGTCTGTCGGAGGAGCTGTCAGCGGGCCGGGCCGGGCGACACGGCGGGCCTCGGCTGTCGCGCGCGCGGCCTGCCGTACCCCGGCTGCCGGCCGGAGCACCGTGCCGAGCGCTGTGGCGAGCATCACGAGACCCGCCGTCACGCGGCTGTGCGCGATGCCCAGCGCCGGGGTCAGCGGCTGCGTGAACACCAGCGGGACGAACCGGCCGAGGAACGTGACGAAGACCAGGGTGCCGATCACCCGGCCCTTGCCACCCGGTGGGGTGAGCGCCGGCTGCCAGGCGTTCAGGTTGGAGATGGCCGAGCCGAGTCCGGCTGCCGTTGCCATCCCGAGCCGTACGTAGGCTCCGCCCAGCAGACCGATGGTGATGACCATGATCCGGTCGAACGGCAGCCGGAGGCTCTCCTGGGTGCAGGAGAGCGGGATGTCGGAAGCTGCCGCGTCAGGATGGGGCACACTCATGGGAAGAGACCGTTCTGAAGGCATGGCGACTCTCCGGGGAATCAGGCCGGAAGGTGCCGCTGTGTGAAGCGTCGGGTCGCTAGCGCTGCTGGAGCGCTGCGGCGATCGCATCAATGCGGCGCAGTCGGAGCAGGTCCCGCGGGGTGAGGACGATGCCGGACTTCTTGGCCTGCGCGATCATCAGAAGACCGGCGATGGAATTGCCACCGATCTCGAAGAAGTCGTCACGGACTCGCACCGAGGCCGAGCCCAGGGTCTGCTGCCGGATCTCGGCCCGGGCTGTCCCGGATACCGCCGGGCGAGCGCGACACCGCCCATGTGCAACTGGCCGACCTCGCCCACCGGGACCGGCTGCCCCGCCTCGTCGAGCACGGGGGCGACGACGTTGTCGGCCGGGCGGCCGACGGGGACGTGGGGCCGGGTGTCCTCCGGCGAGCAGGTCCAGGTCAGCACCTGGATCACGGAGAGCTTCGCGAAGAACGAGTCCTGCAGCCGGCGGGGCAGTGCCTCACCGCCGACGAACATGTGGCGCAGGTCGCGACATCGCGGGACGGCGGGATCGTTCAGGAAGTGGCGCAGCATCGAGGGCACGAGCTGGATCGTGGTGATCCGCTCGGCCGCCACCGTCTCGGCCAGAAAGCCGGGGTCAAGGTGGCCGTCGGGCTCCGCCAGCACGACCGTGCCGCCGCTGATGAGTGGGACGAAGAATTCCCATATCGATGCGTCGAACGTGTAAGGCGTTTTCTGGAGCAACCGGTCGCCGGCCGAGAAGCCGTATTCGCGGACCATCCGGTTCAGAATGTTCGAGATTCCGGCGTGCTCGAGCATGACGCCCTCGGGCTCTGCGGTGGCGCCGGAGGTGAAGAGAAGGTAAAAAATGTCGGCGGGATCCGTCGCGATCGTGCGAGGAATACCTGCAGGGCCTGTGGGGCCTCTCCAGAAATCCCCGGCATCGATGTCGAGGGACGGAGAGACGGCCGGATCGACTCTCTCGGACACGGCTCGGTGAGTGACGACGATTTTTGTGCCAGCGGTGCGGATGATGAATTCCCGGCGCGCGGCGGGCGCCTGGGGATCGATCGGGACGTAGGCGGCGCCGGCCTTCAGGATGCCCAACAGGACGGCTGGAAGGTCCAGGCAGCGCTCCATCTGCACCGCTACGAAGTCCCCGCGGTCGACCCCCCGGTCGATGAGCGCGCGTGCCACGCGATCCGAACGTGAGCCGAGCTCACGGTACGTCAAAGACGCGCTACGGAATTCGATTGCCGTGGCATCGGGTGACCGGGCGGCTTGCCCGGAGAAAAGGTCATGAATGCACGCGAAAGTCCCGAATGCCGGGTTCGGGCTGGTGGATTGATTTTTTAGGTGGCCATTACTAAGCACAACTGGGTCCCCGGTGCTTGTTGGCTCCATCTTTTGTAGAAGCCCCCGTTTTTTGAATGCCCACGAAGACTCTTGGTCACGCAGGCAACCCGGCGAGCGTAACCAGCGTTGCTTTGGAGCGTCAACAGGCTTTGGATTTACCAGCCTTGACGCGCTTGTGTTCGGATTGAGGCGATTTCACCGGTCTGTGCCGTCGGCCGCTGCCACCTGCTGCAATGCTTCTGGATCTTGGTCTGTTAGAGTCGCTCGCCGAGACCCCTCCGGGGCCACTTCCACGCCCGCCGGCTCTGCGCGGCAATCGACTTCGGCATTCCTCACGCCGGCTGGCCCATGGCCTCATGGTGGGATCGGGCCTGGCGTGTCCGGGACGGGCTCGCCGGTGCGGCGTCAGCCGGCGGCGCTCCGAGGAGGTGGGGATGGACGGCACCCGGGTTCGGCCGCGGGGGCGAGAGGGTCAGGCGTGACGGAATTACACGATCCGACGGCGCTGGATCAGGGCGAGCTGATAGCACTCGGCCGGATCGATCCGCAACCCGGCCTCGGCCGGCCCGTACGGGATCAAGCCGAGCCGCGGACGGGTCAGCGCCGGTCCGGTCAGCTGGGACGTCAGCGGCCTGACGACCAGCGGCCGCCGACGCGCACCGTCGCCGACGCCGCAGCACTGTTGGACGTGCTGGCCGGCGCGATGCCGGGAGACGCCTGCGCTGCGCCCGACCCGACCTGCCGGACGGCACTTCCTTCCGCGACCACGCCGCGCATCGCGGTCATCACCGAGGCCACGGTCCCCGGGCGTCGTGGTGCACCCGGATGGCCGGGCGGCCGTGGAGAGCGCGGCCGATCTGCTCAGCCGCCCCGGCCACCGGGTCGAGTCGTCGGCGTCACCGACCGACGGACGATCCTCCCTCCCGCGCCGGCCCAACCGCCCCAGGCGGTCGGCAGGATGAGGAACGAGAGCGACCCGGCCCGGGAGTCCGCCCGCGACCACAGCGTTCTCCCCTTTCACGGCCGTCCACAACGTCACGGGCCGGCCCGCCGTCAGCCTTCCCTGCCAGGGGTTCGCATGGACCGCACCAGGCCATTGATTGCGCACGCGCGGCGTCCCGGGCGGGATCGACTCGTGAGTCGTGCTGCGAAGAGGCCGGGCGTGAGGGCTGTCAGGCCTTCGGGACGGTGTTGACGTAGTTCGTGCCGGCGCCGTAGAAGCCGTCCACGGTCTTCTGGACGTCCGCCTGGGACACGGCCTCGTCGGCCTTGTAGTAGACCCAGTTGACCTTCATGTCCCAGGTGCGCTGTCCGCCCGTGAAGGGGAGGTCGATGAGCCAGTTGCTGAAGTGGATGTCCATCTTCTCGCGCGGCACGTACTTGCCGGAGCTGGTGAACGTCTCCTTGCCGTCCAGGGAGTAGACGACCTTCCCGTCCATGGCGGTGATCATCAGCAGGTGCCAGCCCTCGAGGCGCTGCTTGGTCGTCTTGTTGACCCGGTCCGGCGGGTCGGCCTTGTACCAGCTGACGTTGTCCAGTCGCGGACCCGTCGAGCCCCAGCCGCCGTTCGGCAGGTACTCGAAGTCGAGTTCGCTGTAGTTCGCGGACGAGTCCGAGGGGGAGATCGGGAAGAAGGTCTGGACGACGTGGTCGCCGTTGCGGCCGCTCGAGGGCTTGTCGCTGAAGTGGACCCGGGCGGCGTAGGTCCCCGTGAAGAGGTTCTTGCCGGTGGTCAGCACCTCGACCTGCTTGGTGCCCTGCTTGGTGCCGTCGGTGGAGGACTGCAGCTGCATGACCTTGCCGCCCTGGGCGGTCGTGTCGGCGGGGAAGCCGGCGCCGGCGGTGTTCCAGCTGTCCTGGACGCCCGGGCCGCCCCCGCCGGTACGGATCTCCCAGCCGTGGGCGGCGAGCGAGGGGTCGTCGGCGCCGCTGTAGTGGAAGTTGTCGAACAGGGTTCCCGGCGGGCCGGCCGGGGTCGGCGCGGCGCTGGGCCGGCCGTCGCCGCCCTTGCCGGACGCGGCGCCGCCGCCGGAGCACGCGGCGAGCACGCACAGCAGGGCGGGCAGGGTGAGCGCGGTCCACGCGCGGCGACGAGAAGTGCGGCGAGGCTGGCTCACGCGGGCTCCTTGGGGCGTAGAGGCGGTACCTGGACACGCCCTCTGCATGAGGATCAACGGCTGATCCGACGAGGGGGTCATCCTAAGGTGCCGGGCGGGCACCGGGACGGCCGCCCGGGTGGCTTTCGTGCCTCCCGGAGACCGCGTTCCGAGCGAAATCGGCGTGGCCGGAAACCTACTGTTCGGTATCCGGAGGCTTCACCCCCGTTTTTACTGGCCGGTACTGCCGATTGGTATCTCGATCCGATTACAACACCCGCGCGGATAGCGCTAAATCCTGACATGGGCCCCAAGTCGAGTGACGTCGGTGCACTAGCGTTCGCCCTGCGATCCCGTGGTCTACGTACCCTGCAATGAAAGGCCTCGCAAGGTGCGCCCAGCTTTCAACTACTTCGAGCGAGGGACGACATATCAGGGTGTACCCGATATGTCGGATTCAGACTTCGAGGAGTCCGCTCCGGCCCCGGTCTTCGTCGACCAGTCGGGCATGCGCGGCCGTCTGCTGCGCGGTTTCGGATGGCCGGTTTCCGTCGTCGGCGCGATCCTCGCGGTCGCCATGGGCAGCAGCCTGATCGGCGTGCAGGCCGACGCCCCGGCGATGGGCATACCCACGCAGCCCTCGCTGCCGCCGGCCCCGTCGCCCACACCGTCGCCGTCGCCCGCCTCCTCGTCAAAGCAGGCGGCATCGTCCCCGTCGGCCTCGCCGAAGTCGGGCACGCGGTCCGCGACTCCGCAGTCGAAGACCTCCGCCGGGACGCCGAAACCGTCGGCCGGGACGTCGAAGCCGTCGGCCGGTACGGCGAACACCTCGTCCGGCACCTCGAAGACCACGGACACCGTGCCGCGCGGGGCAACGCCTTCCCGGCAGCCGGTCAAGCGCAGCTGATCATCCGCACCACCCATCTCCAGGAGCGTCATTGTCCCGGTCCCGGCACCAGCGCCGCCGGCAGTCCCTGCTGAGGCCACGCCGACTGGCCGCGCCCCCGCTGCGCTTCTTCATGCCGCTGTCCCTGCTGGCCTGCCTGCTCGCGCTGCTCGTGCTGCGCGGCCTCGCCAACAACGAGGCGTTCCACGACGACCGGATCGCCATCTCGGTCGACAAGGACACCGTCCCGCAGAACCTGCTCAAGGGCGGTCCCGTCATCGACGCGCGCGGTGACAAGAACGACCACCCGGTGAGCTACCGGATACCCGACCGCACCGTGGTCCTGAGCTTCGACGACGGTCCCTCGCCCGAGTGGACCCCGAAGATCCTGGACCTCCTGGAGTCCCGCGACATCAAGGCGGACTTCTTCGTGACCGGCGCGATGACCACGCGCTACCCCGAGCTGATCCGGCAGATCGTCGCCGACGGCCACGAACTCGGCGTGCACACCTTCACCCACCCCGACCTCGTGTACCAGTCCCACGCCCGGATCAGCTGGGAGCTGGCGCAGACACAACTGGCGCTGGCCGGAGTCGCGGGCGTGCACAGCGCGCTGTTCCGCCCGCCCTACTCCTCCGACGCCACGGCGCTCGACGACTGGAACTACCCGGTCATCAAGTACGTCGGCGCGCGCGGCTACCTCACCGCGTTCATCGACAAGGACACCGACGACTGGAAGCGGCCCGGCGTCGAGGAGATCGTCAAGGCGGCGATGCCGTCCAAGCCCGGCGCGGGCGAGATGATCCTGCTGCACGACGCCGGTGGTGACCGTACCCAGACCATCGCCGCGCTCACGCAGATCATCGACAAGCTGCAGGCGCAGGGCTACCGCTTCACCACCATCTCCGAGGCGCTCGGTGCCTCCAGTGCCACCGTGCCGGTGCACGGCTTCCAGCTGTGGGCGGGCAAGGGCTTCATCTGGGCCACCCAGTTCGCCGTGCACACCCTGCCGGTGCTGGTCGCGCTGCTGGCCGTCGTCGGCTTCCTCAACTTCGGCCGGTTCGCGCTGATGATCGTCCTCGCGCCGATCCACGCCCGCCGCGCCAGGAAACGGGACGTATGGGGGGCGCCGGTCACCGAGCCGGTCACCGTCCTCGTCCCGGCCTACAACGAGCTCGAGTGCATCGCCAACACCTTGAACTCGCTGGCCGCCAGTGACTATCCGATCGAAGTGATCGTCATCGACGACGGCTCGACGGACGGCACCGCGGACATCGTCGAGGAGATGGACCTGCCGTTCGTCCGGCTGATCCGCAAGGTCAACGGCGGCAAGCCCAGCGCGCTCAACGCCGGCGTCGCGGCAGCCTCGCACGACATCATCGTGATGATGGACGGCGACACCGTCTTCGAACCGTCCACCGTGCGCGAGCTGGTCCAGCCGTTCGGCGACCCCACGATCGGCGCGGTCGCCGGCAATGCCAAGGTCGGCAACCGCGACAGCCTGATCGGCGCATGGCAACACATCGAGTACGTCCTCGGCCACAACCTGGACCGCCGGATGTACGACGTGCTGGGTGTCATCCCCACCATCCCCGGCGCGGTCGGCGCCTTCCGCAAGGAGGCCCTGCAGCAGGTCGGCGGGATGAGCGACGACACCCTCGCCGAGGACACCGACATCACCATCGCGGTGCTCTGCGAAGGCTGGCGGGTCGTCTACGCCGAGGAGGCCCGCGCCTGGACCGAGGCCCCGGCCAGCCTCCAGCAGCTCTGGTCCCAGCGCTACCGCTGGAGCTACGGCAGCATGCAGGCGATGTGGAAGCACCGCCGCGCGGTGACCTCCCGCGGCCCGGCCGGGCGCTTCGGCCGGGTCGGACTGCCGCTCATCGTGCTCTTCGGCGTGGTCGCCCCGCTGCTGGCGCCGCTGGTCGACATGTTCCTGGTGTACGGCGTGCTGTTCGGGGACGCCCCGATCACCGTGACCAGCTGGGGCGGCTTCATCCTGCTCCAGGCCCTGCTGTCCTGGTACGCCTTCCGGCTCGACCGCGAGAAGCCCTGGCACCTGATCAGCCTGCCGATCCAGCAGCTGGTCTACCGCCAGCTGATGTACATCGTCCTGCTGCAGTCCGCGATCACGGCGATGACCGGTGGCCGGCTGCGCTGGCAGAAGCTGCGGCGCACCGGCGAGGTCGCCAGCGCACCCGTGGAGGCCTGACATGACCGCATCCGTCGAGTTCGGGCGCTTCCAGGACACCGTCCAGCTCAGGGTCCCCGCCGTACTGCTGCCGGAGCCGGAGCCTGAGCCGGAGGCTCCGGTCCAGCGCAAGGGAGGCCGGGACCGCTATCTCGACCTGCTGCGCGCGCTGGCGCTGGGGCGTGTGGTGCTCTACCACAACTTCGGCTGGTTCTGGCTGCCCCTCGTCTTCCCGTCGATGGGCGTGATGTTCGCGCTGGCCGGCTCGCTGATGACGCGCTCGCTCAGCCGTCCCGCCCTCGGCGTGATCCGCGGACGACTGCGCCGGCTGCTGCCGCCGATGTGGCTGTTCGGCGCCATCATGATCACCCTGCAGATCCTCGACGGCTGGGGCCCCGATTCCGAGGGTCACCCCAACTGGTGGTGGGGCAAGCTGGTGTTCTGGCTCCTGCCGCTGAGCACCCCGCCGTTCGGGGAGGAGCTGGGCGGGTTCTCCGGTCTCCAGCACCACGTGGAACCGACCTGGGCCGCGCAGGTCATCGTCCCGCTCTGGTACCTCCGGGCCTACCTCTGGTACGTCCTGCTCTCCCCGCTCATGCTCTGGGCGCTGCGCAAGTTCCCGGTGGTGACGCTCTTCACGCCGCTCGCGGTGGTGATCGTCATGAACACCTTCTTCGCGGAGCAGGAGTTCATCTACGGCCGGGTCTGGGAGACCGCCAACGACTTCGCCATGTTCGGCTCCTGCTGGATCCTCGGCATGGCCCACCAGGAGGGCCTGCTCAAGAAGATCCCGCAGTACGTCGTGCCGTCCGTCGCGCCGCTGATCATGGTGGCCGGTCTCTGGTACCTGAACACACGGCCGGTCGATCCGTCCCAGCCGACCGACATCGAGGCCTGGCCGATCGCCCAGGCCCTGTGGTCCCTCGGCTTCGTCGCCATGCTGCTCCACGTCAGCCCGTCCTGGGAGCAGTGGCCCAGGCCCCTGGAACGCTGGAACGGCCTCGTCAGCCTGCTCAACTCGCGCGCGGTCAGCGTCTACCTGTGGCACCAGGTCGGTCTGGTGGTCGCCATCCCGCTGATCGACCCGCTCTGGAACATCCCCTTCTTCTACACCCACCTCACCTGGCTCCTGTCCAGCCAGTGGTTCACGCTGCTGGTGGCCATCCCGCTGATCGGGCTGCTGGTGCTGACCTTCGGCTGGGTCGAGGACGTGGCCGCCAAGCGCAAGCCGAGGCTCTTCCCGTACCCGCGCCGCCAGCGGGGCAAGCGCAGGGCCGCCGAGTGACGGCGGGTTCCACGCACAGGACGAGGGGCCGTTCCGGAGCGATCCGGGACGGCCCCTCGGTCGTGCCGGCGGGTCGTGTCAGCGGGCCGCGGCCGCGTCGAGCGCCTCGCGGATGATGTCCGCGTGGCCCGCGTGCCGCGCGGTCTCCTCGATCATGTGGAGCAGCACCCAGCGCAGATCGCGGTGGGCCGCCTTGGGCCAGACGCACCGGGTGTCCAGCGGCAGCTCCGCCACGGCCCGCCGGGCCGCCTCCGTCGCCTCCCGGTAGGCCGCGAGCCCGCCCGCCACGGTGTCGTCCCCGCCGACCAGGAAGTCCTCGGTCGCCCAGTCGGCCTTCACGGCCGGCCACTCGCCGGGAACGGTCTCCCCGGTCAGTAGTACCCCGAACCAGCGGCGCTCCCACAGCGTCAGGTGCCTGAGCAGACCGAGCAGCGTCAGCGAACTCACCGTCGCGGCCGTCCGTGCCTCCTCGTCCCCGACCCCCTCGACCTTCGCGATCACCGCGGCCCGCTGCCGGTCGAGGAAGCCGCACAGGGCCTCCCGCTCGGCCCGCTCCCGCTCCGCCACCGGTCCGGCCACCGTGTCCCCCGTCTCCGCGCGGCCCGTCACTTCAGGGCCCGCGCCAGCACGGGACCGATCACGGACAGCGCCTCCGGCCGCATCAGCTCCATGTGCGTGTACGCCACCGGATGCCGCTCGACGGCGCCCCCGACGTACGGTGCCCACGACTCCGCCAGCCCGGTGGGCCGGCCCCCCGGACCGACCGCCTCGAAGCACAGCAGCCCGCCGTCGAACCGTGCGGGCTCCGGCACCACCCCGATCCGGCGGTTGTTGGCGGTGACGGCGATGACCGCCTCGGCGGTGCGCTCGTCCAGGCTGCCCAGCGTGCTGCCGCTCTCCCGCAGGATCTCCAGCACCCGCGGGATCTCCAGCGGGCCCTCACCGGGCTCGCGGTGGAAGGCCGGGACGCCGTCGAACGCCAGCGACAGCAGCTCCCGCGGCGGCAGTTCGGTCAGCTCGCCGCCCGTGTGCCCGTACGTGGAGTCCACCACCGCGAGCAGCGACACCTCCTCGCCCTCGGCCCGCAGCCGGGCGGCCACCGCGTGGGCCGCCTTCCCGCCGAACGACCAGCCCATCAGGGCGTACGGGCCGGCCGGGCGCAGCTCGCGGATCCGGCCCAGCAGGTCCCCGACCAGTTCGTCGAAGTCCCGGGCGAGCGGTGCGGTGCCGTCGAGTCCGCGCGCCTGCAGCCCGTACACCGGGTGCTCCCTGGGCAGGTGGCGCAACAGCCCGGTGTAGCACCACGCCATGCCGCCGCCCGGATGCACGCAGAACAGGGGGGTACGGCTGCCGTGCGGGCGGAGCCGGAGCACCGGCTCCAGGTCCCCGCCCTGCTCCTCGCGGCCGTCCTGCATCTCCGGGGCGAGCGCGGCGACGGTCGGCGTCTTGAGCAGGCTGCGGATGGAGAGCCGCACGCCGAGCACCGAGCGGACCCGGCCGGACAGCCGGGTGGCGAGCAGCGAATGCCCGCCCAGTTCGAAGAAGTTGTCGTCGATGCCCACCTCCGGCAGCCCCAGCACCTCCGCGAACAGCTCGCACAGCACCCGCTCGTGCGGGGAGCGCGGACGGCGCCCCGAACCGACGGGGAAGACCGGGGCGGGCAGCGCCCGGTAGTCGACCTTGCCGTTCGGGGTCAGCGGCAGCCCGTCCAGCACGGAGATCGCGGTCGGCACCATGTACTCCGGCAGGGACTGCGCCAGGTGCCGGCGCAGCGCCTCGGGCTCGGCCGGGTAGGTGCTGCCCGGCTCCTGCACCACGTACGCCGCCAGCCGCTTCTCCCCGAGCTGGTCCTCGCGCGCCACCACCGCGACCTGGCTCAGCCCGGGGTGGCGGCCGAGGACCGCCTCGATCTCACCGAGCTCGATCCGGAACCCGCGGATCTTCACCTGGTCGTCGGCCCGGCCCAGGAAGTCCAGCAGCGGCGAGGAGGGGTTGCGGCGGGCCAGGTCCCCGGTCCGGTACATCCGGGCCCCGGCCGGGCCGAACGGATCGGCGACGAACCGTTCGGCCGTCAGGTCCGGCCGCCCGGAGTAACCGCGCGCCAGACCCGTCCCGGCCAGGTACAGCTCGCCCTCGGCGCCCGCCTCGGCGGGCCGCAGGGCCGCGTCGAGCACGTAGGCCCGCATCCCGTCGAGCGGGCGGCCGATCGGCACCGGGGCCGGCACCCGCGCCCCGTCCGTCCAGGGGTGCTGGGTGGCGAACAGGGTGGTCTCGGTGGGGCCGTAGGCGCAGCGCACCACCGTGTCCGGGCAGTGCTCCAGCACCCGCCGCACCGCGGCCGGGGAGATCACGTCGCCGCCGGTGATCACTTCGGCGACCCCGGCCAGGCAGCCGGGGTCCTCGTCCGCCACGACCCGGAACAGACCGGCGGTGATCTGCAGACCGGTGATCCGTTCCTCGGACAGCAGGCGGGCCAGCGCGGCCACGCTCAGATCGCCCTCCGGCGCCACCACCACGCAGCCGCCGTGCAGGAGCGGCACCCACAGCTCGTACGTCGACGGGTCGAAGGCGTACGGGGCGATCATCAGGACCCGTTCCCTGGCGGCGGCACCGAACATGCCGTCCCCGGCCAGGTCCAGGACGTCGCGGTGGGTGACCGCCACACCCTTGGGGACGCCGGTCGAACCGGAGGTGTACATCACGTACGCGAGCTGGTCCGGCCGGACCGTTACCCCCGGGTCGGTGCCCGGCAGGGAGGCGAACGGCCCCTCCGCGTCGACCAGTACGGTCTCGCACCCGTCGGGCAGTGCCAGACCCTCCGCGCAGGCCCGGTCTGTCAGCAGCACCGGCGCGCCGGTCTCCCGGACGATCCACTGGCGGCGATCCTCGGGATAGCCGCGGTGCAGCGGCAGGTAGCAGCCGCCCGCCTTGAGGATGCCCAGTACGGCCACCACCAGATCGGGTGACCGCTCCATCAGCACGGCGACCTCCGTCTCCGGCCCGACACCGAGGTCCAGCAGCCGGTGCGCGAGCCGGCTGGCGCGCTCGTCGAGCTGCCGGTACGTCAGGCTCCGCGCGCCGGAGCGCACCGCGACCGCCTCCGGTGTCCGCGCCAGCTGGGCGGCGAAGGCCGCCGGAACCCCGTCCGGAACAGCACTCGGCACACCGTCCGCGGCGGTGGCCGCGGCCTCGGCGCCGGCGGACGCGCCGGGAACGGGGGCGGGGCTGTCGACTTGGGCCACACGCATGTCAGGAACTCCATTCAGAAGCGGCGAAGAGACGTATCCGGGAGGGATGCGCAGGAGCAGAGTCGACAGGGATGGGGAGGGGAATCGCCCGCCGCCGGTGACCCTACGCTCCGGAGGAAGGGCCCGTCGGGGGCATTTGGTGACGTGCACTTTGCTGTCGGACGGGCCGCCTAGGCCCACCGCGCCGCGTTGCCCAAAACTGGGCGCACGGTGCGGGCCGGCAGGGGGCGGGAGATACGCCGAGGAGTCCGAACGGCCGTTCACAACCCTGGGGAGACACACCCGATGTCCGTACCGGCAACAGTCCCGCCCTTCCTGGGCTCACATGAACTACTGCTCCTGCTGCTCCAGTTGGGCGGTCTGCTGGCGGCGGCGACCCTGCTGGGCCGGCTCGCGGTCCGGCTGAACCTGCCGGCGCTGGTCGGTGAACTCGGCGCGGGGGTGCTGCTCGGCCCCTCGGTCCTCGGACCGCTGGCGCCGGCGCTGTCCTCCTGGCTGTTCCCGGCCCGGGCCGGGCAGTTCCACCTGCTGGACGCCGTCGGGCAGCTCGGGGTGCTCCTGCTCGTGGGGATCACCGGGACCGAGCTCGACCTGCGCCTGGTCAGGGCGCGCAGCGGGACCGTGGCCGCGATCAGCGGCTTCGGCCTGGTGCTCCCGTTCGCCCTGGGCACCGGCACCGGGCTGCTGCTGACGGCCTGGGGCTCCGCGAGCGGAGACCGCACGCTGCTGCCCCTGTTCCTGGGAGTGGCGATGTCCGTCAGCGCCGTCCCGGTGATCGCCAAGACGCTGATGGACATGAAGCTGCTGCACCACGAGATCGGGCAGCTCACCCTGACCGTGGGGGTCATCGACGACCTGTTCGGCTGGCTGATGCTGTCCGTGCTCTCCGCGATGGCGACCGCCGGCGCGGGCACGGGCTCCGTGCTGTGGGCCGTCGGCGGGCTGGTGCTCCTGCTCGCCGCCGCCGCGCTGTTCGGCGGACCGCTGGTGCGGCGGATCTTCCACTGGGCCGGGCGGTCCGGTGAGACCGGCCCGCCGGTCGCCGCGGTGGTGGCGTGCGTGCTGCTGGCGGCGGCGACCACCGCCGCCCTCGGCCTGGAGGCCATCTTCGGGGCCTTCCTCTGCGGCATCCTGATCAGCCGTCACGGGAAACCCGCCCCGGCCGCGGTGAAGGCACTGAGGACGGTGGTGAACGCCGTGCTCGCCCCGGTCTTCTTCGCCACCGTCGGTCTGCGCCTGGACCTCACCGCGCTCACCGACCCCCGGTGGCTCGCCGTCGCGGCCGTCGTGCTGGCGGTGGCCATGGCCGGCAAGTTCGCGGGCGCCTACCTCGGGGCCCGGGCCAGCCGGATGACCGGCTGGCAGGGTCTCGCCCTCGGAGCCGGCATGAACGCCCGCGGAGTGGTGGAGGTGGTCGTCGCCATGGTCGGGCTGCGGCTCGGCATCGTCTCCGCCGAGCTCTACACGATCATCGTCCTCCTCGCCGTGGCCACGTCCCTGCTCGCACCCCCCGTCCTGCGGCTGGCCATGGCCCGGATCGAACCGGGGGAGCAGCACGCGCCGGGCCGTCCCGCACAACCGAAGAGTTCCGTCGTCCAGAAGGAAGCAACGTGAACGCACAGACCGAATCCGGGCACGAGGCGTACGACGTGATCGTGGTGGGCGGTGGCCCGGGCGGTTCGACCGCCGCCACGCTCGTGGCCCTGGAGGGACACCGGGTCCTGCTGCTGGAGAAGGAGCGGTTCCCGCGCTACCAGATCGGCGAGTCCCTCCTGCCGTCCACCGTGCACGGCATCTGCCGGATGCTCGGAGTCACCGAGGAACTCGCCGGAGCCGGATTCATGCCCAAGCGCGGCGGCACCTTCCGCTGGGGCACCAGCCCCGAACCGTGGACCTTCTCCTTCTCCGTCTCCGATTCCTTCTCCGGACCCACCTCCCTCGCCTACCAGGTGGAGCGGATGAAGTTCGACCAGATCCTGCTGGACAACGCCCGCCGCAAGGGCGTCGAGGTCCGCGAACGCTGCTCCGTCGTGGACGTGCTGGAGGAGGACGGCCGGGTGAGCGGCGTCCGCTGCACCGGCCCCGACGGCAACCGCACCGAGATCCGCGCCCGGATGGTCGTCGACGCCTCCGGCAACAGGAGCCGCATCCAGAGCCGGATCGGTGGCAGCCGCCACTACTCCGAGTTCTTCCGCAACATCGCCCTGTTCGGCTACTTCGAAGGAGGCAAGCGGCTGCCCGCCCCCAACCGGGGCAACATCCTCTGCGCGGCCTTCGAGTCCGGCTGGTTCTGGTACATCCCGCTCTCCGAGACGCTCACCAGCGTGGGCGCCGTACTGCGCCACGACGCCCTCGAACGGGTCCAGGGCGACAAGGAGAAGGCGCTGGCCTCCCTCATCGACGAATGCCCGCTGATCGCGGAGTACCTCGCGGAGGCCCGGCGGGTGGAGACCGGGCCCTACGGGGAGATACGGATCCGCAAGGACTACTCGTACTGCCAGGACACGTTCTGGCGGCCCGGGATGGTGCTCGTCGGGGACGCGGCCTGCTTCATCGACCCGGTCTTCTCCTCCGGGGTGCACCTGGCCACCTACAGCGCCCTGCTCGCCGCCCGGTCGATCAACTCCACGCTCTCCGGCGAACTCCCCGAGGAGCGCTGCTTCGCCGAGTTCGAGGCCCGCTACCGCAAGGAGTTCTCGGTCTTCCACGACTTCCTGGTCGCCTTCTACGACATGCACCAGGACGAGGAGTCGTACTTCTGGAAGGCCCAGAAGATCACCAACGGCTCCGGCAACGGCCTGGAGTCCTTCGTCGCCCTGGTCGGCGGCGCCGCCTCGCGGGAGAGCGGTCTGATCGACGCGGACTCCTACGCCGCCCACCGTGCGGACGCCTTCCGGGAGTTCGCCGAACTCGTCGAGGCCCCGGGAGCGCCCGGGGGCGGCGACCGCGACCTGTTCGGCTCCGAACTCGTCGAATCGGTCCTGGAGGAGGGGGCGCGCATCCAGGTCCAGGCGGCCTTCGGCGGGAGCGCCGACGACAGGGGAGCCGACCTGCCGCAGGGCAGCCTGGTGCCGTCCGCGAACGGCCTGCGCTGGTCCGAGACCACCGGCTGACGCGGCGTCCCGGGGAGACGGACACATGGAGAAGCAGCTGCCACCGCCCTGCCGGCGCGTGGACCTGACGTTCGAGGGAGCCGTCACGGGCGGCCCGGTCGGCGGAGCGGGGCCGTCGGCCCGGCCCGGTGCCGAAGCGGGCGTGATCCGTACGGAGTTCACGGCCGGACCCGAAGCGGCCCGCCTGCTGCACGCCCTGGCCCAAGAGACCGGAACCGGCCCCGGGACGGTGCTGGCGGCCGCGCTGGCCGCACTGCTGGCACGGCTCGGGCTGGACGCCCCGGCACTGGTGGCCGTCCCGGCCCCGGCCGCCGTCCCGGCCGGGGACACCGGCAGCGGCGCGGGCCCCGCACCGGTGCGCACCGGCCGCACCGGTCCGTCCGCGGACGACCCCACTCCCCGCGGGCTCGTCCACCGGCTGCGGGAGGCAGCTCCGGCCGGCCCCGCACCTGCCCGGCCCGACCTGACCCTCCGGTACGGGACCGCGGACGAAGGCCCGGCCGCAGGGCTCCGCGGCACGCTGGAGATCAGGGAGGGGCTGCTCCCGCCCGATGCCGGGTCCGGCCCCGGCGACCGGCTGTCCCGGCTCCTGACCCCGTTCCTGATCCCCTTCCTGACCGGGTTCCTCACCCGTCCGGACCGGCCCGCCGGCGCCATCGAGCTGCTGACGGCAACCGAACGGCAGCGGCTGACGGAGGGATGGAACGACACCGCCGTCCCCGTGCCGCCCCGGAGCGTGCCCGAACTCTTCCAGGCACGGGCGGCACGACACCCGCAGGCCCCGGCCCTCGTCGCGGGGCCGGTCGAGCTGACGTACGGGGAACTGAACGCCCGCGCCAACCGGCTGGCCCATCACCTCGTCCGGGGCGGCGCCGGCCCCGAACGGCACGTCGCGGTCGCGGCCACCCGCACCGCCGACCTCGTGGTCGCCCTGCTCGCGGTGCTGAAATCGGGGGCGGCCTACGTGCCCGTCGACCCCGCGTACCCGGCCGACCGGATCGACTGGATCCTGCGGGACTCCCGGCCGGCGCTGCTGATCACGGACTCGGCCGCCGCCCCCCGGCTGCCCGGGACCGGCGTCCCGCGGCTGGTCCTGGACGACCCCGGGACCGTCGCCGCGCTCGCCCGGTACCCCGTCACCGACCCGGCCGGCCCGGACGGCGCCGCACCCGCCGCACCCCCCAACCCGGCGTACGTGATCTACACCTCCGGCTCCACCGGCCGCCCCAAGGGAGTGGTGGTGACCGGCGCCGCCCTGGTGAACTTCCTGCACTCCATGGCGGCCCGGTTCCGGCCCGGCCCGGGGGACCGGCTGCTCGCCGTCACCACCGTCGCCTTCGACATCGCCGCCCTGGAGCTGTACCTGCCGCTGATCACCGGGGCCTGCGTGGACCTCGCCCCGCGCGAACTGGTCCGCTCCCCGGCGGCCCTGCTCGCCAGGATCGCCACCACCGGCACGACCCTGCTCCAGGCGACCCCGAGCCTGTGGCGCGCACTGACCGCCGCCGCGGACGGGGCCACGGGCGCGGCCGGCGCCCTGGCGGGCGTCCACGCCCTGGTGGGCGGGGAGGCCCTGCCCGCCGAACTCGCCCGGTCACTGACCGCCCGCGCCGCGGCCGTCACGAATCTGTACGGGCCCACCGAGACCACCATCTGGTCGACCGCGGCCGAGCTGGGCGCCGGCCCGGGCGCCGTGGGCGCTGCGGCGCCCGCCATCGGCGGCCCGATCGCCAACACCCGGGTGTACGTGCTCGACGAACGGCTGAGACCCGTGCCCCCGGGCGTCCCCGGCGAGCTGTACATAGCGGGGGACGGGCTGGCCCGCGGGTACCGGGGCCGGCCGGACCTGACCGCCGAGCGGTTCGTCGCCGATCCGTTCTCCGGCCCCGGCGGGCGCATGTACCGCACCGGGGACCTCGTACGGTGGAACGGGCACGCGGCGCTGGAATACCTGGGCCGCACCGACCACCAGGTCAAGATCCGCGGTTTCCGCATCGAACCCGGCGAGATAGAGGCCGCGCTGGAGCGGCACCCGGCAGTCGCGCAGAGCGCCGTGCTCGTCCGCGAGGACCCCCCGGGCGAGCCGCGGCTGGTCGCCTACGTGGTTCCCGCCGCGGGCCGCCCCGACGGGGAACAGTGGACGGGCGAGGGACTGCGCGGCCATCTGGCCGAGTCCCTTCCGGCGTACATGATCCCGGCGGTGTACGTGCCGCTGGACGAACTGCCGCTGACGCCCAACGGCAAACTCGACCGCGGGGCCCTGCCCGCCCCCGGCCCCGCCGCGGGCCGCCGGACCGGACCTCCCGGGCGGCCGCCTTCGTCACCGGCCGAGGCGCTGCTGTGCGAGCTGTTCGCCGAAGTGCTCGGACTGCCGGAGGTGGGCCCCGACGAGGAGTTCCTCGACCTCGGCGGCCACTCCCTCGCAGCGATGCGGCTGAGCGGCCGCATCGCCGTCACCCTGGGCGTCGAGATCGGCGCGGAGACCGTCCTGACCAGCGGCACCCCCGCCCGCCTCGGCACGGCACTGGCCGGGGCGAAGACGGCCCGGCCCGCCCTGCGCCGCCGGCCCAGGACCGCCGTCGGCCCCTGACCCGGACCGTGCAGGGAAGTAACTGTCGTGCAGTTTGATGTGGCAGCCCGGCCGTTGCCGTCGGGGGCGCCGCTCCAGCAGAGTGATCACCGTTACCGGGTCTGCTGATCAGCACCACATCGCACCCTCCTTTCTCGTCCCGCTCTCCTTCCGCGCTGCCGCCTCCTACGCCTCTGCGTGCGGTCAGACGTCAAGAATCAAGTGATCAGGAGTTACGCGTGATTCCCTTGTCGTTCGCTCAGCGCCGCCTCTGGTTCCTGGACCAGGTGGAGGGGCCCAGTGCCACCTACAACCTGCCGTTGGCGGTCCGGCTGTGCGGTGTGCTGGACCGGGAGGCGCTGCGGGTGGCGCTGGGTGATGTGGTGGAGCGGCACGAGTCGTTGCGGACGGTGTTCGCCGCGGTGGACGGGGAGCCGGTGCAGGTGGTGCTGGCGGCGGAGGCGGCCCGTCCGGGGCTGCCGGTCACCGAGGTCACCGAGGCCGCGCTGGAGGGCGTACTGCACGCTGCGGCGATGCGTCCGTTCGATCTGGCGGCGGATCTGCCGGTGCGGGCGGAGCTGTTCGCGCTCGGGGAGGACGAGCACGTCCTGCTGGTGACCTTCCACCACATCGCCTCCGACGGCTGGTCGGAGGGCCCGTTCGCCCGCGACCTGTCGGCCGCCTACGCCGCCCGGCTGGCCGGCACCGCACCGGACTTCACGCCACTGCCGGTCCAGTACGCCGACTACACCCTCTGGCAGCGCGAACTGCTCGGAGAAGCGGACGACGAAAGCTCCCTCGGACACGAGCAGTTGGCGTTCTGGCGGGAGAACCTGGGCGGCCTCGCCGAGGAGCTGGAACTGCCCTACGACCGTCCCCGGCCGGCCGTGGCCGGCTACCAGGGCGGAACGGTCACCTTCCGGGTGGACCCCGAGGTCCACAGCGGGCTCGCGGAGATCGCCGGCAAGGCGGACGCCAGCCTGTTCATGGTCCTCCAGTCGGCCCTCGCCACCCTGTTCAACCGGCTCGGCGCCGGCACCGACATCCCCCTCGGCACGGCGGTCGCCGGGCGCACCGACGAGGCGCTGGAGGAGAGCGTCGGCTTCTTCGTCAACACCCTCGTGCTGCGGACCGACCTCTCGGGCGACCCGTCGTTCGGTGATCTCGTCGCCCGCGTCCGGGAAGCCGACCTGCTGGCCTTCGCCCACCAGGACGTGCCGTTCGAGCAGGTGGTGGAGGCCCTCAATCCCGCCCGCTCACTGGCCCGCCACCCCCTGTTCCAGGTCATGTTCGCCCTGCACGAGCTCGACGGCCCCGCCCTCGCCCTCCCCGGGATCCACGGCTCGCGCGTCGCGCTGGGTGCGACCGGGGTGGCCAAGTTCGACCTGGACTTCCAGTTCACGCTGACGCGCGGGGACGACGGTTCGCCGGCCGGGCTGGAGGGGCTCGTCGAGTTCAGCACCGAACTCTTCGACCGGCAGACCGTCGAGACCCTCGTCTCCCGCCTGCTCCTGCTCCTGGACGCCGTCGCCACCGCGCCCGACACCCACATCGGCGCCCTGCCCGTCATGGCGGACGAGGAACGCCGCCGGATCCTCCGTGAGTGGAATGACACGGGTGTGGGTGTGTCGGTGGGGTCGTTGCAGGAGTTGTTCGCGGCGCAGGTGGTGCGGTCGCGGGATGCGGTGGCGGT